>DAORKK010000232.1:0-4639 GCA_035439525.1 Chitinophagaceae bacterium
GAAGGCCCGCAATCCTTCCTGGTGAATGACCTGGTGATCCTGGTGGACATCTGATGCAGCTGGTAACAGAACCATATCCGGATGAATGGTTTTATTCAATTGTAATAATTCTTCCAGTACCTGTTGCCGGTATTGCGGGAGTTGCCTTACTTCATAATTAAAAAGAATTAACCGGTCCGGAGGAATGCCCAGAATAGCGGTAGCCTTTTTACATTCCCTGGCCAGGGTGTCTGCCGGCAGGTGACCGGGTAACGAAGCAGAGCAAAGACAAAAAGCAGCATACCAGACTTCCCGGCCTTCGGTGCAGAACCGGGAGATTGTCCCGCCACAGCCGAGTTCGCCGTCATCCGTATGCGGGGCAAGTACAAGTATGCGGGAGGGCTGTATCATATACTAAAAATAGGGTTTAATTTTTTAATCCTGCAGTACGCTGGTTGAGTCTTTCTGCAGTGGAAGCTGCTGGTCAAATAAGGTATTGAACAGCGTACTGAACTGGTTGATATTGCTCATGCCCTTGTAAAAGCGGCTGTAATTACTATCCGGCAGAATCAGTGTATTGAGGTTATTAAAATAATACGCCGGTGATACAGGCTCAGGGAATTCACGGAATCCATGGTCACTCATCAGCAGGATGACCGGTGGCCGGGCCGAATGCCGGCGTATATCATCCACGAGTTTAAGTAATTGCCTGTTGGAGTAATGCAGGTAGCTGATAAATGCTTTCTTATTGGAATGATGGCGTTCGTCCAGTATTTCGTAGGAAACGGGATTGCCGCTGCTGTCGTAATAATAGGGATAGTGCGGCATCACCAGGTGCGTGTATACAAATTTCGGGGTATTGTTTTTTTCTATTACCTGCCGGCGGGTTTCTTTCATCAGCCGGGTGTTGTTTTCAAGGTCCTGCATCCGGACAAAGCGGATAAACCGCTCAAGATGGAGGGTAGTGACCAGGTGATGGCCGATTTCCTTTTCAATCCGGGACGTAAATGTTTGTGCAGTGATCAGGGTGGTCCGGTTGGGCAAAAAAGTGGGTTTGGCCAATGAAGGCTGACCGTTGAAATCAAAAATGGAATAATTATAAAGGGAATAGCCATAGGCGGATAATATCCTGAAAGTCTGGCTGTTTTTTATGGTTTTGTAGCACAACGCCATATCTTCCTTATTACTGTTGAAGCCCTTTATGCCGGTAAGGAAATTCATATCCAGCATGGACGAAACGGAGAAAGGGGTGAAATTATAATTACTATGACTGCTGTCAACGATAAAAAATCCGCGGCTCCTTAATGAATCAAGGAAAGGTGTGTTATCAAAATTGAAATTTTCTTGCAGACTCCTTTGTCCGGGGTATCCGTCGGCCAGGATTAAATAAATATCCGGCTTAGGACAACCGGTACAAATATTTATGTTCCCGGTTTTTGTTACCTGATCAGTCCGGCTGCTCATTCGTTTATAACCCAGCAGGACTGTATCGGCCAGTATGAGAATAACCAATAGGGTCGTCAGGTATACTTTGGTCCGGGTGAACAGCCGCTTGCTTCGCTTAAGCAGGAACAGCCCGGTAATCAGTATGACAGATAAAAAAGGAAGAATAAAGGTATAACTGCTGAGAAAAGAATGGGGAGTCAATCCTCTAAGAAAATCGATAAGGGCACCAAAAAAGAACTGTACCGCCATCAGTCCGGTAGCATACAGATGGGCCCCGGCCGGTTTACGCAGAATCAGCCAGGCCAGTCCGTAAAGTACCAGGCCAACACCGAGGTATACCAATAATAACAGCCCGGCATCCCGGGCGGAAATGATGGGGAAGTTTTCTGTATAGCCATGTACTACAAAAAAGACAGACAGGAGATGAAGGTAAACGGCTTTACTGTTTTTTATATAGTGCAGGAAGCGGTTCATTTTAATATTAATTGATATAAAACACGGACTGAACCTGGTACAGTGGCCTTTTTTTCAATGATAAAATACTCCGAAAAAGCCTGCTCAAATCCACCCTGATGATAATCAGGGTAGATATCTTTTTTACCATTCAGAATCAGTTGAGCTTTCTCATCGGCTTTAGGGACAAATTCAATGATCAGCTGCCGGCAGGAGGCAGCAAATAACTCAGCTACCCGTGACAGGGGAATATTTTTTCCGAGACAGAGATGATGTATAAAAGCAAGACAAAGTCCAAGATTATCCTTTCCGATCCGTTCCAGGAAAGAAGTCCTTTCCTGGTTTCCCAGTCCCATGGCGGGAGAAGGGTGCATGAAGTCAATGATCAGCGGGATCATGTTTTTTAAATGACCGGTCCGGATATTTTTGTACAGTTTATTGATGGCTACAGGATCTCCATCTGCCGCAACGGTAAAAAATCCTTTTTCTGCGAGGGGTAAAGAAAAACAGCCATTATTGGCTCCAACATCCACCACCTTTTTTATATCAGTCATTGCTTCCGTCCAGTCCCTGATGATTTTTTCTTTTTGCCCGAGATAATCATTGCGGGTGGCGGCTTCGGTGTAATAATCGCCCCAGGTCGTTCCTTTCTCTTCCAGTTTCAGTGAACGGATCAGCATCTCCAGGCTGCTGAGCAGTTGCCTGAATTTAGCCAGCGGGAGTACGGCCTTTTTTTCTTTTGCTGCACCTGTCTTTGCCGCATATTTACCGTGCAGGTGGATATGCATCCAGGTCAGCACAGAAAACCGGCTCTTCCAGGGAAGAAGGGAGCGGGTGATTTGCAACGGAATCCCATCGGGCCATGCCAGTTGAAGCGAATGCAATGAGTGTTTACGGTAATGCATCAGCAGGAGCGGGGAGAGAAATGATTCACAAAACTGCCTGTAGGCGATCCAGGGCTGCCCTTCAGTATACGGCTCAAAGGAAAGTGTGTCTATAAAAATCAGTGAGCCGCTAAGCCATTGTATATTGTATGGAGTTGCATCTTTCAGTGACATGCCATGGTCCAAAGCGGTCTTTGCTGTTTCCAGTGTCAGCAGGGCGGCATCCTGTAACTGGGAAAAAGACCATTCCCAGGGATAACTGATAAAGGGGAGTTGCTCCGGTAAAATAATTTTATAAGCATCAGTTCCCTGGAAGGAGGCCGGCATTTCTGCATGCGGCAGCAGGAGTTTTTTGGCCGTAAGGGTTGCGTAAAGGCCGCTCTTCATCAGCCCGTCATAGGCCGGTTGTCCGGCTTGTGTAATCAGCCGGTAAATCAACTGATCCTGGCGGAACATATAGCCCGCAGGATCCCGGAAAGATGATGGTAAAGCAACCGGCTTTTCATTCATCCTTTGGTTTTTTGAATAAACGATTGAATAAAGAAAGGAGGTACATTTTTATATTCTTAAAAAACATCACGATTCCAAGCAGGGCACCAATCAGGGCCTGTACCAGGTAACTGCCGCTTCCGGGGTCAAGATAGAGCAGGGAATGAATCACAGGTAATTCAGGTTGGTTTTCGGAGACAGGGATAATAATGTTTCGTACATCAGTTTGATGGTGTTCTCGATATCATCTTTGTGCAGCATTTCCACCGTTGTGTGCATATAACGCAGGGGAATGGAGATCAGCACGGATGGGCAGCCATCATTTGAATAAGCGAAAGAATCAGTATCGGTGCCGGTGCTGCGGCTGAGGGCCCGCCATTGAACCGGGATCTTTTTATCAGCCGCCACTTTCTCCACATGGGCTAACAGTTTGTTATGTACAGCCGGAGCATAAGCCAGTGAAGGACCTTTACCGGTGCTCACATCCCCTTCAATATTTTTATTGATCATCGGGGTGGTGGTATCGTGGGTTACATCGGTCACGATGGCAATATTCGGTTTGATCCGGCGGGCGATCATTTCGGCTCCCCTTAAACCGATCTCTTCCTGTACGGCATTCACAATATATAATCCAAAGGGTAGTTTCTTTTTATTTTCCTTAAGCAGGCGTGCAACTTCGGCGATCATAAATCCGCCGACGCGGTTATCGAAGGCACGTCCGATCAGGTTTCCGTTGGCCAGTTCATCGTACCCATCCTGGTAGGTCACCACGGCACCGATATGGATACCAAGTGCTTCTACTTCTTTTTTATTGCGGGCCCCACAATCCAGCCATAAATTATCGGTACGGGGACTGGTTTCTTTTGTATCGGGATTGAGCCGGGTATGGATGGCGGGCCATCCGAATACCGCTTTAACGGGTCCTTTTTTTCCATGGATCAATACACGGGAAGCTGGTGCTGTCTGGTGATCCACACCACCGTTTCTTTTGAGGTAAATCAGGCCGTCAGCGGTTATATAGTTTACGAACCAGCTGATCTCATCCGCGTGGGCTTCTATGACTATTTTAAACGGGTGACCGGCATTGATCACGCCAACAGCTGTTCCATAGGAATCTACATAGTGACTGTCCACATAAGGTTTCAGGTATTCGATCCAGAGTTTCTGCCCCCAGGTTTCAAAACCCACCGGGGAGGCGTTATTGATATAATTCCGGAAGAAACTGTAAGCGTGGTCTGTAATAATTGATTTCTTAGCTTTTGCCGCTTTTGCCATGGGATGTAATATTAATCTGGTTCAAAAATAATTAAATACGGGTGAATAAAGTCAGTCCGGCGGAAAAGGCCATGAGTCCGTCCAGCACAAAATAATAGAGCATATCGCCAAAA
>DAORKK010000233.1:0-4619 GCA_035439525.1 Chitinophagaceae bacterium
TAGAAGGTAAGGTTTTCAACTTATCTGTTTCAGGCGATGTGATTTATGCCATACCCAGTGCGGGAGGATGTTGAGAAATTCCAAACGTTAAAATTATTTAGATTTTTAAAAAAATAATACTTTCAGAACTTAAATGATCCAAAGTCATCGCCAAAATAAAGTCTAAGCAGCATTTACGTACGACTTAAAGCTACCTGTAATTAAAAGAGAAAATGAGACTGATTTTATTATATGTATGCTCCTGCTTCTTCCTGAGTTGTGGCAGCCGGAGCAGGCTTGAGAAGTCCTCCGGTGCGGGCACTGATTATGTTATCACCGGAACCGGTCTAAAATATAAAATCATTCAAAAAGGGACCGGACAAAAAGCGAAAGCGGGTCAGGAGGTTTTACTGCTTGAAACAACCTCCTATTCAGATGGAACCGTTCTTTATTCAAATGAAAAATCAAAGATTCCGGTAAAAGTCCTGATCGGTGGCAACCAGGCGACAAATGCGGTGGACGAAGGTCTCAGAGGGATGCGGGAAGGAGAGGTCCGGCAACTGATTGCGCATCCCGGATTAGTTAAACGGAAAGCATACCCCTCGAATGTATCCCCCGATTCCACATTGATCATAAAAATAATCTTAATCAAGATTTTGTAACCAACAAAGCCGGCCCTGGTTCAAGTCGGCATTCCGATTTTCCGGTATGGCCAGTGGGTGCCCGGAGAATACACCCATGTACTAAGAACGCTGTTCGCATTACTTTTATAATTCAATCGTCAACATTCATTCAATCAGCCAACATGACGAAAACAGAAATAGCCAAAGCTTTTTCAAACGGTGAATTTGAAAAAGCAAACCCATTCATTTCGGAAAACGCAGTCTGGACTGTTGTCGAAGAAGACCGCTTTAATGGCAGGAAGGCAATTCTTGACCAATGTAAGCAAGTTGGCAACTATTTTCAATCCGTGACGACTGTCTTCAAAACATTGAATGTGATTACTGAAAGTAACAAAGTCGTAATTAATGGAACAGCTGAATTTTTAAGAGACGAGAAACGGATTTCATTTGTTTCAGCGTGTGATATTTACGAGTTTGATGACAATAATCAAATTCAACATATTACCTCGTATTGTATTCAGCGAAAATAGCCCGGATGATCCCGCTCATTTTTAATTTCCCCGGAAATATCTGGGGAAATTGATATATTTAGAATCAAGCGGATTACTATGGTTAATTTCCAGGAACGAGTGTTGCATTATCCCCAGTACTGTAAGCAATTCAGCTGTGGCGATTCCCTGATTACTATTTTCAATTGCCCGCCTGAAGCCCGGCTGATGAAAGAGAAGTTTGCTGGTCTCTGGAGCCATGAAAATTATATTTTCTATGTCCTGGAAGGGAAAAAGTATGGCACACCACAAACGGTTCTTACGAAATAAGTGATGGCAGTTGTGTACTTGTACGGAAAGGAGCATGTATCCTGGAGCAGTTTTTTGATATTGGTTTTTGCCTGGTGCTGTTTTTTATACCTGACCAGTTTATTTGCGAAACATTGAAGAGCCGGTCGGCCCCCATACCCAAATCCGACAATCCTTATGGTTCGGTTATACCTATTGCTGCTACGGAAACGCTGAAATCTTTTTTCATTTCGATGTATGCCTATTTTGCCGGCACCAGCTCCCCCGATCCCTCTTTACTGGAATTGAAATTCAGAGAATTGATCCTGAATATAGCAGACAACCGGGATAATGCAGAGTTACTTTCGTATTTCTGCTCCATGATGAACGAACCCCATTCAGTTACCCTGGAAAGAATCATGCAGGACAACTATTGTTTTAACCTTAAAATGGAACAATATGCAGCCTTATCCAACAGGAGTCTTTCCGCCTTTAAAAGGGATTTTCAAAAACAGTTTAACTCCACCCCTGGCAAATGGCTGCTTGAAAAACGGTTACAACACTCCATGACTTTATTAAAAAATACGGGAAAGACCGTGGCGGAGGCCGCTTTCGAAAGCGGATTCGAAAACAACTCTCATTTCAGCCGCTGCTTTAAACAACGGTTCGGTATCACCCCCGTCGGCGCCAAACAATCGTTGGTTTCCTGAACCTCACAGCAAAACAGGAGGACTTCAGAGCAAAGACCGGTTTCATTACAGCCACTATTTTCGTTCTGTAATTAAACAGTTATTTACTCTTACCTCTAAACATTAAACCAATGAATCCAAACAAAGCACTTTGGGAGAAAGGTGATTTCACAAAAATAGCCGAAACAATGCGTGAAAGCTCGGCAGCACTTGTAGCTACACTCGATATCCAACCCGGTATGAAAATTTTAGACGTTGGTTGTGGTGATGGCGACACCGCCATACCAGCGGCAAAACTCGGTGCACAAGTGACGGGTCTTGACATTGCCCACAATCTGGTTGAAGCCGGTAATGTACGCGCAAAATACGAAGGGGTGGCCGGTTCCTGTAAAATTCTCGAGGGGGATGTGATGGATATGCAGGGTCTGAAAGATGCAACCTATGATTTGGTCATCAGCATCTTTGGAGCCATGTTTGCCCCACGCCCGCTGGATACTGCAACAGAAATGGTCCGTGTTACACGTAAAGGCGGCCGCATTGTAATGGGCAACTGGATACCGGGTGATCCGACCCTGGTTGCCCAGATACTGAAGATCAGTTCCGCATTTACACCGGCTCCCCCGGAAGGTTTTATCAGTCCGATGCGCTGGGGAGTGGAAGATGAAGTTATCAGGCGTTTTGAAACGGCGGGAATACCAAAAGAAAATATAAGCTTCTCAAAAGAAATATTTACGTTCCAGGCAGACTATGCCCCATCCATACTGGTGAATAATTTTAAAAACTATTACGGGCCTACCATGAATGCATTTGAAGCTGCAGAAAAAAACGGCAAAGCAGGTGATTTGCAGCAGGAACTGGAAGAACTTTTTAACAGTCAGAATAAAAGCGGTGGTGAAAACCGAACATCTATACCAGCCACCTATTTAAAAGTAACCGTACTCTGCCCGTAAGCGGGATCAGGGCTCGGTACCCGGCCCCTAAGTAATGCAAAACCGTTACTCCCGGGAAGCCTGAACTTTGCCAGTGGGTTCTCCGGACTGTAGTATATTGCATAATAAACAGTATGAAAAAATACCTGCTGTTCTGCCTGCTGGTGCTTTCCCTGAAAAGTTATAGTCAATGCACCGAATGCAACTCGGTGCATTTGGCATTGAAAAAGCCCGAGCAGGTCAGAGCGCTTATCCTGAACGGGCATCAGCATGGCGTAGTTCTGGACAGTATCCCGGCAGCGATCGGTCAACTGGTCAACTGTGAGATCCTGTATCTCACTGACCACCGGATAAAAACAGTACCGGCCAGTATCGGGAAACTGCAGAAACTGAAGGAACTGAGTTTTGGAGGTTGCCAACTGGAGCAACTGCCGGAGGAAATCTTCAGTTTAAAAAACCTGAAAGAGCTGATTCTTTTTGACAATGCCTTTTCTGAAGAATACATAAAGGAATTAAGGCAACGGGCTGCCACGGCTTTACCGAAAACGAAGCTGATGCTGTAAGAGGTTCTGGTTTATTTAAGAATAATCCGATTTTAATTTATGTCCGAATACGAAAAATTCCAGGCCCGCTACGAACAGGAAGGCGACCAACTCTTCCTGCAGTTCAACAAGTTTACAGAAAATCAGCTCCTTGATATTATCAGCAGCTATCCGGATAATGCCTATGGCCTCTGGAAAGGCGGTGACCAGTATCAGATATGGCGTGCGCTGGGTGATAAAGGGACGAAAAAATCCATTGAACCTCTGTTTGCCATTGTAACAAACCTGGAGATTGACTACCTGGTCCGCTATCATGCCTGTGATGCGTTATTTCACATCGCTGTCCTGAAAGATGATAACCTCAAAGGTATCGTACAATACGGCTTGGATATAGACCGGCAACCTGCAAACCAGCAAGCTGCATTCCGCGAACTGGAAAAACTTCTCGGTCTGTCATCCCTTTGAAAGGGGTTTTCTATCTTTACTTCCCGACAAAAAAATCCGATGCGTATAATCATTCTGCTCCTCCTCCTTCTTGTCAGCCTGGTGAATAGTCAGGCCCAAAACAGTGAACCCAAACTAAAGATCACCCCTCTCACCGGTGATTTTTATATTTACACCACCTATAATACCTATGAAAACAGCCAGGTCCCGGCCAACGGAATGTACCTCGTAACGAAGGCAGGTGTTGTTCTCTTTGATACGCCCTGGGATACCACCCAGTTTCAGCCCCTGCTCGATAGTATAGCAGTAAGGCACCGGCAGAAAGTAACCCTTTGTTTTGCCACACATTGGCATAGCGATAAAACGGCCGGACTGGAATATTACCGTCAACAGGGAATCCGGACTTATACCACAAAACTGACGGATGAATGGTCTCGTAAGAACAATGAGCCCAGGGCTGAGTTCCTGATGAGCCGTGATACTGTGTTCCAGGCTGGTCAGTATCGCTTTGAAACCTACTACCCGGGTGAAGGACATACAGTTGATAATATTGTAATCTGGTTCAATAAGGAAAAGATTCTATATGGTGGTTGCCTGATCAAAGGAGTAGATGATAAAACGCTCGGTTATCTGGGTG
>DAORKK010000234.1:0-4616 GCA_035439525.1 Chitinophagaceae bacterium
ATAAGGCAATCCATAACAACGGCAAACGGATCTCGCTGGGTTCACTGTAATGCAGATCTGTTTTGAGCACCAGCTCATTGATATCAAAATCCGGTTGATAAAACCGGTTAAATAATACCAGGGCATCGGCACCGGAGTTTTTCATACGCATGGCCATATTACCTGTTGCACTGAAATAAGGATTTAATTTCACAGCCACCGGAATCTTCACATTCGTTTTAATCGCCTCAATGATATTCAGGTAACGATGCTCCACTTCGGAAGAAGACATCGTTATATCTGCCGGGATAAAGAATATATTCACTTCCAGTCCATCCGCACCTGCCTGTTCGATCTGTTTGGAGTAATCAATCCAACCCTCGGTTGTAATCCCGTTCAGGCTGCCAATAATGGGAATATTCACGCGTTCCTTCGCTTTCCGGATATTCTCCAGGTATTCATCCACCCCCACATTAAAATCATCGAGGTCAGGAAAATAATCCAATGCCTCCGGGAATGCATACGAGGTTTCAGACATCACGGTATTCATCCTCGCTTCTTCCTTCCTTATCTGCTCTTCGAACAGGGAAAACATCACCACGGCACCCGCACCATTATCTTCCATTTTTACGATATTATCAAGCTGTTCGGACAAAGTGCAGGCAGAAACAATAATGGGTGAATTCAGTTTCAGCCCCATGTAAGTGGATTGGAGTGTCATATACTTGTTTTTTATACAATTGTCCTGAAGCTTATGGCCACTTCAGGACAATTTAGATTTACTTAATTCTTCCCGCGCATGTAACATGCGACAGGCTTATCCTATAGGGACAAAATCACTGGCCTTCTTCGTTGCCAGTTCTTCATAGGTTTTCCATTTCAGGTTCACCAGGTCCTGCGCATGATTCATCAGGTGTTCAGCTACTTCAGGATTTGTCATCGTGAGTACTTTATACCTCAGTTCATTATAGGTATAGTCTTTCAACGTAATCGTCGGCCTGGTGGAATCCAGCACAAACGGGTTCTGATTTTTCTTCCGCAGCATCGGGTTGTAGCGCAGCAGCGGCCAGTGGCCACTGGAGACCGCTTTTTGTTGCTGATCCAGTCCGTTTTTCAGATCATACCCGTGAGCAATACAATGGCTGTAAGCAAGGATCAATGATGGTCCATCATAGGCTTCTGCTTCCCGCATGGCCAGCAGGGCCTGTTGCGGATTGGCGCCAAATGCCACTCTTGCCACATATACGTTACCGTAAGAGATCGCCTGCATCGCCAGGTCCTTTTTACCACCTGTTTTACCACCGGCTGCAAATTTTGCGGTAGCCGCTGTCGGTGTTGACTTAGAGGACTGACCTCCCGTATTGGAATATACTTCGGTATCAAGTACGAGTACGTTAATGTTCCGTCCGCTTGCCAGCGCATGGTCCAGACCTCCATAGCCTATATCATAAGCCCATCCGTCGCCACCAATCAGCCATACACTGCGACGTACCAGCTGGTCCGCTACTGAGAGCAGATGCTTCGCTGCAGGTTTGTCAATGGATCTCAGTTTTTCCATTAAATCATCCACCCGGACTCTTTGATCCACCAGTTCTGACTCGAGGGTTTGTTTCGCTTCCACAATTTCTTTTACATATCCTTCACCCAGGTCACCCTTCAGTTCATCCAGGTATTGATGTGCCACAATGAGTTGCTTATCAGCCGTGATCCGCATACCCAATCCAAACTCGGCATTGTCTTCAAACAGCGAGTTGCTCCAGGCCGGTCCGCGTCCTTCTTTATTTACCGCCCATGGGGTGGTAGGCAGGTTTCCGCCATAGATAGAAGAGCAACCCGTTGCATTCGCAACAAGTAACCGGTCTCCGAATAATTGGGACAACAGCTTCAGGTAAGGTGTTTCACCACAACCGGCACAGGCGCCGGAGAATTCGAACAGCGGTTCCAGGAACTGGGCACCATGTACGGTGGAAAAATCAATTTTTGACCGGTCATTCCAAGGCACGTTCTCAAAGAACTCAATGCTTTTCTGTTCCTGCTTAAGGATCGGGTCTTTATCCACCAGGTTGATCGCTTTATGGGCACGATTGGTGGGCTCAGTAGCCGGGCAAACCTCCACACATAAATTACAACCGGTGCAATCTTCAATATATACCTGGAGAGTATACTTGGTTTCAGGGAAACCTCTGGCATTGATCGGGGCGGATTTAAATCCTTCCGGTGCTTTTTCCAGGTGATTCTCATGATAGAACTTGGCACGGATACAACTGTGCGGACATACATAAGCACAGTTACCGCACTGGATACAAAGATCCGGTTCCCACAACGGCACCAGGTCGGACACATTTCTCTTTTCCCATTGCGTGGTCCCGCTCGGATAAGTTCCGTCGATGGTCATTTTACTCACCGGAATATCATCCCCGTGACCCGACATCATCATAGCCGTCACATCTTTCACAAAAGCAGGTGCTTTATCCGAAACCGTCAGCAGTTCAACCATGGCAGCAGATGCTTTAGCCGGAATCTCCACCTGATACAGGTGCGCCAGTGTGGCATCCACGGCCTTGAAGTTCTGCTCAATCACTTTCGGGCCTTTTTTGAAATATGTTTTTTCAATCGCTTTCTTGATCTGCTTGATCGCATCGTCTTTCGGCAGTACACCGGACAAAGCGAAATAACAGGTCTGCATGATTGTATTGATCCGGCCACTCATACCGGTTTCGCGGGCCACCGTGGTGGCGTCGATCACATATACGGTGATATGCTTATCAATAATCTGCTGTTGTACCTGACCGGGCAATTTACTCCAGACTTCATCCTTATCAAAAGGACTGTTCAGCAGGAAGGTGGCACCTGTACTGGCAAACTCCAGCATTTCCACTTTCTCTACAAAATTGAACTGGTGACAGGCTATAAAGTCGGCTTTGGAAATCAGGTAAGGCGCGCGTATCGGTTCGGGACCAAAACGCAGGTGAGATACAGTTCTTGCTCCTGATTTTTTGGAGTCATACACAAAATATCCCTGGGCAAACAGATCCGTATTCTCCCCGATAATCTTAATTGTGTTCTTATTGGCACCAACGGTACCATCCGCACCCAGACCAAAGAAAAGTCCCTGTCTCCAGGCTGATTCATCCAGTTTATATTCCGGATCAAATTCAAGACTGGTAAAGGTTACGTCATCATTAATTCCAACCGTGAAACCATTCTTCGGATTATCTTTTTTCAATTCATCATATACCGCTTTCACCATGGCCGGGGTAAATTCTTTAGAAGAAAGTCCGTAACGGCCACCAACGATTCTCGGTAATGTTTTAATTTTTCCCAACTGGAAAGCTTCCACCATGGAGGCCAGTACATCCTGGTACATCGGTTCGCCGGCTGCCCCTGATTCCTTGGTACGATCCAGCACACCAATGATCTTTGTGCTGACCGGAATGGCTTTTACAAAATGATCCATGGAGAAAGGACGGAAGAGACGTACATGCAGTACTCCCACTTTTTCGCCAGCTTTCTGCAGCGCCTTCACGGTTTCGATTACCGTTTCACCACCGGAACCCATAACGATCACCACGCGTTCTGCATCTGCGGCTCCGCTGTATTCAAATAACTGGTATTTACGTCCGGTCATTTTTTCGAAATCATCCATCACGTCCTGTACAATACCCGGTGTATTATTATAGAAAGTATTCACGGTTTCGCGACCCTGGAAATACACATCGGGATTCTGGGCCGTACCACGTATAAAAGGATGATCCGGATTCAACCCCCGTCCACGATGGGCAATCACCAGGTCATCGGGCACCATGGACCGGATCTGATCATCACTCAGCAGTTCCAGTTTATTTACTTCGTGAGAAGTACGGAACCCGTCAAAGAAGTGTACAAAGGGTATTCTTGATTTCAGGGAAGCCACCTGGGAGATAAGCGCAAAGTCATGGGCTTCCTGAACACTGGCGGATCCCAGCATGGCAAAGCCGGTGGTACGGGCGGCCATCACATCCTGGTGATCACCAAAGATGGATAGACCCTGTGCGGCCAATGAACGGGCTGCCACGTGGAAAACGGTGGCGGTTAATTCACCGGCAATCTTATACATATTGGGCAGCATCAGCATCAAACCCTGGGAAGCGGTAAACGTAGTGGTCAGTGAACCGGTCTGCAGGGCGCCGTGTACCGTTCCTGCGGCACCACCTTCACTCTGCATTTCAATTACATCGGGAACGTTACCCCAGATGTTTTTTGTTCCTTTAGCTGCCCATTCATCGGCCAGTTCCGCCATATTGGAAGAAGGCGTAATGGGATAAATCGCACAAACCTCGTTGATGCGGTAGGCCACATAGGCCGCGGCTTCATTGCCATCAATGGTGGCGACTGATTTATTTTTATTTGACATCTGTAGTAGAATTAACAGGTTCAGAAATCATATCTATTGCATGACAGGGACATTGCTCATAACAAACCGCACAACCAGTGCAGGCATTGTAATTGAACTTATACCGGTTCCCCTTGCCTAATTTGATGATGGCATCTTCAGGACAAGCACCAAAACAACCATCACATTCAAAACAATTTCCACAACTCAGGCAGCGTTGTGCTTCAAAGCGGGCTTCTTTTTCTGAGAGGCCGCTGATCACTTC
>DAORKK010000235.1:0-4574 GCA_035439525.1 Chitinophagaceae bacterium
GGTGAATCGCCCATTCATCTTCCATCCGGTTATGATCATCCGCATGCGGGAAATGCGTATGTTCTACGGTATGGGCCAGCTGGAATACAATACTCAGGACAAAACCGGCAAATAATCCAAATACAAGGTAGCCGATCAGCCAGGAAGTAAAGCCAAGTTGTGTAATGGGGATCACTACGAAAATGAAAATATTCAATACTTTAAATCCCCAGAAAGAGATATGATCCCAGGCACTCATCGGTTTCAGCGGTACTTCGCCGATTTTTTTCCGGAAATACTTTTTATAGTCGGTTACAAAAACCCACCAGATATAAAGCAATGAATACGCCGCCCAGAAATACCAGTGCTGGAAGCGGTGGATCTTATAGTATTTCTGAGTATCACAAAGACGCAGCAGGGGGCGCGCTTCGATATCATCATCCAGTCCTTCGATATTCGTATACGTATGGTGAATGATATTGTGCTTGGTCTTCCACATGAAATTATTGGCTCCAAGGAAGTTCAGCGAAAGTCCGGCCATATAATTGACCCATTTTTTCCGGCTGAAACTGCCATGCATGCCATCGTGCATGATATTGAAACCAATAGCTGCAGTTAGTCCGCCCAACACCACACATTCTGTGAGTGCCAGCCAGGTGGCCGGTGTGAAAAACACCAGATGGGTGTATACGGCCACATAGGCTATTACCAGGACTACGGCTTTAAAATAGAGTTGAAAATTACCGGTATATGATTTACCGGCTTCGTTAAAATAGTCGTTGATTCTTTTCTTGAGTTCTGCGTGAAAAGTTTGTGCGCTACCTGAAAATTTTGGAAAATTCATTATTAATGCTTGTTTCGATTGGTAAAGGTAACCCTTAAAGCCCATATTTCGTTAAAAACTATCCACTACATGAGGAGAATCATTTCAAGTTAAAGTATTGCAAATTTGTGACTTATGTTTCGTTTTGGATGAGCGCACCGAGGTCACGGAGCCCCAGTTTTTTCTCACTCAGAAAGCCTTCTGCATAATCCACTCCAATTCGTTTTCCAAACATCCGTGCCCGGGCTACCACGGCTTCGAGGAAACCAGGTTTGGAGATATAGGTCTGCGGACCTTCCTGCGGGGCATTACCGTTGTGAAACTGGGTGGTATAAGCTTCAATTGATTTCATCCGTTGCGCAAAAACGTCACTGATATCTACCAGGAAATCCGGCTCATGGTACCAGTCCTGCATATATTGAAGCACATAGGTGGGGCGCCATTTTGCCTGGGGGTTGCCTTCGCTGTCTTTTGTTTCGATTTTTGCCAGACCGGAAAGAAAACAACTTTCTGTTATCAGGTTACCAGCCCGTCCATGGTCCGGGTGACGGTCCTTCAGGATATTTCCGATCACAATGGAAGGCTGGTATTTACGGATGGCGGCTATAAGCTGCAGTTGGTGTTCTTCATCATTCCGGAAAAAGCCATCCCGCATTTTCAGGTTTTCACGGGCATGTACACCCATGATCATCGCGGCATTGGCGGCTTCTTCATAGCGGGTTTCGACGGTACCTCTTGTGCCGAGTTCCCCCTGCGTAAGATCCAGGATCGCTACTTTTTTTCCAGACTTTACTTCATTGATCAGGGTGCCTGAACAGCCCAGTTCCACATCATCCGGATGAACGCCGATGGCCAGAATATCCACTTTCATACTTATGGTTGGTTTTAAACCCGGCAAAGATATTTGTTTCGGAGGAGAGTCGCTTTTTTAGAAAGGCGGGCTTAACGGGCTCTGTATTGGTTGCCATACCAGCTGCCATCAATTTCCCGGACAATATTTTCTATATCCCGGTCCATTTTATTTTCCTTCAGATTCCATTGTTGTTTCAGGTTACCCCCCACAAAGAAGGCAATCGTCTGATAAAACCGGGCATTAAAACCACCTTTATATTCTTTGATGATTTCATAGCAATTATTCCCGGTCTGCCGGTTAATAAGTTTCATGAGGATTTTGCCCTGGTAGACCGAAAGGTTGGATAACGGTTCAGTAAACTCGGACTTCAGTTCCTTTTCCCGTGATTTGATAACGGACTTTCTTTCTTTTTTTGACGTGATCCCTGTGAGCGTTGCATTGATTTCATTGATGGTGCCGCCGGCAATCCGGGCGTAAGGGTAAGTGACATAAACCGCATTGCGGAGCCGGGTCCATTCCTGGATATACTTTTGTAATTTTTCCGGGGAGAGGTTAGACACCCAGGCCATTTCCATTTCCTTATAATTCACAATCTCAGCATGGTACCAGATGGCGGGGAGGATGATGGTATCATTCGGCCCCCATTTCTTCCGTTGTTCTTTCATGTATTCCAGTGCCCAATCGGTGGAATCAACAGCCGGTTCAGGCAATACCACCTGCGCGTTGACAGTGGTACCAATTGTCAGCATCAAAACTAACAGGGCTGGTAAGGCGATGATATGGAAGAATCGGGCACGCATGCTTCTTTAAAGTTAGAAAACAGAAACGATATTTCCGAAAAGACACTAAAATCAGGCCCGGCGCTGTTTCGTAAGTTTAAATTTCTTCCCCGGCCTTCTTTTTCCGGTTGAGCTGAATCCGGCGGACCATCGAGATCAATATGCCAATAGCCGTAATATAAACACCTGCCCAAAGTAATAATATGAATGGGAACCTGTAGGCTTTGAGTGTCACGTATTTAAGCAAGGCATCTGATTCTTTTATGCCAACTTCAACGGATTTATCCGGATTCACCTGTTGTAACTGAATGATCAGGCCTTCGGCATGAAGGGTGTCCGGAATGGCAAAAATGCCGTTTTGAGCATTCGCCAGCCGGCTGGTCAATGTATAATTAGACCCTGTTTTGGCATGAACCACCAGAGGGAGTTCGGTCAGGTAACCGCCTTCGCCAAAGAGTTCCCGGGGCACACTGTCGCGGCGGATGGGGGTATTCAGGGTAATAAAACCTTTGCTGTAAAATATGGTATCACCGGCTTTCCGTACATAAGGCTTGAAGCTGGCCGTATCTTTTTTAGCCTCCGGGTTGGGAATGGAAGTGATATATGTGAACACATCATGATCCCAGTAATGACGTGAATCCGGATTCGCCATCAGCCCTTCATTGCCCTTATAGTTCACAAAGGCATTTGGCTGCAGGATAAAATCTTCTTTGCCATCTATACTTTTTACCCGGATCTTGTAAAACCAGAGTTGTTTTTTCGGGTGGGCGGAATCCCCCAGGTAGGTCAGGGAGTAACGTCCCATATTGGCCGTCATATCTTTTACCAGGGTCAGGTTTTCCCTGGGATTTTCTCCCTCAGCCAGGGGAGCGGGGATGCCCCCGATATTGTTGGAAATAACTTCTTTGTTGGAAGAAGAGATCAGTATGCCGAGCAATACCATTCCAAAACCTACGTGTGCAATTGACCCGCCTGAAAGTTTCAGGCTTCCTTTTATGCCCAGCCAGATATAAGCCGCATTGGCTACAATCGTGTAAATACTGCTGATAACGGCCATCCAGAGCGCACCCTGGAAAACCGGTCCTTTTTTGTCGTAATTGATTTCGCCAAAAATCACAAAGAGACCGCCAAGAAATAATGTGATCAGTACAGGAATCAGCATTTTCTTCCAGAAATAGGAGCGACTTGTGTCTTTATATTTCAGGTATTGAGAAACAGCGGTCAGCAGGGCAACAATAATCGCTACATAGACCTGTATACTATTGTAAGCGAATTCGGCATCATCCGGAGGGGCAATTGTAGTACCCAAAACTTTATTCAATACCGGTGTGGAGGTTTGGAATATGATCACGATCGCGGAAAGGAAAAAGACCAATGAACCAATAAACATCCAGAATTCACGGGATGAAATATTCTCTTCCTGTTTCACGCTGGGTATTTCCTTTAACCGGTATAAAAAGAATGCAAGTGGCGGGATGACAAAGCCAAGGAGAAAGGTCAGTAACTGCACGTTCATACCCAGGTCCGTAAAGGCATGTACGGAGGCTTCTCCCAGGATCCCGCTACGGGTCAGGAAAGTGGAGTAGAGTACAAAGGCAAAAGATAAAATGAAAAACAGATAAGTGGCTCTGAGTGAATGTCCGCTATGCCGGAAGATCAGCAAGGTATGTATTCCGGATACCATGATCATCCACGGCACCAGAGATGCATTTTCCACCGGATCCCAGGCCCAGTAACCGCCAAAGGTAAGTGACTCATAGGCCCATTGTCCGCCCATCATAATGCCTACACCAAACACCGCTGCAGAAAACAGGGCCCAGGGCAGGGCGGGTTTGGTCCATTCGCCAAATTTCTTTTTCCAGAGACCTGCTATGGCAAAGGCGAAAGGAATGGTGGTGGACGCAAAGCCCATAAACAATACGGGGGGATGGATGACCATCCAGTAATTCTGCAACAGCGGATTCAGGTCATTCCCGTCTTTGATGGTATTCATATAATCCGGACGCACCGGTTGGGACAAATCAAAGTTCACATGCATACCCGGTGCATTGTCGAAAATTCCACTGTCGCGTAAAAGAATAAACGGGTTGGAGCCCATTTTCCAGCCAAAAATATAGATTCCGGCTACCATAGTGCCGAG
>DAORKK010000236.1:0-4574 GCA_035439525.1 Chitinophagaceae bacterium
CGGAAGACGTTAATCTGCAGGTAGGTATCCTGTTCGGATAGTAGTGGCGGGGGAATGATAAAGGCGTTCACCAGTCCCAACTCCGATTCAAACGGTGCATTCAGAAAAGGTGAAGGTTCAATTGCCAGTTCAGTGGTAAAAACAGGTGTATTATCCGTAGTACTGACTTTATTCTGATCCTGTTCCAGTTTAAAGACTTTCACTTCATCGTGGCAGCAGGTATTGCTTTCATGTAACATCATCCCGCACTGACCACATTGGTCTGATTCATCCCCGAAGAAGTGTACAGAAGCCAGCCGATCCATGCAATAATGCAGGTTGACCACTACCCCACAGGTTACGGTGAGATAGCATAAAAAAGATATGGTCAGGACCAGTTTCTTCATGTCTGTGCAAAGATACTCGCAAAATTGAAGAATACTAACTGAGTTTTATCAGGGGCATTGATTTGAGAATCAATTAACAAAGCGCCAGAATACCCCCAGTCTGAACTGCAGGCCCGGCAGGGCGTAATATGGGGCTACCAGGTTGTTACGGGTAAAACCGAATCCGTTGAAATTCCGGGCGGTATTGAGGTTTTCCATCCGGACAAAGGCGGTAAACGGCCGGATTCTGAAATGCACATAAGCCGCAATATCGGGCAATGGATTCCGGATAACCGTGGTATCCTGGTAGAAAAAACGACCCATAACCGGTGAATAATGATCCGCTTTATAGGCAGCCCGGTACCTGATTTCGGTACCAAATGCAATATCCAGGTTTTTAAACCCAAGGCTGCCTTCATAGCCGATCCGGTTACGGGTATATAAGGCCGGCACATTAACAGGGGCATCTCCCACCCGTTGTTGCAGGTACACTTCCGCATGCCAGTTCCACCGCTTCCCGAAACGGATTGTTTTTTCCACCGCAATCTGAAGCAGGTTGAATAATGTGTTTTCCTGTTTTACAACGTAATAATTATCCAGGTAGGTATAGTTGGTGACCAGGTAATAATGACCGGTCAGCTTCAATTTAAAAGACGGGAGAAAATAGGAGGCAAACAGATGGGTATTGTTTTCCTTTTTCAGATTAACCACCGTTTTCATCAGATAAAAACTGCTGCGGGAGTCGAACATGAATGAAGGCGTGCGGCTGGTATTTTCAAAACCCAGTTCCAGGGATCCTGCTTTTTTACTCAGCAGACTCTGCAGACGGACATGCGCCTCATAATCCCCGGAATTATACCCGGTGAAAAACAACCGCCCATTGGCCTGAATATCCCACCGCTGATTCTTTGTTTTATTCCGGTACTCCGCATGTCCCGCCGTATTAAAGAAATTCAGTTTACCCGATGACAAGGTACCGGTGATCGTCTGTACCAGTAAGCCCAGTTTAATAAACTGATGCAGATTTTTGGCATCCGGAAACTGGTAAATGGAAAAATCATTGTTCAGCAATTTCCATTTATCCGAAAACAGGGCTGTATCATTGGCATCTCTGAGTGCGGTATCATAGTACGCCCGGTAATAAAGTGAATCCCCTGCATTATCCTGAAAAGTATAACTGTTACGATCAAACTGGAGGGTATGTTCAAAACGCAGTCGTGGAAAGAACAATGGGATAATTGTGGAATCGGTCACCAGGGAATCCTTTTTCCCAAAATCATACTGTTGACGGAAAAGCAGGGTGGTTTCGCTGTACTTATTTCCTGTATTGATTTTATTTCCAAAAAAGTTGGTGGAAAAAACCTTTTTACCCCCGATCCTCGTATTGATATTATAACGTTCCTTAAAGTCCGGATCGTTCAGGATATCCGTGGTATCAATAATGCCCCCGTTTTCATAGGCCTGCAGTTTATTGGAAAGCAAAACAAAATAATTATTGTACCGCAGATTCTTCGATTGATACTTTGAACTCAACAGGTAATTATTATGATTGCTGTTCTGGTTCTGGAAAGATCCGGGAGAATTGATCAGCCGGTACTGAAACAGGAAATTCCAGTTGGGCTTGATATTCTGGGTATGGACCAGGCTGATCATCTGTTCCACCCGGCTGCCCAGTAAATAATTCAGTTCTGAATAAGGACGGGTGGTATTAAAAAAACGAACTTCGCTCAGTTTCCATTTATATACATCAAAGGCGTGAAATCCCGGATCAAAACCAGCATTTAATTCCGGGGAAAAAAGCAATGAACGGGTGGCCAGGCCGGTATTCCCCAGGTTGATCGAGGTTCCCGGAAGCGGAAAGCGACGGGTAAAATCACCGACCGAGGAATCGAGTTTGTACTGCCGGGTAGAATCCATATACCGGAAACTGATCGTGATGGAATCCTCTGAATTATCCCGGTGTTTCAGGCTGTCATTTCCACTGCCACCGGAGAAACTGCTACCCAGGTTTTTAAGCCGGTTTCCCAATTGCATAGCAGGCTCCTGTGCCAGCAAGGCCTGGGAAATAAAAAGCAGTAAAAAAAGTGACAGGTATATATAGTTGCTTCTCAGAGTAAAACTGATTTGATAAAAGATGAAATAACGTTGCAAAATAGCGCTGCAAAGGTAAACATCGGCGTTTATTCTGTTAATTAAAATAATAAGTCGGTTCCTGTTGTCCTTTCAGGATTTGGGTGTAGAGGGTACCGCAAAAAATCACAGTCCTTTTCATCACATAATAAGCGGCTAAGCCGGGGATTTTTTAACACCTCCGTATAATCCATCCATCTCCCGTCCACATTGATCCTGCGGTAAACCAGCCGGATTCCCTGGCTGTAATCCACCCACCAATATATATGACCGGTATATAAAGGTTGTATAACACGGCCATCCGGTTGGTGCCAGCCATAAATAGCTACCCGGTCCGGCTTTTTATCCCGGCTGATCTTTCCGGAAATCACGACATCTTTCTTGATACCGGCAATCAGTCCTTTTTTGCCTTTTCGCTGACCTTCGATGATCAGGTGATGCTGCCACATGGACGGGGTGCTGTCCCGGTAAGCAAAGAGGGGGACGGGTCTGAGTTTCAGTGTTGCCGCCTGGTAAATATCATCCACCATTTTCCGGGTGGGCAGAAAACAATTAAGGCTGTCGGCTATCCGTTGAGCCGCATATGGCGTAATACAGACGCGCGCCCAGTCATCACCGGAACCGATACTCAGGTAGTCAGGTGCGACATAAAAAACAGCCTTGATCATCTTGCCGGAGATGCTATCCGTGAGGGAAACCCTGACAGGTACAAATTTCCGGAGAAATGGGGGCAGGTTGCCCGATAGGGCAGCCTGAACAACAAGGGAGTCACGGGCAGCCCACTGCATGGCCGCTGCCTGCTCGTAAAAAGCTGAACCGGTCAGCCCTGCCCTGTTTTCGGGCCATTGCATTCTGTAACCCGGATGACAGCCTGCCAGGTAAAAAACGGCTAATATTGGAAACAGTCGCATGCCTGCAAGGTAAAAAAACTATTCCCTAATCGCCTTTCACTGTCCCTGTTCCTTTATCTTTGCGCAAATTTTTCCATTATGAATCTCCATGAATACCAGGCGAAGGAACTACTGAAAAAATACAATGTTCCGGTGCAGGAAGGATTTGCCTGCAGCACAGTACACGAAGCGGAAGAAGCCTACCGCCAGATCAAAAACCAGTTCGGCAGCAGCTTCGCCGTCGTGAAAGCACAGATCCATGCAGGTGGCCGTGGTAAAGGAGCCATTAAAGAAAATGGAATCAACGGTGTGAAAGTGGGAAAGAATATTGAAGATATCGCGGACTTCGCGAAAAAAATACTGGGAGGAACCCTGGTGACCCTGCAAACCGGGCCTGCCGGTAAAGTGGTGAATAAAATACTGGTGGCCCAGGACATGTATTATGACGGCGTGAGTGACCGCAAAGAATTCTACCTGTCTATCCTGCTCGACCGTACCAAGGGTCAGAATGTGATCATGTACAGTACTGAAGGCGGTATGAATATCGAGGAAGTAGCCCATAATACCCCCGAAAAGATTTTTAAAGAATGGGTACACCCTTCCGGTGGACTTCAGGGATTCCAGGCACGTAAAATCGCATTCAACCTGGGACTGAGCGGAGACGCATTCAAGAATTGCGTAAAATTTGTGACCAATCTTTACAACGCCTATGTTGGGCTGGATTGCTCCATGCTGGAAATTAACCCGCTGTTCAAAGCAGCTGATAATAAGATCGTCGCTGTTGACTGTAAGATGAACCTTGACGACAACGCCCTGGTACGTCATGCTGATCTCTCTTCTCTGCGCGATGTTACAGAGGAAGATCCGACTGAAGTGGAAGCCGGTCAGTTCAACCTGAACTTTGTGAAACTGGATGGCAATGTGGGTTGTATGGTGAATGGGGCTGGTCTGGCCATGGCCACTATGGACATGATCAAACTCAGCGGTGGTGAACCCGCCAACTTCCTGGATGTAGGCGGTACGGCCAATGCGCAAACGGTGGAAGCCGGATTTAAAATCATCCTGAAAGATCCAGCTGTAAAGGCGATCCTCATCAATATCTTCGGCGGTATCGTTCGTTGTGACCGGGTGGCCCAGGGTGTCATTGATGCCTACAAAAATCTCGGCAACATTCATATTCCGATCATCG
>DAORKK010000237.1:0-4535 GCA_035439525.1 Chitinophagaceae bacterium
AATTCATGGCTTTGATCACAAGGAAAAGTACAAAAGCAATGATCAGGAAATTGAAAATAGCCTGGATAAACTTACCAACCGGTATACCGGCAGCTGTCCAGGTCAGGAAATAATTCGGATCACCCAAGATTTTACCCAGGATCGGCATAATGATATCGCCAACCATGGAGTCTACGATTTTTCCAAAGGCTCCACCGATAACCACGGCAACGGCCAGATCCACGATATTGCCTTTCATGGCAAAATCACGGAATTCTTTAAGCATTCCCATAAAAAATTGATTTTTGGTGTTAAACTATTCAAGATTCGCTTCAAGATATTAATAAAATTAATATCGTATTCAACTACTTTTTCATTCCCGGGAACTGCATGTCCAGTCCTTTCAACAGATCCCGAAGGGCGGTGGCGATTATATTTTCCTTGTACCAGTTCTGATCTGCCGGTACGATCGTCCATTCGGGTTTATTGCAATGGGCAAAGCAGTCCTCATACATTTCCATATATATGTCCCAGAGTTTGGCTTCATCAAAATCCTTCTCATTGTATTTCCACATTTTGGCAGGTTCTTTCAACCGTTCACTCAGCCGCTCATGTTGTTCTTCCGGTGATACATGCAAATAAAATTTCAGGATATGGGTATTGTTATGTTCCTGCAGCAGCCGCTCAAAATCATTGATGGCCGCCATCCGTTTGCGGGCCGTTTCATCATCACACCATTTATGTACCCGGGTTACCAGGATATCCTCGTAGTGTGACCGGTTAAAGACCTGGATCATTCCTTTGGCAGGTGCATGCTGGTGTACCCGCCAGAGAAAGTCATGCGACAGTTCATCCGCGGTCGGGGCTTTATAGGATTTCACCATCACCCCTTGCGGATTCATATTACCCAGTACATTCCGGATCACCCCGTCTTTACCACTGCCATCCATACCCTGGATCACGATCAGTATGGAATGTTTCCCTTCAGCATATAACAGGTTTTGTAATTCATCCAGTTCCACCAGGATTTTTTCCGTAGCGGCTTTAGTGTCTTGTTTGTCGAGGTCTTTGGGGGCGCGGGTATCGAGGGAGGAGAGTTTTACTTTGCTCATGGTCTAATTTTATGTTGACTGGTTGATACACGAAAAGGTTGACAGGTTGAAAAGTTTACAAGTTAACAAGGAAGACCCTTAGGAGGCTCCCTGTAAACCTTTCAACCTGTCAACTTTTAAACTTTTCCTAAGAAAACGTAAGTTAAAAAAAATACCCAACTCTCCCCCTGAAACCTGAACTTTGCCCCCTTTATGAATAGTAAACTAATCAGCTGGGCACTCTTCATTGCACTTTGTGTGATCTGGGGCAGTTCATTTATCCTGATGAAATGGGGACTGTATGACAGCAACCAGCAGCCGGTTTTATCCGCCTACCAGGTGGCGGCTTTGCGGATGCTGTCTTCCGGTCTGGTTATGCTCCCTTTTCTGAAACGTTCACTTAAAAATCTACCGGCACCCACGCTTCGTTATGTATTACTGAGTGGCTGGCTGGGCAGTTTTTTTCCGGCATTTTTATTCTGTATTGCTGAGACAAAAATAGACGGCGCCCTTACCGGGAGCCTGAATTCGCTGACCCCGATTTTTGTGATTATCACCGGGGCGTTGTTTTTCCGGAAACAAACCAGCTGGACAAAAATTTCCGGGGTGCTGGTTGGATTGATCGGAAGTGCTTTGCTTTTATATATAAATGCGGGAAAGCCCAATGGCTACCTCGCGTATACGGGGTTTGTGGTGCTGGCCACTATTTTTTATGGATTTAATGTAAATATGGTACATGAAAGGCTTAAGGGCGTAAGTTCGG
Organism: Chitinophagaceae bacterium; assembly: GCA_035439525.1. Lineage (GTDB taxonomy): Bacteria > Bacteroidota > Bacteroidia > Chitinophagales > Chitinophagaceae > JJ008. The sequence continues at coordinate 1,834 of DAORKK010000237.1, forward strand.
TCCAGATTGCCACGGTGGCCTTTACCGGTCTGATTCCCCCTTCGTTGATTATTTTAATCGTTACGGGTTATTTCAACCTCCCGCTGACAGAGCATGTTTATACCATGAGTACAATCGCCAGTACTTTACTCGGCATCCTGGGTACAGCCCTGGCATCCGTATTATTTTATGTACTGGTCAAAAAAGCAGGAGGGTTATTTGCTTCCCTGGTCACGTATGGCATTCCCTTTATTGCCATACTATGGGGTGTGTATTACGGCGAAAAAGTAACCGGCATGCAGGTGATTGCACTTGGCATCATCCTGCTGGGTGTATACCTGGCTAACCGGCCTGAAACAAAAAAAGCAACACCGGCTGAATGATGTTGCTTTTCATTTAAAAAAGTTATTCCTCAGATCGACATAATTTCCTTCTCTTTTGAAGCCAGGTGCTTTTCCACTGTGGAAATAAATTTATCGGTCATTTCCTGTACACCGGTCTCCGCATCTTTCGCTACATCTTCACTGAGGCCGTTCTTTTGCAGCCGTTTGATATGTTCGATGGCATCGCGCCGGATATTGCGGATCGCAATCTTTGACTGTTCGCCTTCGCCCTGGCATTTTTTAACCAGTTCTTTCCGCCTTTCCTCCGTAAGCGGGGGCAGAAACATGCGGATTAAAACACCATCATTCTGAGGATTGATACCGATATTGGCGGCAATGATGGCCCGTTCGATGGGCTGCAGCATATTTTTCTCCCAGGGCTGAATACTCAGGGTACGTGCATCCATTACATTAACATTAGCTACCTGGCCGATCGGCATCGGGGATCCGTAGTAATCCACCATAATGCCATCGAGCATCTGGGGGTTGGCTTTACCGGCCCTGATCTTTACTAATTCAGTCTCCAGGTGACTGATTGCTTTTTTCATGTGCTCTTCTGCACCGGAATGAATGGAGGATAATTCTTCTGACATAGTTTTTCGTTTTAATCTTTCCCTGGCTGAATTAAGATTCAACGCTGCGGGACGCAAATCTAATAAAACTGGCTTATACCAAAAAAACCGGCCGGACTTTCAGGGTCCGGCCGGCTGTTATTTTATGCGCTTCATTAGTCGACTGCGGACTGCGCTTCTTTTTCTTTTGTCAGGGTAACGACTTTAGTTCCCTTGGTTTGCATAGTGGATACTCCATCACTCCTTTTGGCAATAAGCACAGCACGACGGGGTCTTTTGTAGTAAAGCAGACCGAGCCCGGAAAAGGCCAGGGTCAGCATCAGCAACATCAGGTAATTCGGACCGAGGTGACGGCCAAACCAGGCAAGGATGATAAAGCCAATATTCACACTTACACAGGTCAGGGTTACCGCCGCATGATCCATACCACGGTCAAGTAACAGGTGATGAACGTGATTGCGGTCAGGAGTAAACGGAGACTGACCGTTCAGTATCCGGATGCTGAATACACGGAGGGTATCGAGCAGGGGAACAATCAGGATACCAAAACCAATGGCCACCGCAGAAGGAACCGGTACGGCTACCAGCGGATCGTTGGCCACATTGATAAATTTGATCACCAGGATCGCATTGATCAGTCCGATCATGAGCGAGCCGGAGTCTCCCATGAAAATACGGGCCGGGTGATGATTGAATATCATAAAAGCAGCCAGGCTGCCGGCCATCGCAAAAGCCAGTAAAGCATAAGCCTGGTAACCGATCGCAAAGAAATAACTGCCGAAGACCAGCATGGTCAGGATACCCAGGCTGGCAGCCAGTCCATCCACCCCGTCAATCAGGTTAAAGGAATTGATGACAACAATAATGGTCAGGTAAGAAAGTGCCAGGCTGAAGGCTTCCGGTAATTTTTCAAATCCCAGGATACCATGCATACTATCGAGCCGGATACCACCCAGGTGAATCAGGATGGACGCGGCAATAATCTGTCCGATAAATTTTTTACTGGCGGATAATATAATCAGGTCATCTTTCAATCCGAGAAAGAAAATAACCAGGGAAGCCGCAAAGAAATATTGAAATTCATAATTCAGGTGACCCTGAATAGATAAGAGTGCTGCGAGGATAAAACCACCAAAGATACCCACCCCACCCAGTGAAGCCACCAGACGGGTGTGGACTTTACGTTCATTGGGGATATCAAACAACTTCTTTTTTTCAGCCACTTCTAAAACAACCGGGACCGCCAGGAACGTAATTATAAAAGAGACAGAGGCCGTCAATAAAATATCAAGCATCTAAGCAGTTTTATATGGTACATAAATAGGCATCAACCAAAATGGTTTTTGCATTACATAAAACATTAGTTTATCTGACATCAGATCTATGTAATCGAGAGGATATTTAGATGAATTTGCCAGATAAAATTTATTACAACTGTTTTTTGCATTGAAAAACAATGCACTTTTGCAACTAATCTGACCCTTTGAGGCAGCAAGATACGAAAAGTTTAATTACAACCTATTTTATTAATTATGAACGAACTAACTGCAGCCGCATCCCAGGTAAGAAGGGATATCGTCCGGATGGTACATGGAGCCAGCAGCGGTCACCCCGGGGGCTCCCTGGGCTGTGCCGACTTCCTCACTGCTTTGTATTTCAGAATAATGAAGCGAAAACCCGGTTTTGATATGGATGCCCGGGAGGAGGATGTATTTGTGCTGTCAAATGGGCATATTTCGCCTCTTTTTTACTCCGTTCTGGCCCGGAC
>DAORKK010000238.1:0-4519 GCA_035439525.1 Chitinophagaceae bacterium
ATTTCTGAAGGTACCGCACCGGCAGCAGGCTGTTGAAAAAATAGCCACTGGTTTCCAAACGGAGGCCCAACGGAGAAAGCAGCTGTTCAAGTTGTTTCAGATTATACCTCCGGTAATGACCGAGGTTTTTATCATGGGTCGAAAAAAGTTGCTGAAAGGCGGGTACTGTAATGACAAACCGGGTGTCATTATTCACAGCTGTAAGTTGCAGCAGTTCCTTCAGCAGTTCTTCGGGTTTTTCGATATGCTCAAGGACGTCCATGAGCATAACGGCATCAGCTGATTGATCCGTGGGAATTGCTGTTAAGTTCCGGTCGAAATGCAGGTTGACCGGTTTTGATTGATCCAGTTCCTTCAGCAGTTCATCGGTATAGTTTATATCGATTGCAGTTACGCGCGCCTCCGGGTATCGGGAGGCGATTCCGGCAGCGAGATAGCCGTCTCCGCTACCGATATCGGCGAAATATTTTTTCCGGGGTAAACGATCCAGCAGGAAGCAAAGAAATCGTAAACGGGTTTGTTCCCAGGGGTGTCTCCGGAACGATTTTTCCTTTACCAGTTTATATTCTACAAGGTCCATGGGACAGGTAATGGTTCAGCTGAACCGTTGTTTAAGTTTCAGGAAAGGTTGTTCAAAATAATGAAAACTCAGCAGACTGATACCAAGGGCGATGCCGGTGGACAGCAGGGAACTGATAAAACTGGTTAACGTGTTGTTTCCGGGTATATTGATCAGTTGAAATAAGACAGGATTCAGGATCAGGTACAGCGGCCAGTGGAAAACATAAAGACCATACGAAATTTTTCCAAAGAAACGGAGAACCGGCCAGCTGAAAACGGTGGTGATCAGTTTTGTGCCATTGGTTACAGCTTCATTGATCAATAATCCGAAAGTCATGGCAAAGGTGGTATAACCGGCGATGGCCAGGTAAGGGAAGCTGAATGCATACCGGCGATTAAAAAAATAAAAAGCAAAATTGGCTGCTGCAAAACAGAAGACAACGATATACGTGTTTTTAGAAAGGAAGCCGGGGTTGATACGTTGCAGTAAGGCTACCATCGCTCCGATACATAATCCGTCGATGCGGCTGAACGTATACAGATTAAAATAGGCCAGGTTGGTAATCTGTGAATTCCAGATCCAGATGCGCAGACCGATCACGGCGAGAAGGATCAGTGAAATAAAAATCAATAAACGGCCGGGTTTTTTTAACAGGAGTATGATCAGCGGCCAGAGCAGGTAGAATTGTTCTTCTACTGCCAGCGACCATAAGTGATGCAGTCCGGTGGTTTCGCCGGCTGGTTTGAAAATATAGAGCCAGTTTTGAAGATAGGTCCACATCCAGACCTGGTTTTCCCTGTAATAACCAGCCTGGAATGACGGTGTCACAGAAGGAATAATATATATGAATAGTAACAGTGCCAGGTAGTAAAGGGGGAAAATGCGTAGCAGGCGCCGGGTGTAAAAATTTTTCAGGTAGTGAGGTTTGCCGGCCGAATTAAGGAGAATGTCGGTGATAAGAAATCCGGACAGAACAAAGAACAGGTCTACCCCCAGCCATCCGAAAAAGAAGTAATTAATGAATCCGAAATTATGGTAGATGATTACCAGCAGAATGGCAAGTCCACGGAGGCCGTCCAGTGCAGGGTAATATTGCCTGTTTGCGGGTGCTGTGTTCATCTGGAAGACCGGGGTTAACGTTATTCTTTCAAAGATAATCTTCTGAGCAGATACTTGCCGATCATATCAAATTCAAGGTTTACCGTTTGTCCGGGTTCGAGCGTCTTCAGGTTAGTGTGTTCAAACGTGTAGGGAATAATGGCAACTTTAAAATGTTTCTTTTTCACGGCAAAAGCGGTCAGGCTGATACCGTTCAGGCAAATGGATCCTTTTTCGATGATCAGTTCGGCGAAGGGGCGTGGAAAGGAAATTTCAAATTCCCAGCTGCCGTCCTTGATTGTTTTACCGGTACATGTGCCCGTGGCATCCACATGCCCCTGAACAAGATGTCCGTCCAGGCGGCCATTCATTACCAGGCAGCGTTCGAGGTTAACCAGGGAGCCTTCTTCCCAGGTGCCGAGATTGGTTTTTTTAAGGGTTTCGTCAATGGCGGTGATACGGTGCTGGTTGTCCGCTACTTCTTCTACCGTCAGGCATACCCCGCTATGGCTGACGCTCTGGTCCGTTTTCAATTCGTGCGAAACGGGGGATTCAATCCAGAAACTACGGTTGGAACCATTGAAAATGACTGATTTAACTACTCCGGTGTGTTCGATAATGCCTGTAAACATAGAGGCAAGTTAAATCATTTCTTTTTTCATTTCTTCATTTCAATAATCCCGCTTATCTTTGCGGTCCTTAAAAAAAATACCGAAGGGGGTATCAATTATTTATGCTGATCATCGACTCAAAAGACTGCGAAAACATCGACAAGGCTTTAAAGAAGTACAAAAAGAAATTCGAGAAGTCCAAAGTGCTCCTGCAACTGCGTGAGCGTCAGAGTTTCACAAAACCTTCTGTAAGACGCAGGGGGCAGGTACTGAAAGCCATCTACAAGCAACAGCTGGCTACCGGTAAGTTTGACTAATTCATTCCTGACGGATAATATACTCTTGAGATAGCTGCAAAGTTTAATAGCTTTGTGGCTGTCTTTTTTTATGCCTGTACAAGAACGCGCCAATATACAATCCTTCCTGGATTACCTGAAGTTTGAGAAAAGGTACTCGGCGCATACCCTGCTTGCTTACACGAATGATCTTACAGATTTTTTTGATTTTCTCGAAGTACAATACGGAATACAGTCTGTACGAGAGATCCAATCCACAATGGTCCGAAGCTGGTTGGCTTCCCTGAAAGACAACGGGCTGGGGGCTGTTACCCTGAACCGGAAAATTTCGAGCCTGAAGTCATTTTTTAAATACCAGCTGAAAACCGGTGGGGTGGAGCAATCTCCCATGGGTCAGGTGATCAGTCCGAAGAAAAGTAAACGATTGCCCGTTTTTGCCAGGGAAGATGAAATGAATGACCTGGTACATACGCTCGATGTGGCTGCGGAGGACTGGAGGAGCCTGAACCGGAAAATGCTGGTAGCGATCTTTTATGCTACCGGGATGCGGCTGAGTGAGCTTACCGGGCTTAAAGAAGGGCAGGTGGATGAGTCAAGAGGGTTGATCAAGGTATTGGGAAAAGGGAATAAGGAGCGGGTGATTCCGGTCAGTCCGGAGCTGATGGCCGCTATCCGGGAGTATCAGCAACAGAAGCGGAAGGAATTTGCAGGTGCAGCGGACACCCTGTTGGTAACCGAAAAGGGAAAGAAATTATATCCCAGGTATGCATGGGCACTGGTTAATGAAGCATTGGGGGAGGCGAGTACGCTTGATAAAAAAAGCCCACACGTACTGCGACATAGCTTTGCCACTCACCTGATGAATCATGGAGCTGACCTGAATGCTGTCAAGGAATTACTGGGGCACAGCAGTCTTGCGGCCACACAGGTGTATACCCACAATACGATCGGGAAGTTGAAGGATATCCATAAAAAGGCCCATCCAAGGGGCTAAAATTTTCCGGTCAGCACAATAAATTTTAAGGGTTTATTTTATTGGAATACGTTTTCTTTTTTTGTAACTTGAAAATGATAAAAGAACCGAACCCCTAAGAAAAACCTTTCAGATTAAGTTCTTTATTTATTGTTTCACAGTTAAAAAATGATGACCATGAACGTAAAAATTCAAACTGTTCATTTCAATGCTGACAGCAAACTGATGGAGTATGTTAACAAAAAACTGGAAAAGCTGACAGTGTTTAGCGATCGCATCATCCAGGTACAGGTGTATTTGAAATTGGACAATGTGGTACATTCCATTAAGGACAAAATTGCTGAAATCAGGGTCCACGTACCGCGTCACAACTTTTTTGTAAAATCAACCAGTAAATCATTTGAGGAATCTTTCGACAGTGCTTTCGACTCGCTCGTGAGTCAGATAAAAAGAAAAAAAGAAAAACAAGCCGCTTAAAATGCTCAAGGGTGGATCGCAAGATCCGCCCTTTTATTTTTGATGAAGTCCGGAAGACCGATAGCCGGATAGTCCGGAAAACCGAGAGGCCGGTCGGGATGAATACCGGTTTATTTTCCGGGGTTAGTGATAAGTTTCCCTGTGAATTTTATCCGGACTTTCCGACATCCGGACTTTCCGTCTTTTCCTTCTGCTAACTATTTCTTGATTTTCAGCAGAAAATTTCACTTTAAAATTTTTGCAATATCATAATTCCCTTACCTTTGCCTTCCCAAAAAATGGGGTAGTTCTTTATTGCCCGATCCGGCGGATCATCCAGCGTCGCCGGCAAAAAAAACCGCCACCTTAGCTCAGCTGGTAGAGCAACTGATTTGTAATCAGTAGGTCGCCAGTTCGATTCTGGCAGGTGGCTCAGGGCGGGCAAGTAGCCAAGTGGCCAACGGCAACAGACTGTAAATCTGTCCTCTTCGGAGTTCGGTGGTTCGAATCCATCCTTGCCCAC
>DAORKK010000239.1:0-4502 GCA_035439525.1 Chitinophagaceae bacterium
ATCAAATTGCAAATTTCAAAAAGCACCAATATTAAAATTCCAACGCCTGCTAAGGGATATTGGGTTGGTTGACAGTAGCTTGCTGCATTTTGGGTATGAAACCCTGTAAAAACCGTTTAAAAACCCTTTTCTGATATTATTTAACTGTTAGCTTTAACTGCAAGCAGTGGGGGAATGGATTTTATTTATTAATTTAATATTCTTCACTTAGGCCTGTTTAGTTGCAACTTTCCGGATATTGATTTAGCAGTGGCATTACACCGGAATGCCGGATCAATATTTCTGCCGTTGATCAGCGTATTTATTAATCAGAACCATTAACCAATAAACCATCCTTTATGGCAAAAGTAAAACGTTACATCAATGCTGACACCGTGAAATTGTATGTGGCAGCAGACAAGAAAAAAACAATCGCTCACCTGCTCTGGGGAGACCGGGTCACTTATGAAAGTACTGCGAGGGCCACGAATGGCTGTCTGAAAGTAAAAGCCCGGGGCCGGGAGGGTTATGTGGAGAAGGAATTCCTCGGAACAGAAAAGCTGCTTGAACTCTATTTTATAGATGTGGGTCAGGGGGATGGCGTACTGATCAAAACCCCGGATGAAAAACATATCATGATCGATGGCGGGTATAAACGCAGGGCTCAGCAGAGCGGGAAGAATGCGGCTGATTTTATTGACTGGAAATTTGCCAAAGATTATGGTATGAAATCCATTGAACTGGATGCCATGATCGCCTCCCATAATGATGCAGATCACTATGGCGGTTTGTGGGACCTGGTCAATCCTGCAGAAGAAAAAGAAATGGATATACCAACCGATAAAGTGAATGTAAAAAAGTTCTATCACGCTGGTGTCGCCTGGATGAAAAAAGGAAGTTCCCGAAACCTGGGTCCGGTAAAAGATAAAAAGCTGACCCTGCTGGTGGAAGACCTCGCAGATATAAAATCCCTGCTGAAAAATGAAAGGGATGGTTACCTGCTGCAGGGGGAGTGGGCATCTTTCATGCAATGCCTGGTGGATAAGGACATACCCTGTGAACGCTTATCGCAGAAATCAGGTCACCTGAAAGAATTTGAGAAACCGGGTTTTTCCATCAAAGTACTTTCTCCAATAGAAGTGGATTACAATGGCAAACCGGCTTATAATAACCTGGGCAGTCATTCCTTCAATACAAATGGCCATAGTGTAACACTCAGGGTCGATTATAAAGCGGTTAAAATAATGCTGACCGGAGACCTGAATGCGGCCAGTCAGCAACGGATCATGGAGTTTTATGAAGCAGCCGATAATACCAAGACCCTGGCCTGTGATGTGGCGAAGTCCTGTCACCACGGCAGCGACGATTGTTCCTTTGAGTTTCTCTCACATCTTGGACCTGGTGCTACGGTGATTTCCTCCGGCGATGCGGAAGGTCACTGTCATCCACGTCCATCGATTGTGGCAGCCAGTGCCCTGACCGGGCATAAACAGATTCACCAGGATAAAGTGGTTACTCCGCTGATCTACTCCACCGAAATTTCAAGAAGCTATAAACTGGGATCACCCCAGGAACTTAAACGGAAGGATAATGGCGAATCGCTGTTCCCGGACACCGAACTTTCAGTTACGTATCTGGAAACCAATGCCGGTGACCTGAACCCGGCCAGGCGCACCAAATCTTTTTGGGACAAAAAGATCGTGGGAGGTATTATTTATGGATTGGTAAATGTGCGGACCGACGGCGAAACCATTCTTTGTGCCACCATGAGTGAAAAAAGTAATGAATGGGATATTAAGAAGTTTAAGACGAGGTTTTGAGGGAAAAGTATCAAGAAGCCAAGATGCCAAAAAAAGCATCAAGAAGCCAAGATACCAAGAAGCCAAAGAAGCATCAAGGATCAAGAATCAAAAAATCACCAGTATTTAATTTCCAAAACCTGCTAAGGGATTAAGGTTGGAGATTGGTGTTTTCTGTGCCAATCGTAAATTTTTGCCAGATTGGTTTACCGATATTTGCCTCCCGTAAATCCGTTGTTTCCAGCATTTCAAACCGCCCTTTTCCGGTTTTCCGGAAAAAATGTTGATAAGGCTTCTCTGTGTCCATATAGTATGTGTCGAAAATAGTATGTCCCACTTCCTTCCAGGCCCCTTTTTTGATGCTGTAGGCATAGAGGGATTTATAATGACTGGAACAACTGGAATGGTATAAGCCGATTTCCTGTATGCCATCTTCATCAATATCGCCAATCAGGAACAGGTTGCGGGGATGACAACAAAAGGAGGTAGTGGTGAGTCGGGGAAGGCTGGTATCGGCAAAAAGATAAGATTGCCCTTGTGCGCACAAATGAAATTCCTTTAGAATATAGAAAGTGTCCGGTCGACGGTCTCCGTTGATATCCCCGGGCAGACCGGGCCCTTCATAATCGTTCTTAAGATGCTCGTTTTCGAATCTTATTACACAGCAGCTGTCCGGAAGATATTTCCGGATGTATTGGTCCAGCAATGCAGGGTCTCTTTTCCAGAGACTATCGCTAATGTAACGGGTATTGTCATTGAGCAATATTCGAATTGTGTCTGAAAGGGTCAAGGGGCTTGCAGGAGTTAGGTCTGCATGATTATCTGTGTTTCTACAGGATAGGATCAGTATGATGAATGAAAAAAGGGTGTATCTGATCATATATTACATGCCCGTTTGCTCAGATCAAATGTCTGTAATAGTTTCCATATTCCTCCATCCACTTGTTCAATCAGACTGATTTTGTTAAACTGAATGCTGTCAGGCAGTTCACGCTTGCTGATATCAAGGAAAAATTCATCCGTGCAAATTGAATTCCGCGGGTGCATCAATGTTATATGCGGGTGATGGTTTCGGGGTTGTTCAATTACGCCCTTCAGTACTGCTTTCCGCAGCTCCTGAAAGGACGTATTCTCTTCCGGCGCAGGTAGAAGTAACCCTTTACCGTCATCAAACCGTTCTGGCTTCCCGAACCGGATCGTAATAGCCGGGAAATCCAATTGCTCCAGGTTCTGTAATACTTTTTCAATATCCAGCAGTTCGTCTTCCCGGCAAAGCGTTACATGTGCCGCGATCAGGGAGTGCTGAACGGGATTATATTGCCGGCGAATAGCTTCGATGGCGGAAGCTTCCGGAACGAATAGAGTGAGCTGGGATCTTTTTGAAAACATAAGGGAAAAGTTGTCAGATGTCAGGTGTCGGATGTCAGGAAACAGCCCCTATTAAGAGAAAGTTGTTAGCTGATCGGTGTTAGCTGTCAGGACCTTCTTAGAACTTTGAATCTTAAGTAACGAACAGCATCTCGTTTTACGAATCTCCTTGTCACCCTGCCTGCCGACCGATACGAAGTGAAGGTGGGAGTAGTCCCGCAAAAGTTATTTTTCAGGGATTGCGAAAATATTCATGCGGGACGTATCGAAGGGTCGTAGCTCGTCACTAGTCACTCGTAGCTCGTCACTCGTATCTTGTACTTTGTCTTTACTAACGACTGCCTCTCTCCCACAGCCACGCCTCCCCAATCTCTTCATCTTGTACCACGCCGGCTTGCTGAAACTGGTGTTTCTTCAGGATTGTTACTGATGGATTTTCTTCGGGAGCGGTTTTGGCGGTTATTCGTACAGTAGGGTCTGTTTCATTGGCCAAACGGACCAATTCCCCGCAGGCAAAACTGCCGATACCCTGTCCTTCATATTCAGGAAATGTCCAGTAAGCGATCTCCACTACACCGTCTTCCGGGGCTTTTGTGAAACCGCAGGAACCAACAACCTCATTTTCTTTTATAATAAAATAGCCAGTCCAGGGTGGCTGATATCCGTTGCGTGGATAATATTCATCATAAATACAGATCAGTGCCTGGCAGTTATCATTCTGATAGAGCGGGTTATTCAGATCCGGTTCAAGGGGGATGGGAGTAAGTCGCATGGTTAATTTGTGCTTTTCTAAAGATAAAGGTACTTGCAACTGGCAGCTGGAAGGTTGATTTTTGTCAATCGACAACACTGGTCTGTCAGGTAATTGTAAAAATGTGATCAGCCCACTGCGTACTGCCCACTGCCCTCTGTCTACTTCTTCCTGTTCTCCGGACGCACCACTTTTCGTTCTCTTTTCCCGGTATTTGCCGTTGTATTTCCTGATTTCAAGGCCCTGTTTTCTAATTCTTTCTTTGCTGCTGATTTCAATTCCTTTTTTTCCTCTGCCTCTTCAACCCAGAACATATCTTCAATATTCTCTTGAAATTTTTCTTCGGTATGCAATTTCGCCAGTTCTTCCAGTTGCGCCGGGCTGGCCGCTTCCTGGATATCGTTGAACAGTTCCCGTTCTTCAAAGCGGATATGCTGTTCCAGTTCAAAAGCGATCTGGCGAAGGGTATAGGCGATGTCGCTGTCTTTGCTGTGGAACATGGCCTTAATATCTTTATGTTGTTTCAGCGCTTTGAGTATTCCCGGGTGGTCTGTAGCCAGGATGGGGAAGAACGTTTTTTCCTCGGCAACAAAATGCGGGGCCAG
>DAORKK010000240.1:0-4476 GCA_035439525.1 Chitinophagaceae bacterium
TGCTGCTGATGAAATGAGGCAATTCGTTGCGCCTGACTAAGCAAGGTAGTATGGGTGATGATCAGCATAGCAGCCGGAGCCGTTGCATGCAGGTCCTGGTTACTCACCCTTCCCACGGCTGCCGGTTGTAATAAGCCGGTAGCCGAAAAAGCGGCATACTCCCTGAGTCTGTCTGTTGTATGCGCAAAACGATATTCCGTACCAGTGAACTGTCCGGGCATTAACCGGGGGGTCGTTGCATCGGTTATATCCCATACCTGTGTGCCTGTGGTAGCCTGGCTCACAATAAATCCAGCGGTTGTCTGATTCACGCTGGACCAGTCACGGAAAAGCAACTGACTGATCCCATTCAGGGAAATGGCACGACGGGTAAACAATTCAAACCAGTTGAGCCAGCCCTGTGCATTGAAACTACCTGGCGTAAATGAATAAGTCAGCACGGGGACAGCTGCATTGTTTACAGCAGTTGCAGTAACCGTTCCGGTTTGTACATAAGGATCATATTGTCCGCCGGTGACCGGATTCAGCTGCAGTTGTACCAGGGGTTGATTATCGATGCGGATATCAAACCGGCTGGGCGAACCGATGGAGCGGGCGATACAATTTGTCCGGATAGTGATACCTGCCCCGGTCTGATAATTGGGTAATTCAACCGGAAAGGAGCGGGTGAGCGTTTTACCTGGTGCATTGGCAAATTCCTCTCCGTACCATTCTTTACCACCCGAAAGCAGGTTGATCGTATCCAGTTCATGAAAGATCCGTTCATTAAAATGGGTGACTGTCTGGACGGGGTTGCTGATCAGCGGCGCCGTTTGAATTCTTTTTCCAGTGCCACCAATTGATATAAAATAGAACGATTGGCTGATATATCTGTTCTTCTTATGGGTAAACGACTGGTTCAGGGAATCCCTTAGCCATTCATCGGGACCCGGGTTGTAAAAAAGGATATAATCGTTGCCATTCAGCAGCCCATCTCCCCCATCCACCACCTGGACGGCTATTTCAGTCAGATCATCCAGGTAAGTGCTGTTATTCGCTTCCGGGAGCATGCCTGCCGGATGACCAAAGAGCCGGAAAGAGGCGGAACTGAGTCCACTGGTATTGATGCCAAGGGATGATAGGAGCGTCAGGTCAATTTTATAGATACCTGTTTCACGGGCCGAAATTTTGTACCAGGCACCACTGGCCAGCACAGAATGGGGGGCATAAATCCGCTGCGATATCCCCCAAAAAGGAGCTATCCAGAGTATCCCCGCCAAAACAAAACCCCATATCCGCTGCATATGCTAACCCATTGGTTTGATGGGATTTTCCCGTTTAAAAAAAGGTATTTCTGCGTAACCGGTCTTACTTAAAGTCTATATATTCGCATTTAATCGTCTTCCGGAAGGTAAAAATATCCCAAGGTGCAATATTTTTCTCCGTACGGCGTTAAATTTATTCCAATTCATAGGTTTATGCAAAAAACAATGAGAAACTTAACAATCCTGCTATCCTGTGTGGTGCTGCTGGCATCCTGTAAAGGGAAAGGCCTTTTTGGCAAAAAGAAGTACGACAAGTCTGATGTGACCGGCTGGAACTACAATGATAAGAACCAGGGTGGTTTCCAGGTATCTAAATCCAAAGAGCAGGGCCTCGGCCCCGGCCTCGTGTTTGTAGAGGGTGGTACCTTTACCATGGGTCAGACAGAAGAAGACGTAATGGGCGACTGGAATAATATTCCGCGTCGTGTATCCGTGCCTTCTTTTTACATTGACCGCACCGAGGTAGCCAACGTACACTACCGTGAATACCTGCACTGGTTAACCAAAGTTTTTGACCCCACCGATCCTGCAAATGCACCGATCCTGGAAGGCGCCTTACCGGATACCCTGGTATGGAGAAGTGAGCTCAGCTATAATGAACCCATGGTTGAATTCTACTTCCGTCACCCCGGTTTCAACGACTATCCTGTAGTTGGTGTTACCTGGAGACAAGCTAAAGACTTCTGTCTGTGGAGAAGTGATCGTGTAAACGAAGGTACCCTGGTACAGAAAGGGTATATCAATAAAGCCAACCTGAAGCCCGGTGCTCAGCAAGGTGATAACAACTTTACTACAAAATCCTACCTGTTAGGTTTGTATACAGCCCCTCCCGGCAAAGCGATGCAGTCTAAAAAAGGCCAGCCGCCGATGGCTCCTACCATGGAGTCCGGTGTGATGTCGCCTGATTACCGCCTTCCTTTTGAAGCCGAGTGGGAATATGCCGCTTATGGCCTGATCAACCAGAACCCCCGTCCCAGCCTGAAAGAAGGTAAGAGAGGGGAAGAGTTACAGTCCAACAAACAGGTTTACCCCTGGTCACAGAATGTGAACGGATTGCGTGATACCCGTCGTGGCAGCTGGCAAGGTACCTTCCTGGCCAACTTCAAAAGAGGTTCAGGTGATAACGCTGGTGTGGCCGGTGGTCTGAATGACCGCGCTTTCTACACCGCTCCTGTTAATTCATTTTTCCCGAATGGTTTCGGTGTATATAATATGGCCGGTAACGTAAGTGAGTGGGTGGAAGATACCTATCGTCCGCTTTCTTCACTTGACTTTGACGACCAGCCGGCTCCGTTCCGTGGTAACGAATACAAGAAATTATATGTAGCTGACCCCACAACCATGGATCCCGCCACCCGCTATGAGAAAGACAGCCTGGGTCGTGTGAAAATGGTGAATGTAACCGATGAGGAAAGCAAAAACCGCCGGAACTATCAGCGCGGTAATGTGATCAGCTACCTCGATGGTGACTCCTTATCCCAATCTTCGTATGGCTATGCCAACACTACCCTGGTACACCCGGAAAAATCCAAAGTGTACAAAGGAGGAAGCTGGAATGACCGCGCTTACTGGTTAACACCGGGTAGCCGCCGTCACCTCGAAGAAGACCAGGCCCTCAGCACCCTCGGATTCCGTTGCGCGATGAACCGCATGGGAAGCCCTGAAGGTAACAAACGCAAAACCGGTCAGTACTTCAAATCAAGAAGACAAAAAAGATAATCTGGTAAATGATACTAAGAAACCCTCCCAGTTTACTTGGAGGGTTTTCTTTTTTATGGAATGTTGAAAGGTTGACAGGTTGACAAGTTAACAAGGTGGTTTTCTTAGGAGGCCTCCTTGTCAATCTGTCAACTTGTTAACTTACCAACCTACCTTTGCACCATGAACACCCCCTCCCTCTACGAACTCTACCTGCGCCATCCTTCCGTGCAAACGGATACGCGCAAACTGCAACCAGGCGATTTATTCTTTGCACTAAAGGGAGACAACTTCAATGGAAACAAATTTGCGCAACAGGCTATAGATGCCGGGGCGGTTTGCGCGATTATAGATGAAGCCGTTTATGCTATTGAGGGGAAGACCATCCTGGTGGACGACGTGCTGACTGCGCTGCAGGAACTGGCGAAATATCACCGGCAACAGTTCTCCATTCCTTTTATTGCAATTACAGGCAGTAATGGCAAAACCACTACCAAGGAACTCGTGCATGCGGTACTGAGCCGTAAATACCTCACCGCCACCACCGAAGGCAATCTCAATAACCATATCGGTATTCCCCTAACTATTTTAAAAATAAAACCCGACGCGGAAATCGCGGTCATAGAAATGGGCGCCAATCACCAGCAGGAAATTGCCGGCTATTGTACGTATACGATGCCGGATTATGGCATCATCACCAATTGCGGCAAAGCCCACCTCGAAGGCTTTGGCGGTGTGGAAGGCGTACGGAAAGGGAAAGGGGAATTGTATGACTGGCTTCGCGAACATGACGGCACCGCTTTCGTGATGTGGGATTATGACTACCTGCGCGAAATGAGCCAGGGATTATCACATATCATCACCTATGGTACCACCGATGCCAGTATCGAAGGACATACGATAAAAAGCGAACCCTTCCTTGAAGTTTCTATAACGAATGGTGCTTCCACCGGAATAATCCATTCCCAACTGGTAGGCGATTACAATCTCCCGAATATATTACTGGCCGTAACCATTGGAAAGCATTTCGGCGTACCCGATGCCGATATCCGTAACGCCATTGAAGCATACCAGCCTTCCAACAGCCGTTCCCAACTCATCAAGGTTGGAAGCAATCAGATTATTCTCGATGCCTATAATGCCAATCCGAGTAGTATGAAACTGGCGATTGAAAACTTTGCCCGTCTGGCCGCCTCCCACAAAGTACTGATGCTGGGTGCGATGGCCGAATTGGGAGCAGAAAGTCTGGCAGAGCACCGGCTCATCATTGAACTGATCGGAAAATACAAATGGAAAGAGGTGGTATTGGTTGGAGGAGACTTCTTAAAACTGCAACATCCCTGGATCTCCTTTCCCGACTCAACAGCGGCTAAACAGTGGTATCTTGATCAGCATTTTGAGCAAACCCATCTCCTGGTAAAAGGAAGCCGGAGTATGAAGATGGAAAAGATTTTAGAAGCCTAACTTTGTCGTA
>DAORKK010000241.1:0-4452 GCA_035439525.1 Chitinophagaceae bacterium
CCCGGTTTTTTCCCAATAAAAAGTTAACAACCCCTTTTTTTAACCACTCGTCAGGTCATACATGCCGGTCAGATAAATCCAAAACCTATTCCCTTTTTACCGCTATACTTTTACCGTACGAAAGACTTAGTAGTTCTTTCCCGAATCAGTAACAAAACCTGCTGCTTCAACGTCCTGACTACTTTAAAGTATAGCCATGATTTTCAAAACCAACATCGCCTTAGGGGCTCTCCTGCTCCTGTGTACCTGCACTTTTGCCCAAACTAACCCACCCCGGCAATTGCCGGCTTTACGCATTAACAAACCGATCAAAGTAGACGGCCTGCTGAATGACTCCGCCTGGAAATCTGCTCCCATGATGTCGGACCTGGTGGAATTCCGGCCGAAAGTGGGTGCCCGGGAGAACTTTGAAAACCGGACCGAGACCTACCTTATTTATAGTGATGACGGCATTTATTTTGGAGGATATTGTTATGAGCGAACACGCGACAGTATCGCCACCGAATTATCCGGCCGGGATGGCTTTGGTACCAATGATTATATCGGGATCATTTTCGATACCTATTATGATAAGATCAACGGCTTTGAATATTTTGTCACGCCCCTTAACGAACAATGGGATGCTAAAATGTCGCCCGGTGACGGAAACAACGGGGGAGAGGATTTTGGCTGGAATGCTGTTTGGGAAAGCGGCGCCGTGATTCATGATAATGGCTGGAGTTTTGAAATGTTCATCCCCTTTGCCGCCATCCGGTTCAGTAAAAAAGAAGTGCAAAACTGGGGCCTGAATATCACCCGCCGCCGCCGCAAAACTGAACAGCAATACACCTGGAACCCGATTGATCCGAATGTAAACGGCTTCCTTACACAGGAAGGGGTCTGGACGGGCATAACGGGTATTAAACCCCCGCTGCGGTTGCAGTTTTCTCCCTACCTCTCTACCTATGTCAATCATTTTCCCCAGCAAACAGCAGGAGCAAAAGACTGGACCTCGTCAGTCAATGGAGGAATGGATGTAAAATACGGGATCAATCAGGCTTTTACCCTTGATGCCACCCTGGTGCCGGATTTTGGCCAGGTACAAAGTGATAACCGGGTACTTAACCTCACCCCGTTTGAAGTAAAATACCAGGAGAACCGGCCCTTCTTTACTGAGGGAACAGAACTGTTTAATAAAAGCGGCCTTTTCTATCCCCGCCGGATAGGGATCGACCCCATACTTACGCATAGCATTGATGAATATATGAACGGCAATGACCGGATCCTGAAAAACCCGGTAGAATCAAAACTGATCAATGCGACAAAAATTTCCGGCAGAACCTCAAAAGGCCTGGGGGTGGGCGTACTCAATGCGGTCACTAATAACCGTTATGCCTCCCTCGAAAACATGAATGATCTGAAACAAAGAGAGGTATTGATTGATCCGCTGACCAATTACAATATTATGGTACTGGATCAGTCATTGAAAAATAATTCCAGCATCACTTTCACCAACATGAATGTGTGGCGCAGCGGATCCGAATACGATGCCAATGTAAGTGCGGCGCAGTTCAGTCTGTACGATAAGAAAAACACCTGGAATGTAAGTGGCAAACTGGCGATGAGTATGCTGTCCGGAGCCGGGATAACTGATAATAACCGCCGGGGATATGGACATAGCTTTTCGTTTGGCAAATCCAGCGGACGATTCACCTTCAATATAAAACAGGACCTGATTGACCGGAAGTTCCGGGGGAATGATCTTGGCTATTTCACCACCACCAACCAGGTTGAACATTATGCGTATGCCGGCTACAACTGGCTTAAACCCACGCGATGGTATAACCGGATGTTCTTCAATTTTAACTTCTATCATTCCTACCGGTTGATGAATCCGGCTGGCTTCCAGGGAGTGAATGTAAGCTTGAATATGAACGGACAACTGAAAAACCTATGGTATGTAGGTGGGATGTTTGGTTATGAGCCCAAAGGCAATAACTACTATGAACCGCGGGTGGAAGGACGTTATTTTAAAGGCTGGTCCAATTATTTTTATTCCGCCTGGTTTGAAACCAATAACGCCAAAAAGTACAGTTTATCATTCCAGGCAATGGTTATCGACCGTTCACTTTTCAACAGCAAACGTTATTCATTTGAATTTTCCAACCGATACCGCTTTAATAATAAGCTGACCATTTCGCACGGCCTCTCCCTGAATCCGCAGAAAAGGAATACCGGCTTCGCAGCCTTCGATGGTGACAAGATTATTTTTGGCAGACGTGATATTCAAACTGTGGACAATACGATCGGTATCAAATATTCCTTCAATAGCAAAATGAATATCAATACCCGCATCCGTCATTACTGGAGCCAGGTGCATTATGACCGGTATTTTACCCTGCGCAATGATGGCTCCCTGGCCCGGAATGACAACTTCAGCGGCAATGCCGATTACAATATCAACTTCTTTAATATTGATATGGTGTATACCTGGCAGTTTGCCCCGGGCAGTTTCCTGAATGTGGTCTGGAAAAATGCCGCAGTCAATGGCAACCAGGAAATAACCGGCGATTATTTTAAAAACATCGGTCGTACCATGCAGGCAGATGATAACAATAACCTTTCACTGAAAGTGATTTACTTTTTGGATTACCTGCAGTTGAAAAAGCATAAGAAGAAAGTTCATTAGACTGGTCATGCTTCGACACGCTCAGCATGACAAGAACATGCCGTTGTCACCCTGAGCGTGTCGAAGGGTGACGCAGAAAATTCTACCTTATCACTTCCCCGTACTCCGGCTTCCAGTCGTATTTCCAGCGGCGATGACTCCAGAGATAGTTGGCCGGGTCGCGACGGATGATCCGCTCCACTTCATTCCGGTATATAACTGTAAGTTGTTCCGGTGAATAATGGATGGCGTCTTCTGTAATCAGTTTATAATCAAAATGGAAATGGCCACGCTTTATGCGGTTAAACCCAACCATCACTACCGCTGTATTGTTTTTCACCGCAGCTTTTGCAGGGCCGGTGATAAAGGGGGCAGGTTTACTGAAAAAATCCAGCCAGTAGGCATTGCCCGGATGCCCCGGATTCTGATCAGCCGCAAGGGCCAGCACATAGGGTTTATGAAAAATATCGTGCGATTGTTCTTTAAAAGCCGTTGCAGAAATCAGCACCGTACCATGCCGTTTCCGGAAATTGTAAAATACACGATCCAGTACTTTGTTCTTAATCGGCATATACACTCCCACAAAGGGTGCATTTAGCTTGATGGGATAAAGAATATTCGCATACTCCCAGTTAAACTGGTGACAGGCCATGACATGTACATTTCGTCCTTTATCAAGCAGGGCATTGATCTCGTCAGTAGCTGCCGTACTTCTCCTGAATGCTGCTTTGGGAGAAAGTGAAATGAATTTTACGGATTCAATAAAGGTATCGATCAGGTTTTTGTAAAACTGCCGGGCAATCACAAAACGTTCCTCTTCAGTTTTCTCCGGAAAGGCAATCAAAAGGTTATGCAGTACCACATCCCGCCGGTATTTGAACGTATAAAAAACAAGCACTCTGATTCCGTCGGACAGAAAGTACAATACCCTGAATGGCAATAAGGAAAAAAGGTAAAGGAAGGGATAGACTACATAATACATGAAGGGTTAAGATACGGATTTTCAGCTTAAGGAGCTTCTTCCCTGCCAACCCACTGATCTTTGTATTCCGGTTTCCACTTGTGTTTCCAGCGTCGGTGGCTCCATAAATAGAGTTCCGGTTGTTGCTGAATATTAGCAGAGAGGTGGTCCACATAACGACGGATCAGTTCACCATCCGGCAAAGCGGCGGGATCTTCGGCCAGCAGAAAGTACTCAAAATGATAATGGCCCCGTTTCGGCCTTGTTGTGGTCATCATCACCACCGGCACTTTCTGAATCCGGGCAAACTTTTCGGGGCCCTTTACAAAAGCGGCCGGCTGGTTCATGAAATACAACCAGTAGGCATCCGTTCCATGAGGCGGACTCTGATCTGCCCCTAATGCCAGTAAGTGTTGCTTTTTCCGCCAGGGAATTATGGCTTTGGCCATTTGCGTGGCAGGCAAAAGTGGGTTACCCCAGCGGCCACGGATATACATCAGCAACCGATCCGCTACGGAACTGCTCTGCGGCAGGTATACAGTAAGAAACGTATAGGGCTGGTTGATTCCCGTATAGAGGGTCATGATCTCCCAGTTAAAAAAATGTCCGAGGTTTACCTGCACCGATTTACCACTGGCATGCAGTTCGTTGAAAATGGCCAGGTTGCCGGATATCCGTTTGTTCAGCGCTTTCTTACTGATGGAGATTAATTTGATCGTCTCAATCCAGTTGTCGATAAAATTGCGGTAGAATTTCCGGGCAATTCTCTTTCTTTCTTTTTCGGTCTTTTCCGGAAAACTATTACGCAGGTTTTCCAGGATTACTTTTCTCCGGTATCCCAGGA
>DAORKK010000242.1:0-4441 GCA_035439525.1 Chitinophagaceae bacterium
GATATAATGGGCAAAGCCATGCTCCACCGCTGCCTGGCGGGCATCATTAAATGAGTCGAGGTTGCAGCAACCCGTTTCTTTTTTACTGCCACCGCTGGCGGCATAGTCCCAGGTCTTCATTGTAATCCCCACCACTTCATAGCCTTCCGCATTCAACATCAGGGCGGTGACAGTACTGTCAATACCCCCGCTCATTGCTACCAGCACTTTTCCTTTTTGGCTCATGTTTTCCTTTTTTTCTGTCGATTTTTTCCGGAAATGAATCTGCAAATATACGCCGAAGGAGCGGGTACCCGGTTTCCGAAATGGGTAAAACCTAATGTATTGGAAGCCTGAGGTTTTAGTTCATTTTCGGTAACTTCCGGTCTTTATTAATCAACTTTTTTATGAAGAAACTGCTGTTTGCTGCACTGCTCCTTGCCGGACTCAGTGCCCGCTCCCAGGACCTGAGTTATTTTCTGCCTCAACAGGTCAGTTATAATCAGGCCATACCCAAACCCAAAGAAGTGATCTATCATGAAGTCGGCGAATGGCATGTAACCCATGACCGTCTGGTGAATTATATGAAAGCCATTGCGGTGGCTGCTCCGGACCGGGTGAAGCTTGAACAGATGGGATTTACTTATGAGAACCGGCCGCAGGTGTTACTGATCATTACCTCCAAAAAGAACCATGCAAGATTGGAAGAAATTCGGCAGCAGCACGTAAAGCTGACTGATCCCAGTGCTTCAGCAGCATTAAATACAGCTGATATGCCCATTGTGGTATGGGTCGGACATTCTATTCATGGCAATGAACCCAGCGGAGCCAATGCCAGTTTGCTGACCGCTTATTACCTGGCAGCGGCCCAGGGAAAAGAAATTGAAGACTTACTGGAGAATACGGTGATCCTGCTGGATCCTTCTTTCAACCCGGATGGATTACAGCGGTTTTCCACCTGGGCCAATCAGCATAAAAGTAAAAACCTCGTCAGTGATCCGAATGACAGGGAGTACAATGAAGTATGGCCTGGTGGCCGGTATAATCATTATTGGTTTGATCTCAACCGTGACTGGTTGCCCGCCGTACATCCGGAAAGCCAGAACCGGCTGCAGTGGTTTCATCATTGGAAACCGAATATTCTCACCGATCATCATGAGCAGGGCAGTAATGCGAGTTTCTTTTTTCAGCCCGGTGTTCCTTCACGCGTGAATCCGCTGACCCCGGATAAGAACCAGGAGCTGACTGGAAAACTGGGCAAGTTCCATGCAAAGAACCTGGATAAGATCGGCTCGCTCTATTTTACAAAAGAGAGCTATGATGATTTCTATTATGGCAAAGGGTCCACGTATCCGGATGTGAACGGGGCGATCGGTATTTTATTTGAACAAGGTTCTTCCCGGGGGCATTTACAGGAAACCACCAATGGACTACTCAGTTTTCCATTTACGATCCGTAACCAGTTCGTGACGGCGCTCTCCACGCTGGAAGGAGCTAAGACATTA
This sequence comes from Chitinophagaceae bacterium, assembly GCA_035439525.1. GTDB lineage: Bacteria > Bacteroidota > Bacteroidia > Chitinophagales > Chitinophagaceae > JJ008. The sequence continues at coordinate 1,485 of DAORKK010000242.1, forward strand.
CGAAGTGAGTTTCTCGAATACCAGCGTGATTTTTATAAACAAGCCGCTGCCCGTGCTGCCGCTTATTCAATAAAGGGATTTGTGTTCGGCGATAAAAATGATAAAGCCAAAACATACCGGTTCATTGAAATGCTGAAACGTCACCAGATCGAAGTAAATCAGCTGCCGGATAGCTGGAAAGACGCCGAGTTTGAGAAAGGATCTGCCTACCTGGTATCCTTGAACCAGCCACAGCACAGCCTGATCCGGGGCATCTTCGACCGTACGTTTGATTACAAGGACAGCATCTTTTATGATATTACTTCCTGGACCATGCCGCTGGCGTTTGGTTTGCCTTATCGTGAAATCAGTACACCAGTGGTATTGGGTGAAAAGCTGACAGAGATTCCCTGGCCGGCGCAAAATATAAATGGAGGCAAATCGGAGTATGCCTACATCATGCAGTGGGAGGAATTGTATGCCCCCGCCGCGTTGAATGAATTGCTACAGGCCGGTTATAATATAAAAGTAGCCACCCGTCCTTTTGAAATACCGGTGGGTTCATCAGTTAAGCAGTTTAATCCCGGTACCCTGATTATTCCCGTGCAGATGCAGCAGGAGAATAGTGAGGCGGTCTTTGCCCGTGTGCGTGCGGTAACTGAAAAGTATAAAGTACTCAGCTGGTCTCTGGCATCCGGTAATTCCAGTAATGGTCCCGATCTGGGTAGTGCGAAGCAGGTAACGGTCGCCCGCCCTTCGATTGCTATGATCACAGGCCCAGGGGTAAATGCATTGGATGCCGGTGAGATCTGGCATTTGCTCGATCAGCGGATGAATGTGAAAGCCACCCATCTCGAACCAGCTATGTTTAACCGGATTGATCTGACACGTTACAACACACTTATACTGGCCGCAGGCAGTTATCCGGACCTGAACAAGGACAAACTGAAAACCTGGGTGCAGGCCGGGGGTACATTGATCCTGACTGAAGAAGCTGTTAGTTGGGCTGCCCAAAACGGGATCACGGATGTGAAGTTTAAAAAAGCAAAGGCTCCGGCAGATAGTACAATGCGTATTCCCTATGCACAACGGGAACAGATTGATGGGGCACAGCAGATTTATGGAGCTATATTCGGTGCTGAAGCTGACCTGACACACCCGCTGGCTTTTGGCTATAGTCAGAAAACAGTCAGCCTGTTCAAAGCCAATAAAGTATTCATGGAAAAAAGTAAGAATCCCTACGCCACACCTTTCATGTATGGACCGAAATCCATGCAGAGTGGATGGGTTAGCCGGGAAAACGGGGAAGCCATAAAAAATTCTGCAGCTGTGATTGTGAATACGGTCGGCAACGGGCGGGTAATCAATATCGCTGATAATCCCAATCTGCGGGCTTTCTGGCTGGGTGGTGCCAAGCTGTTTATGAATGCTATTTTCTTTGGCCGGATTATTGACGCAGCCAGTGGGCGGACGGACGATTAAACTGGGGAAAAAAACGGTAAAAACCGGTGTTAAATCCCATTTCCGGATTATTGATTAAGCTTATTTTCGTCTTCCTAATAATATTTACGGACAATTAAAATTGAGCACTATGATTAAAATGCAGGTTATCGGAAATCTTGGAAAAGACTGTGTGGTAAACACCGTCAACGGAAAAAATGTCATCAACTTTACAGTGGCCCATACGGAAAAGTATAAGGACAGTCAGGGCAACCTGCAGGAAAAAACAACCTGGGTGGATTGCGCTTATTGGACCGACCGGACTACGGTGGCCCAGTACCTGACCAAAGGCAAGCAGATTTATGCTGAAGGTCAGCCTGAAGTACGTTCTTTCCAGCGCCAGGACGGCACCGCCGGTGCTTCGCTTTCCCTGAGGGTGAGAGAAGTGCAGTTGCTGGGAGGTCGTGCAGAAGCAGGCAGTGGTCCTTCTGCTTATCAGCCTTCAGCTTCCGCAGCTCCGGCATCAAATGCAGGTGGCGCTATGTCTTCGGTGAGTGAGCCGGTGGATGACTTACCGTTTTAAGTAAGCAAACAAGATTGGAAAAGAGGATGCGGAACAGCATCCTCTTTTTTTATTTTATAAACCGAATCCAGTAACTTTCTCTGATGAAAAAGAACTCAGTATTTCTTGTTTTGTTATTGCCTTTTTTTGTGGCGGCACAACGACAGGTCAGAACGATCAAAACGGAAGTATTAGTGATTGGCGGAGGAGCGGGTGGCACAGCGGCTGCCATCCAATGTGCCAGATTGGGTGTGAAGACGGTACTGGTTGAACCGACCACCATGCTGGGTGGCATGCTCACTGCTGCGGGTGTCAGTTGTACCGATGGTAATGACCAATTGCCATCCGGTATCTGGGAAGAATTTCGCCAGGCTTTATATCAACACTATGGGCGTAAACGACTGAATACCGGTTGGGTCAGTAATACCAATTTCGAACCCCATGTGGCAGACAGTATTTTCAAAGCCTGGGTTGCCAGGGAAAAGAACCTGACAGTACTCTACCAGGAAGCGTTTAAGTCAGTCTTAAAGAAAGGGAATAAAGTAACCGGGGCGGTATTTCATACATCAAGTGTTTCAACCAGTCTGCGTGTAGATGCCCAGGTGGTCATTGATGGTACCGAACTGGGCGATGTCTTTGCACAAGCCGGAGCCGCCTATGATTTGGGTATGGATGATCCCCTGATCAGTGGAGAAAAAGAAGCACGGGTTAAGAATGATATCATACAGGATCTTACCTGGGCCGCTATACTGAAAGATTATGGTCCGGGTGCAGATAAAACCATTCCACGACCTGTAGGATATGATTCTACTTTATATTTCTGCTGCTGTACGGATGCGCCCTGCACAGATAAGTCCTGGAATGGCGATAAAATGAAAATGCTGAATTACGGGAAGCTGCCGCGTAGTCAGGGTGCGAAATTCGACAAGTATATGCTCAACTGGCCCCCGCATGGGAATGATATTTATCTCAATGT
>DAORKK010000243.1:0-4440 GCA_035439525.1 Chitinophagaceae bacterium
CGAGATAGGCAATGGCATTGTTACCATGACGGTTGATGCGGTCAAACAATCCATTGGTACCCTGGTAGGTGAATTTATCGACGAAAATATCATAGTTGCCGGGCTCCCAGCCGATCAGGGAGTCCACACCATAGATGATCACGTGACCACCGGCACTGATGGTGCCCCACTCCATACCATACATACCCACGAAGGTGGAAGTAGTGGCAGCAGCAGCCTGTGCACGGCCTGGTTGCCAGTTGGAGATACTCATACCAGCCGTAGCATGGTTATGTTCACTGATCCCGAGGAAGTCCATACAAAGTGCGGTTTTCGCATAGGTATAATCGTCAGAAGGCACTTTGGTCGTGTTGTCTGCATTCCCATCGGAGTAACTGCTGTGCGAGTGCAGGTTGCCAAAGTAGTGGTTGAGCGAACCACCACCACTTACCACGCTGTTACCACTGAGGGTTTCGGCATTGGTATTTAATCCGGTGCTGCTGAAATTGACCGAAGCACTGTAAGTCGTATTTGCTGCAGCAGGAACAAACCGGGCAAAAACAGTCTGACCAGCCTGTGCTTCAGCAATGGTATAGCTTAAGCTGCTGCTGAAAGTGGTGCCGGTTTTAGATAACTCAAAAGAAGCCGGGGCGGTCAGGGTCAATGCTGATGTGATATTGGTAGTGGTAAAACTGAATGACTGTGCGGCTGAAGCCAGACCGAAAGCGGTGAAGCCAAAGTTCAGGGAAGCGGGACTCACAGCTACGGTGGAGGATGGAGCGGCCATCGTGGTAAAAGTCCAGGTAGTGGTGGCGGTGATGCCGGCAAAATTATTTCCGGCAATATCTTTAAACGCACCTGCATCGATGTTTACATAATAACCGGTGTTGTAGGCCAGTCCGCTGAAAGGAATGGTAGCAGTAGCACCGCTTACCGTAACCGCAGCAGCAGTGACGGCGGTGGTTTGTACCGTTACATTATCACTGGTTCTTTTTACCGTAATGTTTCCGGTAGTTCCTTTCTGAATGTTTTCGCTGAAGGTTACTGCCAGGTTACCGCTGAGTGCGATATTGGTGGACGTATTGGCCGGATTGAACGTACTGGCCGTGGGAGCGGTGACGTCTGAACCGTTCAGTTGAATCGAGAAATCATCAATGGATAATCCATCATCCGCGCCACTGGCATCCAGGTCATTCCAGCGCAGCCAGAAGAGTCCGTTATTGGCAATGCTCAGTCCGGTGATCGTAGCAGTTTTCACCGAACGGTTGGCTGCTGCATTTCCGTCTTTTGCACCTACAGTAGTCGTACTGGGGGAAGCGAAATCCAGGGTATTGTTGTCGGTCCAGGTACCGGTGGATAATGAAGTGGCATTGAGGCTATACTGAAAATCCAGCTGATCCACCCGACCCGTGGCGCCGCAACGCCATTGTTCACCGGTATAGGTGATCGTAAGAGAAGTGATGGTAGAACCGGTACTGTTGCGGATCTGCACTCCCAGTACAGGGGCTACTGAACCGGAGCGTAATGCTCCAAAAGCCCTTTCCGTCGCCGTGCCTGTTCCATAGCTATAGGTATTACCTGTGGCTGTACTACCTGCGTCGGAGGCATAACTTGTATTGGCCCCGGTGCCGGTTTCAAGCAGTTTCCATCCAGCAGGTAAGGTAGTGGAAGTACCTGCGGTGGCCCTGAGTGTGTTGAAGTTTTGTGTGGAAGGCGACGCAGTAGTGGTAATAATTAACTGCGAATGAAGAGGCAGGGATAACAAAAGGCAAATAGCAGCCCCTGTGATCCCGGAAAGGATTTTTCTCATGATTAGGTTGTGGTTTTAAGATTAGCTCAAACAAGATGTAGTTATTTTTTAATATATTCAAGAACAGATGTTAGTTGATTTTCCACATATGTGTATAGTCGCAGAATTAATGAAAAGGTAATCGTAGTAATACGGCTTTCTAATACTTTCCCGCCTTACCGGCAAATAATTTAGCCGGGAAGGCGGTAAGAGCGGTAAGGAAAGCTACTTCGTAGCTTAAAAGAAAACTCCCGCAAAGAATAATAAGACACTCCGATGTTGGCAGAGGTTTCCATAATCATACTCTCTTTTAATCTTAGCGGGAGAAAAAAAGCCGCGTAGCGGCGCTTCCCGACTATTTTCACGTACTTCGTATCTGCAAACACCTACACATGAAACGGTTACGGTTCTCCCTGCTCTTTATTCTTATATACAACTCTTTATCCGCCCAACCCTCTTCCCTTGTCAATCCCTTTATTGGTACCGGTGGCCATGGTCATACATTTCCCGGGGCCACGATGCCCTTTGGGATGATGCAGCTGAGTCCGGATACCCGGCTCGAAGGATGGGATGGCTGCGGAGGTTATCACTATTCCGACAGCGCGATCTATGGATTTTCGCATACGCATCTGAGTGGGACGGGCATTGCCGATTATTGTGATGTGCTCCTGATGCCCTTTACCGGGGAAGTGAAATGGAAGAATAAGGAGTATGCCTCTCCCTTTTCCCATAAAAATGAAAAAGCCAGTCCGGGTTATTATGAAGTGCTGCTGGACAAACATCATATCCTGGCGCAACTGACCACCAGCCTGCGTTCCGGAATGCATCAGTATACGTTTGATGCCTCAGCCGTGGAAGGAAAAATATTGCTCGACCTGCAGCACCGGGATGAAGTGCTGGGTTCCTCATTGGAAATGGTGAATGAATATGAAGTAAAAGGCAGCCGGATCAGCAAGTCATGGGCCAAAGAACAGCATTTGTTCTTTTATATCCGTTTTGAAAAACCCATCAAACGTTACCGCATGGCGCTGGATGACCAGCCGGTCAACGGACTGAATAAACTCGAGGGAAAAAATATCAAGTCTTATTTCTCCTTTGATCTCGGGGAAGAAAAAACGGTACGATTAAGAATCGGTATCTCGGGCGTGAGTACCGAGAATGCGAAACAGAACCTGGAACAGGAGATCAGTCACTGGGATTTTAACCGGCTGAAACAACAGGCCGAAAACGCCTGGAACAGTGAACTAGGTAAGATTGAAGTGAAGGGCGGTACCCATGACCAGCAAGTGGCTTTTTATACGGCCCTCTATCATACTATGATTGCCCCGAATATCTATACCGATGTTAACGGGGAGTACAGGGGAACAGATCTGAAAGTGCGTAAGGCAGATGGGTTTACCAACTATTCCGTGTTTTCCCTTTGGGATACGCACAGGGCCCAGCATCCCTTGCAGACTATTATTAATAAGCAACGTACCAATGACTGGATTAAAACCTTTCTGGCCCAGTATAAAGCAGGAGGTATGTTGCCTGTATGGGAACTGAGTGGCAATGAAACCTTTTGTATGATCGGCTATCATGCCGTGCCCGTAATTGTGGATGCCTGGAAGAAAGGGGTACAGGGTTTTGATAAGGAACTCGCCTTAAAAGCCATGATCGATTATGCAGAGAGCAACCGCTTTGGGTTGCCTGCTTATATGAAACAAGGCTATGTCAGCAATGAAGATGATCATGAGAGTACCTCCAAGACCGTGGAGTATGCCTATGATGACTGGTGTATTTCCGAATTTGCTGCACAAATCGGAGCCACGAAGATCAGCGAGCAATACCGCAAGCGGGCTTTGAACTACCGCAATCTATTTGATCCCCGGGTGAAACATATCCGCGGTAAAGTACAGGGCTTCTGGTACTCCCCCTTTGATGCCACGGAGGTCAATAACTTTTTTACCGAGGGCAATAGCTGGCATTACAGTTTTACCGCACAACAGGATATTGACGGGTTAAAAAAATTATACGGCGGACAGGCTGGTTTTGCGAAGCAATTGAACGAACTCTTTACGACTAAACGCCAGCTCAGCGGACGTGACCAGAGTGATGTAACCGGACTGATCGGGCAGTATGCGCATGGCAATGAACCGAGTCACCACATGGCTTATCTCTTTAATTATGCCGGTCAGCCCTGGCGTACGCAGGAGATCGTGCACCAGATCTGCACGGAGTTTTATCCCAATAATCCGGACGGACTGATCGGCAATGAGGACTGCGGGCAAATGAGTGCCTGGCTGGTACTCAGTGCCATGGGTTTTTATCCCGTGACCCCCGGCAGTGATGTTTATGCACTCGGTACACCCTTATTTGATAAGATTGATATCCGCCTGGAAAACGGGAAACATATTTATATAAAGGCCAAAAACCACGGTCCGGGAAATTTTTATGTGGAAAGTATGCAGCTCAATGGCAAAGACCATCCCGCCAGTTTTCTCCGCCACAGTGACCTGGCCAATGGTGCCGAGATCCTTTTCAATATGTCGGACAAACCGGCCCTGAAGCGGGGAACAAAAGAAGCAGATATGCCACATAGTAAGGTAGCTGATGAAGACTTTGTAGCCGTTCCTTATTTTGATATGGACAGTTATAAATTCAAAACCACGGCACAGGTAAAGCTGGGACAT
>DAORKK010000244.1:0-3048 GCA_035439525.1 Chitinophagaceae bacterium
GCCCAGATATCATTGGCATCGGGAATTTTCTTTTTGTAAGCGGGCATATCTTTTCTTCCTTCTGCGGTTTTATAGTACAGCGCACCATCGGTCTGGCTTTTGAAAGAAGCCTTGGTGAAATCACCGCAATCGGTATCCAATGTAGAGGCTTTCGGGCCGTCTCCTTTTCCTTTTGTACCATGGCAGGATTTACAATGCTGGTTGTACAGGGCTTTACCGCTTGCCAGAGAAGCAGCGTCACTTTTCACAGGGTTCGCTTTATTCTTGGCAGCATCCGGAACCTTCCAGGGCTCCTGAAATGAGTTTTTCGGCACAAATGCCAGTAATCCGATGGCAAATAAGCCGGACATAAAGAGTGTCAGATTTTTTTTCATGTTCATTGTTTTACTTAGTTATAAGATGTGAAAAATTACGCTTGCGTTGCATCCGCTACCGGATGTTGTTCTTTCCGAAGGCGGAATAATTCATATACAATCACGATATAGTGACCCCAGACCGCCGTCATTAAGATAATAAAAGTAATTAACATCCACATCGGCGGGTGGGAACTCCAGAGTGCCCGGGGCTGATCCTCAATGCGGTTGGATACCGGCAAGCCCCATTTTTGGGTGGAAGCAGTTTCTAAGTATCCATAGGTTTCATTTTCATCCAGTTTGGCCAGCAGGGTGATATTTCCCAGCGGGTCACCAGGCAGGTTATTGGGGATTTCAACAGTGGCTTCCCCGTTTTCGTCCGTATTGCCTTCCCCGAGTTTCAGGGGATAAAAACTTCTTTTTACGAAAATGCCAACAGCAGTTTCCGGTACCGGTTTTTCCTCACCGGTGGAGAGATCCACCAGTTTCAGTTGTACGGAAAGCAGTCCCTCTTCTTTTACAGGGGTCATTACCAGCATGGCTCTCTTTACGGTTACTTCTCCTTCACCGGCTTCCATATTTTTAGGTCCGGCTACGGTAACCTTAAAATGCAGCGTGCCATCAGCGTTGGTGACGACCTGTCCGGCCTTAACATTCAGAATGGCAAATCCGTTGCGGTCGGTGACCACAGTACCTATTTCGGTCTCCGCGGAGTCGGTCACCATATAAAAAACGGCTTTTAATCCATAGAGTTTCCGCATTTTCCCATCCACTTTAGCTTTAGCAGTGGCTTTCAGGTCTACAGAACTATCTCCTTTCTGGATACTGATTAAATCAATGGCAGGTGAAATCAGTTCCACTTCCTCCGGGGCAGCCACAGCCGCTGCGGTATCGGTCGCAGCCGGGGCTCCGCTGTCAGTTTGTGCCAGCATCGATGCTGGCCGAAGCAGACAAACCAGCAACACAGCCAGCAGGCACAAAGGCCTCATTGAGCTGCGGGGGGATATAAATTCTTTTACTTGTTTCATATCTTTTTATTTAAGCAGGGTCTATAATCAATTAACTTATTCGTGATGCAGCAAGTGTTTTTCGTGTTCGGTATGGGTGTCTTCCAGCCCGGACACAGGTACAACGGTCACAAACTTGGACATCACGGTAAAGAATAAAAGGAAAGTGGCAACACCGGCAATAGTCAAAGCCCATTCAGGCCAGGTAGCAGCGTACTTCACATATTCAGCCCTTGTATCCTGCATGGGTAACAGGGTGGTTTCGAGGGTGGGCACAATGATCAGGTAACGTTTCACCCACATCGCGATGACCATCATAAAGGCCGCAAACGTGATAGGTCCTGGTTTTCTGGTGGCCGGAATAGCAACGATCAGTATCGGTAAGGCAATACCGGCAACATTGGTAAACAGGGTCCACCAGCCATATTCTGAAGTACTGAATAATTTATGGATTAGTTCACTGTCCCATTTTTCTGATGCAAACCAGTCCGTAAAATATTCAGAGAAAGTAAAGTAACCGTAACCCGCTGCCAGCACCAGCATCAGGTATCCGAGATACTTGAAATGCTTATCGGTAAAATAATAATCCAGTTTATACATTTTGCGGTAGAACCACATGGCCACGATCAGTAAACCACAACCGGAGTAAACCGCACCCAGTACGAAGTAAGGACCAAAGATGGTACTGTGCCATCCCGGACGGAGGGTCATACCAAAGATCCAGGACAGAATAGAAGCCACCATGATGGCCAGCGGAATCATAATGATCGCCATCAGGTTTTGGGAAATAATCAGGTGTCTTTTCTGACTGGCAGCTCCACGGTAACCAAGGGCCAGGAATTTATACACTTTTTGTTTCCATTTAGGGATGTTCAGTTTGGCATCCCGGTAAACGGAAAGATCCTTGATCAGGGCCAGCCACAGGAAGAGGACACTGCCTGCAAAGAAAGTGACCACGGCCATTACGTCCCAGGTCAGGGGCGACTGGATCCGCGGATAAATGAACAGGTGATGCATCCGGTCAAAGCGACCCACGCAAAGCAGGATGAAGATCGGACCGACAATCACGGAGATCAGGGTCATAAACTGGGCCAGTCGAATGATTGGTTTCCCCCATTTTACTTTAAACAGATGGAGCAAACCTGCAATAATAGCACCGGCATAACTCAGCCCGATAAAGAAGATAAAGTTGACAATAAAAAGCCCCCATACCACATTATCCCGCATACCGGTCACGCCATGTCCTTTTGCAATCTGCAGGTAAAGGGCATACAGACCTACTAAAATGCAAATGACAAAAAAAATGCTCCAGCCCCAGGCACGTTTGCCATATGTTTCAATATTCTTCCGTTGGTAATCGAAAGCTTCTTTTTGGTAGGTGTTGAGTTCCATAATTACTATTTCATTAAATAGATGAACAATGGACCGGCTTATTCAGCTGATTCCTTTTTACCAAGAATATCCTTGTATTCTTTGAAGCGTTCCTGGATGGATGAGTCCGCATCCTGGAAGCCTTTTTCTACAGGGAATGAGCGGTCCTTCGGCGGCAGGTAATATACCCGGGGTTTAGTCCCCAGTTCTTCCATATAGCGGTATCCGGCGCGATCCGTGATCAGTTTGGTAAAGCTGACAGTGTCAAGACCGTTACTGACGGTATCTTCATTTTCATCGCCGAAATAGAATACACC
>DAORKK010000244.1:3148-4422 GCA_035439525.1 Chitinophagaceae bacterium
ACCACCATTACAAACCTTTTGCCAGCGATTCCTTCGCGTGCTTCGAGTTTGGATACTATGGACATATGTTCCTGGTGATTCAGGTAGGCGGAGTCAATCTCTACAATTTCTCCATTGGGAGAAAGCAGTTTTACTTTATCACCGGCCGGTGCTTTTTTGGAAGAGCAGGAACAGGCCAGGCTGCCGCAGGTGGCAGTGGCAACGGTGGCAATAGCGGCAGTTTTTAAAAAACCCCGCCGGCTTTGGTCATTTATCTCTTCCTGTTTCATTAGTATATATTAATAAGTTGATTTCGGAAATGCTTAGTTGTTCTCTTTGGAAGGATTCTCCATCCAGTTTAAGATCTCTTCTTTACTGGCTTTTTTCTTACCGGTTACCTGGTCAAACACGGCTTTATCCACTTCCACCAGTTTACCATCCGGTGTCAGCATTTTAATTTTTTCTGTTTCCTTTTTGGTGAGGAAAGAAGAGAAAAAACCCCGGCGGGATTGGTCGTTGTTGTTTTTGTTGTTGCCCATATTAAATGAATTTTTAATTCAACGAATTAAAAGACAGTGCAACTTAAAATTGACTGATTGACAATCTCATGACAGTAGTCAAGCATTAAAGTGAGAAACGTCACAGTGGTCCGTTTTAGAAAGCAATTACTAAGGCATGTGACAAAAGTCATATTACGGTCAGCTGCTTGTCATGAAACTGTCACCATTGCATGAGATAATTTTGAAATGCATTTAAAAGGGAAAGTTCTTTTCAAAAGCATCAATTCTCAATCTAAACTCGCTTTTTATGAAAAAGGTTTCATTAGTCCAATCGGCGGTTCTTTTCTTCTGCGGACTGTTTCTGACAGCTTCCGTATTTCAGTGTACAAAGACCGGCGATCTTGTTAAAAACCTGGACAGGTCTTATGCCGGTGGTGCAGACTCTACTTTATATGCTTCATTTTATGAAAGCAATAATGTTCAGCATACCGATGGTACACCTGATGTTAATGATGTGATTAAATTCAGAGGGGTACAGACTATCCTGCATGAGTATTGTGGTTCATCCAACTGTCATGGCGGTCCGATCAAGCCGAAATTTGATACCTATGCAGAGATCATGAAGTTTGTAACAGCCGGCAGTCCGGAAACCAGCAAACTCTGGGAGTATATCACAACCAATGATTTTAACAAAGCAATGCCTCCGGTTAACTCATCCTTCGAACTGGGAACCACCGATAAGGCAGTTATTTATAACTGGATTAAAAACGGCGCTAAAGAAAGACCTGATCTGGC
>DAORKK010000245.1:0-4420 GCA_035439525.1 Chitinophagaceae bacterium
CCAATGGCGATCAGTTTTCCTTTAGGATGACTCATTCATCGGGATTTGATTCGGACAAATGTAGAAAAAAATGCTTAGAACGTCTTACAGGAGAAAGCGCTTATAATTAGGGTTTATGGAGTACTATAGTAGAAAGTGATTTAAAGGAAGGTTTAGATAACCACTCTCAGAAGGGGCTATTCCTGACATCCGACACCTGACATCTGACAACTCCCTTCTAAGATTTAGTAGCTAAGAACGCCGTAATTCCCTCCACCAGCACATCCAACTGCTTTGTAGTGGTATATACATTTGGCGTCACCCTCACCCCTTTAATATTCTCCCATTCAATGGCCACGGTATGCACTTTGTATTTGTCCATCAGAAAGGAGTCGAGTTCTCCGGGCTTCCGGCCTTCTACACCGACGTTACCAATCGCACAGCCCCATTTCGGGTTGAGCGATGTATTGAGTTTCACACCGGGCAGTCCTTTCACTTTTTCCATCCAGTAATTCTTCAGGTAATGCAGGCGCTTCTCCTTCCGCTCCGCCCCGATCATTTCATGAAATTCGATGGCTTTACCAATGGCCTGTTCAATAAAGAACGGACGGGTGCCCAGGGCTTCAAATTTGCGGATATCTTCCTTCAGCGGATTATCCACGGCAAACATCGGGTAGACATTTTTAATTTTCTCTTTCCGTACATACAAAACCCCGCTGCCGATCGGGGCATACAGCCACTTGTGCAGACTGCCGGCATAATAATCCGCATCCAGATCGGGCACTTTAAAGTCAAAATGAGCAAAGCTATGCGCCCCGTCCACCACTACTTCAATCCCCCGCTTATGGGCTTCCTGTGCTATTTTTTTCACGGGTAAAATCTGCCCGTTCCAGTTGATGATATGCGTGATGTGGACCACTTTTGTTTTTGAAGTAAACGCGTTAACGAACTGGCTCACCAGGTAATTTTCATCCTCACTGGGCAATTCCAGGTTGATCCATACCATTTTGATACCATCCCTCAACTCCCGTTGCTTATAGGCATTGATCATGTTAGGATAATCCTGCTTCGCCGCCACCACTTCATCACCGGCTTTCAGTTGCAATCCGAAAATTACTGTCTCCAGTCCTTCGGAAGAATTGCGGTTGATGGCTATCTCCTCCGGAGAACAACCCGCCAGCTTCGCCAGGTTCTTACGCAAAGGTTCCCTTCCCTGGTCCAGCACCCGCCACATATAATAACTCGGGGCCTCATTGCTCAGATCATAATACCGTTTCATGGCATCCTGAACTGTTTTTGGCGCCGGCGAAACCCCGCCGTTATTGAGGTTGATCAAAGAGGGAGACACCGTAAAGGATTGCTGGATATAATACCAGAAGTCCTCATCAGTGGCAAGCTCTTCCGGTGATATGCCGGCTGACTGACTCAGGGCCTGATCCAGGTTACGGCTCCAGGCCGGTTTGGTCATTGAGGTCAGAAAGGCGGTCGCAGAGAATACTCCGGCCCGTTGCAGGAAACGACGACGGCTGTTGATCGGCATATGGTTGTTTTAGGTTCCTAAATGTACTGAAAAAGCAATGACCGGAACAAGGGTTGGTTACCTAACCAAAATCACTTAAATTGACGATTCAACCAGACTGTTTATGCGAATACTTGAAATTAAAGTACTGAAAGGACCGAATTACTGGAGTGTGCGGCGTACCAAACTGATCCAGATGAAACTGGACTTAGAAGAGAAAGAGAATATGCCCACCAATAAGATTCCCGGATTCAGGGAACGATTGGAAAAATTATTACCCAGCCTGATCGAGCACCGTTGCAGCGTAGGCACCCGCGGTGGCTTTTTCGAACGGGTGGATGAAGGCACCTGGATGGGCCATGTGGTGGAACATATCGCCCTCGAAATTCAAACCCTGGCGGGCATGGATACGGGCTTTGGCCGCACCCGAACTCCGGAGGGGGAAAAAGAAGGTGTATACTATGTCGTGTTCAGCTATATGGAAGAAGATGCCGGTGTATATGCAGCCAAGGCGGCCGTACGCATTGCCCAGGCATTGATCGAAGGGTCCGATTATGACCTGGCAGAAGATATCCAGCAAATGCGTGAAATCCGGGAAGACACCAGGCTCGGCCCTTCCACCGGGTGTATCGTGGAAGAAGCGGCCAAAAGAGGCATTCCTTTTATCCGGCTCAATAAACAAAGCCTTGTACAACTGGGCTATGGGGTCAACCAGAAACGCATCCGGGCTACAATTGCCTCCACTACTTCGAATATTGCAGTGGATATTGCCTGCGATAAAGAAGAAACAAAGATGCTGCTGGAAGCCGCGGAAATTCCTGTACCGAGAGGCACCGTGGTACGGACTGAAGAAGGTCTCGACGCGGCCATTGAAAAATTCGGTTACCCATTGGTGATAAAACCCATTGATGGTAATCATGGTAAAGGCAATACCACCAATATTACTAACCGCGAACAGGCCATCAAAGCTTTTGAAGCAGCCAAACATTATAGTCGCAGCGTAATTGTCGAGCGCTTTATCACCGGCTTCGATTTTCGTTGCCTCGTGATCAATTACAAATTTATATGCGCGGCCTTACGTACCCCCGCTTCCGTTGTGGGTGATGGAGTACATGACCTGCAATGGCTGATCGAAGAAACCAATAAAGATCCGCGCCGGGGATATGGACATGAAAAAGTGCTGACGCAGATCACCATTGACCAGTTTACCCAGAAAATGCTGGACGATGCAGGGGTAACCCTCCAGCATGTACCGGCAAAGGGCGAACTCTTTTTATTAAAACCTACGGCCAATCTTTCAACCGGGGGCACTTCTTCAGATGTAACCGATGAAGTACACCCGGCCAATGTGTTCATGTTTGAACGCATTGCAAAAATCATCGGACTGGATATCTGTGGCATCGATGTAATGGCCACCGACCTGCGTACTCCCGTCTCAGAAAATGGCGGGGCCATACTGGAAGTAAATGCCGCCCCTGGTTTCCGGATGCATATCGAACCCGCCGAAGGGCTGCCCCGCAACGTAGCCGAACCGGTGGTGGACATGTTATTCCCCAAAGGAAGTGCCGGAAGGATTCCCATTATTGCGGTGACCGGCACCAATGGCAAAACCACGACCACCAGGTTGATTGCCCATATCGCGAAATCTGCCGGAAAGAAAACGGGATACACCACCAGTGATGGTGTGTATATCCAGAATCAGTTGATGATGAAAGGCGATTGTACCGGGCCGATCTCTTCCCAGTTTGTATTAAAAGACCCCACGGTGGATTTTGCCGTATTGGAATGTGCAAGAGGCGGTATCCTGAAAGCCGGACTGGCCTTTCAAAATTGTGAAGTCGCCGTGGTGACCAATGTAGCCGCAGATCATATCGGACTGGGTGGAATTAATTCAGTTGAACAAATGGCCAAGGTAAAAGCCGTTGTTCCCGAGACCGTATTTCCTCATGGCTATGCGGTATTAAATGCAGATGATGACCTGGTCTACAAAATGAAGAAAGACCTGAAATGTAATATTGCCCTGTTCAGTATGGATGAAAATAATCCACGGATCAAAGAACATTGCGCCGGTCACGGTCTGGCCTGTGTATTTGAGAATGGGTTTATCACCATTATGAAGGGCACCTGGAAGATCCGGGTATTACCCGCCAGGGATATACCCCTGACTTTTGAAGGAAAAGCGGTGCATAATATCAACAACTGCCTGCCGGCTGTATTGGCAGCCTATTTGTACCGTGATATCAATATCGACGATATCCGGACGGGGCTGCAGACTTTTATACCGAGCGAAAGTCTGACCCCGGGGCGATTGAATTTCTTCCATTTTAAAAATTTCACGATGCTGGCCGATTTTGCCCATAATCCGCATGGATTACGCCTGCTCTGTGATTTTATCAGTAAACTGGATTACCCGGCCAAAATCGGGGTTATCAGTGGTACGGGTGACCGGCGCGATGAAGATATACGGGAGCTTGGTGAGATTTCTGCCAGCCATTTCGATGAAATAATCATCCGCTGCGATAAAAACCTCCGGGGACGTACGGCTGATGAGATCATCGACCTCCTGAAAGAGGGTATCCATAGCGTAAATCCGGATATCCCGGTACTTACGATCCCCAATGAGGACCAGGCACTGGACTATATTTATGAGAACGCCAAACCGGGTGCTTTGTACACGATTATGTGCGATGTGGTGGCCAGGGCCCTTGATAAGATTAAAGAACTGAAACTGAGGGAGGAAAAAGAGAGCCTTTCAGCCTGACTTTTTGTATAATTTCTTCAATTCCATTTGGGAAAAAAGATAGATAGCCCTATTTTTGCACTCCCAAAAGCAATTTTGGTATACGGATTGACCCATGGTGTAATGGTAACACTACTGATTTTGGTTCAGTCATTTAAGGTTCGAATCCTTATGGGTCAACA
>DAORKK010000246.1:0-4378 GCA_035439525.1 Chitinophagaceae bacterium
TGAACCGGCTGGAGGAATCATTTGCCATGGAGAAACGGTTTATTTCCAATGCCTCCCATGAGCTTTCCAATCCGCTGACTTCGATATCCAGCCAGGTTGAGGTAGCCTTACTCCAGGAAAGGGACTCAACAGAATATAAAAAGGTTTTATCATCCGTTTTAAAAGACGCACAAGGCCTGCATCAGCTAGTCCGTAATTTACTGGAAATTGCAAAGGCGGGAACCCACGGACTTATTTCGCTGGAGAAAGTAAGACTGGATGAAATACTTATAAAGGCACATAGCGAAACCCTTCGCGGAAACAATAATTATAAAATTGAACTGGCTTTTGCCGATTTGCCGGAGGATGAAAACGAATGTATGATATTCGGTAATGCCACCCTGTTACACAGCGCCTTTACAAACATTATGGATAACGGCTGCAAGTATTCGCCCGATAACCGGACAAAGGCAGAATTGTTGTTCAACGGGGAAGAAGCTGTAATAATCTTCAGCAATAAAAGCGAGTACCTGCCCTCAGAAGAAATTGAAAAATTATTTGAGCCCTTCTACCGGAGTTCAAATGCGGGCAGCAAACCTGGGGTTGGTCTCGGACTTACACTGACGCGTCGCATTATAGGATTACATAAAGGAAATTTAACACTTCACTCTGACGAAACGGCGGGTACAATCATTACTGTCAGGCTTCCTACGTTTAAAAAGTAGCAATTCTAATACTATTCTAATCCCGGTTTTACCTTTCTCTCAGGGCACTGTAATAATTTGCACAGGACACTATTTGTGATTCACATGCAAAAACTATTTACTAAAATACTGTTGCCCGTTAATTTCAACAGGAACACGCGCTGGTCGGTTGACAAGGCCGTTCAACTGGCAAATAAGTTCGGGTGCGATATACTTTTATTGCATGTGCAGCCCCCCCCCTCTTATATTCCCTTTTTATATACAGTTGATTTTCTTGCTTCATTTATCAGGTCTGATGAGGAGATCCTGCGGAAAAAGATGAAGGACGTGGAGCAGGTATACAAACCGAGGCTTAAAGACGGCTTAATGATGACTTCTGTCATTGTTTCCGGATACTGGCAGCAGGTATTAAAGGATGTGATCGTGACGGAGCATATTGACCTTACATTGATACCCCGTAGTCATAAGCGCCTTGGAAGCGCGTTGATTTACCGGATCAGTATAAATAAGCTCTCGCAGCGAACCAATTGCCCGATAATGACGATCACCCGTAACCTGAACGCCAATCATCTCGAGAATATCGTTGTGCCCGTTTTTGATCCCCTGCCTTTGAAAAAACTGACAATGGCCAGTTACCTGTCGTTTGAAACAGGTGGTTGTATTTACCTGATGGGAAAAAAGGGTGCAACCGAATCAAGTCAGGGGAAGGGAGACCTGATGAGGGCCTACCAGCTCCTGAGTGAATTTGGAAAAATGAATATTCGTTGTGCCCTACAGGGCAGCGAGGACAGCTGTGCCAGTACACTGGCGTATGCAAAAAATGTAAAGGCAAACCTGATTGTTGTCAATCCCGGAAAGGAATCCCGGCTCAGGGGCATCTGGAATAAACTGAGAGGGAAATACCTGAGCAGGGAATCTGATATTCCCGTTCTGACAGTAGCGATTTAAACATTTAAATAATAACGATGAGTGTAAAAAAAATACTGGCATTATTCACGGTGACTTTTACGATGATCCCCGTAGTCAAATCGCAGGACATGGAGGATGCAAAACAATTAATAGAAAACGGACGGTATACCAGTGCTGAGAAATTGCTTGAGAAGAATATCGGAACTGACGCTCCGGAACCGGAGGCGAATTACCTGCTTGTAAAAACCTACCTCGAACAGGAAAAAACGGAGGAAGCGGCCCGCTTTGTAAACAAGTATTTGCAGGCGGCAGAAGACGGGGACGCGGATCCGCTTAACCGCATTGCAGCCACCCGTTATTTACTGAATGCCGGTAACAAGCGTGCTGCTGATGAAATATTCAATTCCATTCTGACCAACCGGAAATACAATAAGAATGTTTCGCTCCTGTTAGCCATGGCCGAGGTAGCGGTTGAAGAAAAAAACGGGGATGCATGGGATGCGTTAACCTGGCTTGACCTGGCAGAAAAAAAGGACAGGCGAAATCCGGACATTGAGATTGTCAGGGGGCTTGCGTACAGGAAGTTAAAGGATGCCAACAATGCCTATATCGCATTTCAGCAAGCGATAAAGAAAGATCCACGGAATGCCCGGGCACATTACCTGCTGGGAAAAATATTTACCGCGCAAAAAAACCCGGAAATATACATGGAGCATTTTGAGAAGGCATATATGATTGACTCAACCTATGCACCGGTGCTTGAAGCATTATACAACCACTATTATTTCCGAAATGTTCAGACGGCCAAAAAATTTCTCGGAAAATATATAGCCAATTCCGATTACTCCATACAGAACGATTATTACATGACGGATTTACTTTACCTCAATGGAGAGTACCAGGAGGCGGTCAGGTCTGCCAATGAGATTATCGGCAAGGAACAGGAAAAAACGCAACCAAGAATATTCAAACTGGCGGCCTATGCCTATACGAATTCCGGGGATTCTGCAAAAGCGCTGAGCTATATGAAGCGATATTTTGAAAAAGAAACACCTGAAAAAGTCATAGCGGCCGACTTCCGGCTTATTGCGCAACTCACCGAAAAGGTTGCGGGACAAGAGGAAGCGGCCATTTCTTATTATTCTATATCGACAGAAATGGACACAGTAATTGCCAATAAAGCAGCAAATGCATCGGTTATTGCAGAACTATATAAAAAAACCGGTAATAATGCCGCACGGGCGGAATGGCTTGGTAAATACTACGGATGGAAGGATAGAGCCGGAAATGTTGATTTGTTTAACTGGGGACTTGCCTGGTATCTCGCTAAGGATTACCGGAAGACGGATAGTGTATTTACCATTTATACCACCCGTTATCCGGATGATATTTATGGGTACTACTGGAGAGCACAGGCAAATGCCTCCATTGATACGGCAATGGCGGATAGTCTGGCCATCCCGTTTTATCGAAACGTGGTCGCTGTCGGCGAGAAGAATAAGGAAGCCAACAAAAAAATGTTGCTGAAAGCCTATGCTTACCTGGGAGGGTATGAAGCGAATATTACTAAAAACTATGAGGTCTCCCTTGCGTGGTTTGAAAAATACATTGAAATGGAAGAAAACGCCAGGATTTCCACGTATATCGAAATGCTTCATAAGTGGATGGCCGAAAGGAATAAGGAGTAAGATTCACGGGGGACTTGTTTTTTCAATTAGTACAGGAAACAGCAAATTACGGAACAAAACAATCTTAAAAATTCAACAATGATAAGTGTAATAATTCCGGCTTTAAATGAGGAAAAAACAATCGGGCAGGTGGTTCGCCTGGCATTGTCTTCGGCCCGTGTGAGTGAGGTCATTGTTGTTGATGACAAATCATCAGACAATACTGCAGAAGAAGCAAAACGGGCAGGCGCTGTGGTCATTACAAGCGCCAGGATTGGGAAAGGAACCTCTATGAAAGAGGGGCTGCAATATGCCGCTAATTCCGTTATTGTTTTCCTGGACGCAGATATCACCACTTATCCGCCCAATATTATTCAGTTGCTGACCGACCCGGTGATAAAAGATAAAGCAGATTTCTGCAAGTCCTATTTTTCCCGACAGGCCGGAAGGGTGACAGAGCTGCTGGTAAAACCATTGCTTTCCATTTTATATCCAAGCTTTCCCTTATTCATACAGCCACTGAGTGGCATGATTGCCGGGAAGAGGGATTATTTTGAGAGTATAGAATTTGAGGACGGGTATGGGGTGGACATCGGCATATTGATTGATATGCACCAGATGGGGGCCAGGATCAGGGAGGTATATATCGGGCATATTGAAAATGCCATGCACCCGTTGGAAGTGCTGGGAAAAATGTCGAGGGAAGTGGCAACAGTAATTCTTAAAAAATGCATACTCAAAGGAAGAAACAGCTATGATACAAGAGAATTTTATTATTAACTGACTAAGCGCATTGCAGCAGGACAAGCTGTGTTGGTATTAAATATTACTTTTTAGTATAGGGACGGTTTCGTTTTCTTTTGTGCTTTAGTAATCAGGCCGCAGTTGGATTGCTGCGGCCATTTTTTGTATTAATGCATGCAAGGTGATTAATCGTGATCTCCCCTTTCCATTTTCAACAACGCTTAACCGCCTCCCCGGACCGCCGGCCGCAGCCTTGGCGAAGTTGGGTAGGATGACACAGCAAGCACGAGGTTAGAAGTACGAAGTACGGACCTTCTAAGTGGCTTTTTCAAAAAACCTCGAAAATGCTCAAAAACATCGGTTTTTAACCGAAAA
>DAORKK010000247.1:0-4347 GCA_035439525.1 Chitinophagaceae bacterium
CAAAACGTTCCCACATTTCAGAAAAGAAAAGAAAGGGCAGGGCTTTCGGGTGTTTCTTCCACATAACAATCTCGTTTGATACGGAAAGATAATGAAGGAATGCTTAGGGAAAACAAAAAAGGCTGTATCCTTTCCGATACAGCCTTTTTATAATCAGGGCGGTTATTTAATCAGCCCCGGTTTTGTCTTTTACAATCTGGTTGAGTGATTTTATCCTTGAATAAATAAGAATACCACCGAGGAATCCGGCGGCCACCAGGATCAGGAAGAATATTTTTTTATCCGTAAAGTCATCCCAGAAACTGGTCATCACCCCGGCTACTTTGCCACCAATGGAGGTCGACAGGAACCAGCCTCCCATCAATAGTGAAGTAAGCCTGGCCGGCGCCAGTTTGGATACCAGAGAGAGACCCATCGGGCTCAGGAAGATTTCACTGATCGTGAACACAAAATAAGTGCCCCATAGCCAGAGGGGTGAGGCTTTATGTCCGTAAATAGAAGGAACAGACATGATGGCAAAAACCATAACCAGGGCGGACAGTCCGGAAATGAACAGCGCCATACCGAATTTGGACATGGTCGTGGGTTCTTTTCCCTTGCTTCGGAGGAAACTGAAGAAGGGAACAAAAAACAAGGTCAGCAGAACGATAAACAACGGATTGATGGACTGGAACAGTTCGGTATTGGTGAGTTTGACGTCTTTACCCTGTGGCCAGTCTTCTTTGGGCACATTGGCAAAATACGGGTCAGGCCCCAAGGCCTGCACTACCTTGCCGCTATCGTCTTTTACATCCCGCATATATTCATCCAGTTTATTGGTCATGCGAGGTGTATCTGTAACCTGTTGCAGGGGGAAAATGGCTCCTGTAATCCTGGCTGTGGAGGCTGATGCAACACGGTCCGTATGCTTTTCAGCCCAGAGGGTGAGGCCGGTGGCATTCTGATTATAGATGGTCCAAAAGGCGATCGCGATGGCGAAAATAAACAACAGGGCGCCGATACTTTTTTTATCCTGCCCTTTGGCTCTAACCCATAAAGAGACATAAAAAGCGATTACCGGTAAACAAGCGAAGATAAAGGCATCATTTGCCTGTGTTCCCATTACGGGAGCCCCGAATATTTTGGTGGGAAGAATCCATCCGATGACAGCTGCGATAATGGCCGGAAGGAAAACGGTCATAAAAATGGTGGAGATCGGCATGTCTTCTGCCTGTACCGGTTTTTTGACATTGGCTTTTTTGATGTCTTCGTCATTTACAAATCCGGCAAGGATGACCATTCCGATGATCAATCCGATACCTGCGGCACCGAACGCATAGCCCCACCCGTACGCATTACGGAGCCAGGCCGCTACAAAGTTGCAGACAAAGGCGCCGATATTGATCCCCATATAAAATATGTTATACGCATTGTCTTTAAGTGGCTTCAGGTCTTCCCGGTTATAAATATTTCCTAACAGGGTGGAGATATTGGGTTTGAAGAAGCCATTTCCGACAATGATCAGGGCTAAGGAAATAAACATGGCGGTATCACCGGGTAAAGAAAGCCCGAGATAACCGGCGGCCATCAATGAGCCCCCGAGAAAGATGGATTTAATATAACCCAGGTAACGGTCGGCAATCAACCCACCGATAAAAGGAGTCAGATAAACAAGCGCAATGAAACTTCCTACAATGTCTGCCCCGATTTTGCCGGTAAATCCTTTACCACCGGTCGTACTGTCAGTCATATAAATCAGGAGAATACCTACCATGAGATAGTAGGCAAATCGTTCCCACATTTCCGTAAAAAAGAGTACAAATAGCGCTTTGGGGTGTTTACCCGCTTTTACTGATTGGTTCATACAGTAGTTTTTAGTTTGTAAATCGGAGTCACTTAACCGTAGCAATCCCCAAAATACAGAAATTTAACCACCCGCAAATTTTTTCAGTTTATCTTTAGCCGACGTACCTGATATTTGCAAATACTTAGAAACCAACCGATCGAATGCGCATCTTACTATTAGGCTCCGGAGGCAGGGAAAACGCCCTCGCCTGGAAGCTGGCTCAAAGCCCCCGTTGTGAGGAACTCTTTATTGTTCCCGGTAATGCAGGAACCGCCCGTTTTGGCAAAAACCTGGATATTTCCCTGGCTGATTTTGAAGGCATCCGCAAAGCCTGTATCAACGAAAAAATCGATATGGTGATTGTGGGACCGGAAGAACCCCTGGTAAAGGGAGTGACCGATTTCCTGATCAGCAGTAAGTCCCTGGCACAACTGGATGTGATCGGACCCGGTAAAGCCGGTGCCCAGCTGGAAGGCAGTAAGGCTTTTGCCAAAGCTTTTATGATGCGCCACCATATCCCTACAGCCGCCTACCGGGAATTTACCCTCGATAATTATACGGAAGGGGTGGAATACCTAAGGCATCATACGCTCCCTATTGTATTAAAAGCGGATGGGCTGGCGGCCGGTAAAGGCGTAGTGATCTGCGAAAATCATATTGAAGCCATTGCGGAGTTTGAACTGATGATCCAGCGCGCCAAATTCGGCGAAGCCGGAAAGAAAGTGGTAGTGGAACAATTCTTAAAAGGGATAGAGATATCCGTATTCGTATTGACGGATGGGAAGAACTATGTTATCCTCCCGGAAGCCAAAGACTATAAACGAGTGGGAGAAGGGGATACCGGTCCCAATACCGGCGGAATGGGTGCGGTGAGCCCGGTGCCTTTTGTGAATAAAGAGCTGATGCGGAAAATCGAGGAAAAAGCCATCCGTCCCACCGTGGACGGGTTGCGGCATGAAGGACTCGAATACCGTGGATTCATATTCTTTGGTTTTATGATCGTGGACAATGAACCTTACATGATCGAGTATAATTGCCGGATGGGGGACCCTGAAACGGAAGTGGTGATTCCCCGACTGAAGAATGACCTGGTGGATCTGCTGGATGCTGTGGCTACCCAGCAACTCGATAAGGTCACCATCGAGACCGATCCCCGTACTGCCTGTACGGTAGTGGCAGTCAGTGGCGGTTATCCCGGTGAGTATGAAAAAGGATTTGAGATCAAGGGGATCGATAGCATCAATACCGAGGACAGTCTCCTGTTTCATATGGGTACCAGTCTCAAAGACGGGAAAGTAGTCACCAGCGGCGGCCGTGTTTTCTGTATTACTTCCTTTGGCCGCAATATTTTTGATGCCGTGGAAATCTCCAAGGAAGAGATGCAGAAAGTAACCTTTACGGATATGAATTACCGCCAGGATATCGGCTTTGAATTTGAATAAACCGACCGGAATCACCTTACTATACTATTGCTACTGATATGGAAGTGCATTACCACGATTACCTGCAGCTCGAAAAAATCCTGAATGCCCAGGCCCCTGAAAGCGTAAAACACCAGTTGCCCGCACATGATGAAATGCTGTTCATCGTGATCCACCAGGCCTACGAACTCTGGTTTAAACAACTGCACCATGAAGTGGATTCCGTTGCCGGGATTTTAAGGCAACCAGCGTTGAACGATAATTCACCCGAACTCCAGACCATTGTTCACCGGCTCAGCCGCTGTGTCACCATCCTTCGGGTACTGGTACACCAGGTGGATATCATGGAGACCATGACCCCGATGGACTTTCTCGATTTCCGGGATATGTTACGCCCGGCCTCCGGTTTTCAGAGCTGGCAGTTCAAGGAACTGGAAGCCAAACTCGGTCTTAAGTTTGAACACCGACACGGCAAGGAATATTATACGTCCCAGTTAAAACAGGAACATGTATCGGTGATCAAGGATGCCGAAGCCGCCACTTCCTTATTGCAATTAGTGAATGACTGGCTGGAGCGTATGCCTTTCCTCAAAGGCGGTGCGGATGCTACATTCTGGAATCATTACAAGGAAAGCTACCGGTCCAGCCTGGCCGAAGCCGAACGGAATAATCTCTCGGCATTTGACCAGGTATTCGCCGACGGATCGGTGGATACCCAACGTTCTTTATCTCCCGCTGCCTGCCGGGCCGCCCTGTTTATCATGCTGTACCGGGGCTATCCGTTATTACAATTGCCTTTTCAGCTGCTCAATTGTTTACTCGAGATCGATGAACAACTCAGTTCCTGGCGTTACCGTCACATGAATATGGTGCACCGGATGATCGGGATGCGCATTGGCACGGGTGGCAGTACCGGTAAGGACTACCTGAAAGCCGCGGCGGATAAGCATTATATCTTCAAGGAAATCGCCCAGCTCAATAGTTTTTTGATGGAAAGAAGAAAACTCCCGGCTTTACCGGAGAAGGTGGAGGAAGTGCTGGGGTTTAAGCATGGGGGGTATGTTGAGTTGTTCTGAGATGGTTTTGAGGTAGTTGATTTAT
>DAORKK010000248.1:0-4346 GCA_035439525.1 Chitinophagaceae bacterium
ATTTACTATCAGGTTACGTATGGTATTTGCTGTCGGACTGGTTGTAAAAACTCCGGTTGCGTTTCCGGCAAATTCGTAATCGGCTCCGCTGTCAAAGGTTGTGGCAGCCAGCGATGTTGAAATCGTTCCTGTGGATGCATCCACCTGTAACCCGGCTGCATTCGCAGTAATGACACGTCCACCTGCTTGCAGCGTAAATGTATTATTATCTCCGGTGCTCCCTCCGGTTGAACTGGTTATCCGTTGGCTTCCGGCATTCAGCGTACCGCCGTTATTTACCGTAAACTGACCAGCCCACACCGCAGTTGTATGACTGGAGAGTATGACTTCTGAAAGGATTTCCAGGGTGCTGCCGCTATTCACCTGATAATTCACAAAACTGATATTATTGGTATTCGTAACAGAATAGGTCTGTGTTCCGGATTTATTAAAAACGAGCAAGCCATTTGTAATGGAAGCATCACTTGTTCCTGTAGTCAGCACTCCGGTGCCACTGAGCTGAAGATTACCGGATAACCGTAATTCATTAAATGCGGCCGCATTGGATTCCCCGTAGGCTAAATCCATATATCCACCACTCTGCAGATAATTGCCTGACACATTCATCACTACTTTATTCATGGTGGCGGATCCGCCGTTCAATATATAAAAATCAAAATACGTTGCCGATGAACTTGCACCGGATAAAAGAAAATCACCTGCCACATTTACCGTGGCAATTATATTATCCCCGGACACTAAGGCTAAGGCTACATCATCATTCACTTCCATATTTCCGCTAACATTTAGCGTATATGTACTGTTGTTGGCAGATGAAAGTATAAGATAGTATAAATCTGTATGATTGATGGTCAGATCACCATTCACGGTGGTCAGCTGACCGTTCAAGGTCAGGTTAGCAGATTGTGCGGCACAATCCCAGGTAAAATCAGCAAAAGACTGATTCAATCCCCCGGGTACGCTACTGGTAGCTCCGGTCACCAGACAGTCAGAACCTGCAGCCCAGGTAGCTGTGGCAATAGTACCCCCATTCACTGTATGCAGGTACTGACTACCTGCAGCCATTGTAAGTGTGGCCGAGGAGGAGCTGATCGTTCCCCCGTTATTAATGAGGCTGCCGGTTACTGAAACGACACAATTGGCAGTATTAAAAATGCCAGGGTCATTTGATGTGATATTCGCATTAAGTGTTCCTGCAATAAGTGCTGTATTTGAAGCACCTGTAAAACGGACAGTAAGTGAACGGGTACCTCCCCCGCTTTGTCCTATTAATTCAAGGCTGCTGCCTGACTGTACTTCAAGTGCTGATCCGGCATTGGATATGGTGAGTGTCCTTGCTGCACCATTGGGTGTAAGTGTGACATTGGTTGACCCCCCGATAATAAGACGACCTATCGTTTGGTTAATGACGTTGGTAATCGTTTTGGTGCCGCCATTATTGACCACCAGGATATCGTTGGTTGCAGGCGTTGTACGGCTGGGTGTCCAATTGGTAGCCGTTGCCCAGTTCCCCCCACCTGCCTGGTTCCAGGTGTATGTTGTCTGAGAAGCAGCCTGAAAGAAGACTGCCATACAGAGTACGGCTATAATCAGGAATCGCAACATAGATGATTTTTTCATGGAAACGGAATATAAAGGATTACTCTTAACTTAACCTAAGTGCAATATTAGAATACGTACTGTAATTTGCTAATGGTTTTATCTTAATTGCTTCAGAATCGGGAAAGAATACGCAACCCCCTTTCGTAAAACTACCGTGAGTCCGACCGGAAAAAAACGTTTTGTTGACGATTATCAATGAAAATCATTTGATAATTTAACAGGCCGGCAGTTGAGTGTTCATAAAAAGCAGGAATGATTTCATTTTAGCATATACATTCCCGTTATAAATTAGGAAATAAAAATCCCGCGGACCACCCGGCTGTATATTAACCAGGCGCTGAAACACCAGAGTTATTATTACTCCCCTGTAAGTACTAACCCATATATCCTGATAATAAGGGCTTAAAGTGTTGTTTCCGGGGCCTGGCTGGCGTAAGTTTAGGTGTATCCAAATCCATCCTATCATGAAGACCACCGTACTCTTCATCCTTTTTGCCCTTCAGGCATTTAATCTAAATGCCCAGATTGATCCAACCACGCCCTGGACCTGGATGAAGGGCGACCACGCAATTGATAATCCCGGAATTTATGGCAACATAGCTGTTGCCGCCAGTACCAATAAACCCGGTGCCCGCACCTCTGCCACCACCTGGAATGACCAGTCGGGTAACCTGTGGATGTTTGGCGGAATGGGTATGAGTAACAGCGAGCAGGGCTACCTGAATGATCTCTGGAAATTTAACCCTTCCACCAATCACTGGACCTGGGTAAAAGGGGACAGCAGTACTCAGCAATACAGTTTGTATGGCACCCTGGGCATTGCCGCGGCAGGAAATAAACCCGGTGCCGCCTATGCCAGTGTAAGCTGGACAGACAATAGTGGCAACCTTTGGTTATTCGGCGGCTTTGGTTATACAGATAATGACTTTGGTTTTCTGAATACCCTCTGGAAATACAGCCCGGCCTCCAATACCTGGACCTGGGTAAAGGGAGATAAGGTAATTGACAAAACCGGTACTTACGGTACAAAAGGAAATGAACATGCGAATAACAAACCGGGTGCCCGCTACGGCAGTAGTACCTGGACCGATGCAAATGGCTATCTCTGGCTCTATGGAGGGTATGGCTATAATAGCAGCGAGAGTGGAATTCTAAATGATTTATGGAGATATAATCCGGCAACGAATAAATGGGCCTGGATCAGCGGCGATAATGCAATAGATCAAAAAGCGGTTTACGGGACAAAAGGCACAGGCAGTACCAGTAACAAACCAGGGGCCCGTTATGTATGCTCCTCCTGGGAGGATGCCGATGGAAATTTCTGGCTATTTGGCGGATATGGATATGATGCAACTGTTTGCGACAATCTGAATGACCTGTGGAAATTCAATCCGGCCAATAACCAGTGGACCTGGGTCTCCGGAGACAACAGCATTAATCAGCTTCCCGTATACGGAACACAAGGCACTGCCAATGCAGCCAATAAGCCCGGCGCACGTTATGTAAGCAGCGCATGGACGGATCCGAATGGGGAATTATGGTTGTTCGGCGGATATGGATATGATGTAAATGGTGGCAATGGTTACCTGAATGATTTCTGGAAATACAGCCCCTATACGAATACATGGACCTGGGTAAAAGGAGACAACACCATTGACCACCTGGGTATTTATGGCACACAGGGATTAGGCAGCATCAGCAATAAAACAGGGGCCCGGCAGGGAAGTGTATCCTGGACAGACAACACCGGCAATCTCTGGTTGTTTGGCGGTTATGGCTATGACGACAGCACATCCGGTATTTTGAATGATTTATGGAAAATCAGCAGTTACACGGTTGTATTACCTATAAAATTAATTGAATTCAGCGGGGTCTATGCCAAAGGTGCGACTCAATTGAAATGGATCACAGAACAGGAAGCCGGTTTCAGTCATTTTAATATTCAACGTAGTTTTGACGGCATTCAATTCAGTACCATCGGTGAAGTACGTGCTGCCGGCAATAACCACCAGACCGGCTATCATTTTACAGATGCCGGGTTGTCCCACCGGTCAGACTCAAAAGTATATTACCGGCTGCAGCTGGTTGATCAGGATGGCAAATTCAGTTTCAGTAAAACAATTTTGTTTGACCTTGGCCAGAAAACAGGTAGTCTCCGGCTCTTCCCCAATCCCGCTATAAACTCGGTGACGGTTTCTATCAGCCAGGCAAAACCCGGCAATGCGACTATACTGATCAACGACATGAAAGGAACGATCATTAAAAAATATAATCAGTCTTTGAGTTCAGGCAATACCAGTCTGGCCATTGATTGCAGTGGGTATCCTTCCGGCTCTTACCTGCTTACAGTGATTACCGCTGATGGTAGCCGCCTGATGGAAAAGTTGATTATCCGGCATTAAATTATTGACAGGCGGCAAACCAGCTGCCCTGTTTCTAATTAAAGTCTGCAGTCTGGCTGCGGACTTTTTACTTTTTACTTTTTACTTTTTTGCTTTCCCCGCAATAATAAAAAAGGGCCACAGCTTTCGCTGCAGCCCCTTATTGGTCTTCGTTTTTCTTAATCCTTATTGAACAACGAACATTTTGGTCTCTTTGTAATTATCACCAGTGATCAGCACATTGTACACACCAGCTTTCAGGGAAGCGGGCAGGGCTACTGACTGGGCAACAGTTCCACCTGCATGGTTGAGTTGTTGTCTGTATACCACTTGTCCGGCTGAATTCAATACATTCAGACTATA
>DAORKK010000249.1:0-4282 GCA_035439525.1 Chitinophagaceae bacterium
AGGTTTTCACGCAGCGTAGGACTGATTTCAAAATCCAGATCAGTGCTGTATAGCTGATAAAGTGCTTCCAGTTCTTCGGTGATCTGCAGCGGGGTAGTGGTCACGGTGAAGCCTGGTGGCAGTTTCAGGAGTTTTTCCTGCTTTTTAGAATACTGGAAAAGGTCCAACCGGTAGCGTAACCAGAATACCCGGTAATATTGCTCTTCTTTAAACAGGTAATCCGTGGTGAAGATAATCTGCCCCATCCGGTACCAACCCATAGCCAGGTACTTATCCAGCACTGCGCCGGTTATACGGGGGAGTATGTGGAGGTCTTTGAACATGGGGGTGGGAATTGGGAATTGGGGATTGGGAAATGGGGATTGGGAATTGGGGTGATGATTTGGTTTAAAACGTAAATTTAATAATTCCTTCTTAGTATGTTTCCTTCTCGCTTCTCGCTTCTTGCTTCTCGCTTCCTACTCTGTATAATACCCCAGCTTCCTCAGCCTCGAAATAATCGCCCCCCTGGTTCTTCCAAAATGCGCCGCCATGTCAAAAAAGGAATTGTCACTTTCATACAGGTAGATCAGTTCATCATCTTGCGCTGCCGTCCAGGGTTTATAAGCGTCCTTATTAACTTCCCGGCTTTTCTCCACGGAGTATTTTTTTTCTGCAGAGGATACTGTCGTCGTTTTTGATGTGTATTTCTTCTTTGGCTCACTGATCACTTTTGAGGTCTGACCAAAAGTGTTATCATTATTCTCTTTTCTTAGTTTGATGATATGGGCGGATGCAGACAGGTCGGCGGGTACCAGGCTGTCTGGCACATAAAGCTTATGCCGGGTTCTGGTTACCGCTACATACAGGAGGTTGATTTCTTCATTGAGTTTTGCTTTGTCCGGCGTTTGCTTCTCCGCTGCCGCTTCTTTAATGGCCCGGTCCAGTTTTTGTTCCGATATGAAATCATTGACCAGGTGCACCGTATCATATTCCATCCCCTTGGCGCGATGTACGGTGGAGAAGATCATTTCGGCTTTCGACCGGTCTTCATCCCCCGTATGCAGGTCTTTCAGGTTTTTCAGAATACGGGGTATCTCGTTGCCATATTCATTTACGATCTCCATCATCATGCCGAGTTGCGCATCCTCCGTGGATTCAATATACTCTTCCAGTTCATCCATGGTATTCATGGAGCCGATGAGTTTGTCCCGTATCCGGTCGCGACTGCCATTATACAAACTCAGTACATCATACAAAGAAGCCCCTTCATCCGCATAGGTATAGGAATGAATATTGCCTTCAAAGTAAATATGTTTGACTTTCCGGTTATCTGTTATATAGTTAATGGCATTCAGTAATAGTCCGAGGTTGGTACGGCCAATCGTGGCCTTGGTGACCGTTTTGGTGGTCTTGCCTTTCCCGGAAATGGGTATCGGATTGGTGGTGCCCAGTTTATCTTTCATGGACAGTACCCCCATGGCCAATGCTGCAATATCGGCGGGAAAGCGAAAACTGGTGGAAAGGTTCAAGGTGGCAAACGGCGTCTTCGAAAGAGAATTGATCGCGTACCGCCAGCCATAGATCTGCTGATGCGTATCGCCTACAATCACTTTGATCGTGGGTTGTTTCAGGAATACATCCAGCATGGCGGCGGACGCATCCTGTCCTTCATCAAACAGGATATAATCATAAGGAAGAACCGGAGCGGAAAGCTGAAATTTCTTCAGGTAAAAATCATGCGTAATCTCAATTTCCGCCTTATCCATTTTGGCCAGAAAATGACGGGTGCCTTCTTCGATTACCCGGTAGAAAGAGTGTACAAATTTTTTGGCATTCGCTTCTTTAACCGTGTCCAGGTAATTCAGGTCCTGTACTTTGGCCTTATCACTGTTGCAGAAATAGGTAATGAATTTACTGATATGATTGGCGAGAATGAATTCAGTATGCCGGGCCCCATCCCCGGTGAGGGATAGTACTTCGGCGATCTGGTGGGTCTTATATCCCTGTGAGCTCAGGCTGTATTTACTATCCCGCATAATATAGCGAAATGCCAGTGAGTGAGCCGTTTCCACCCGCACATTATTCAACCCGCGTTCAGCAAATTTTCTGGCCGCTTCCAGCTTCACGGACTTATTAAACGCCAGGTATAGAATACGGCTCCCCGGAGGCCTTGATGCCGCATATTCAATCATGGTACTCGTCTTACCGGATCCCGCCACCGCATTTACGGCAATATCTGTATTGGTAGCCAGTATGGCTTTTTGTTCGTCAGTCAGATTCATTTCCTTCATGTCGTTCACTCTTTGGGAATTTTCATAAGGCCGCTAAGATAGGGGGAAAGGGGATTGGTTTTGCAACCGTCGCCGGATGCAGTCGGCAGTCGGGAGTCGGCAGTAGGCAGCCTTTTCTGAGTAATCCGGTTGAATCATTCTTTTCCCGCTTTCAGGACTACGAACTACTAACTACTATCTACTAACTAATTCCGTCTGCTTAACTTTGTCCCGAACCTCCAAACAGATGCCCAAAAATAAATCAGCCGTCATCCGCCACCGGATTATCAACAACTGTCTCCGTGATAAAAGGAAGAAATTCCCAACATTGCAATTCCTGGCAGAAGAGTGTTCCCGTATCCTCGATACGGAAGTGTCGACCTCTACTATTGAGAAAGATATCCGGCTGATGAAACAGGACCGGCCGGTTGGCTATGAAGCACCGATCGTTTTTAACCGGGCGGAAAACGGCTACGCTTACGGTGAGCCTGGTTATTCTATTGATGAAGTGGGTCTCGAGGCGGAAGAGTGGGAGGCCATCCGGTATGCGGCTTTGTTACTTTTCCAGTATAAAGAAGTGCCCCTCTTTGCCAACTTTAAAGCTGCGGTGGAACGCATTGATGCCAGCTTACAAATTGGTCTTGACCTCGAAGATCCTTTTCTGTCTAAAAAAATTCAGTTTGAACAACCGGTCTCCCTTACCGGTTATGAATGGCTGGCAGAAATATCTGCGGCTTTAAAAAAAGAAGAACGGATCCGGTTTACTTACGAAAATATTTACAAGAACGAAATAAAGTCTTATAGCGCGCTCCCGGTCTTGTTGAGAGAACAAAAAAATCGCTGGTACCTGGTGGCCTGGGTGGAGGATCGGGGCAGCTTTCTCACGTTTGCCCTCGACCGGATCAGTGAATTGCAACTGACTGGTGAACGGAACAAACTTAAAAAAACCTTCAATCCGGATAATTATTTAAGGCATGCGGTTGGGATCATTGATAATGACGGGGAGCCATCATTGGTCAGGCTCCGCATTAAAGCCCCCTATCATAAGCTGGTGGCGCTGGATCCCCTGCATCATTCCCAGAAAATCCTCGAAACAAACAGTAAGTCCTGTACGCTCGAGTTACAGGTACATATTACCCACGAACTTCATCAACGTATTCTTTCTATGGGTCCGCTTTGCCGTGTTCTCAGCCCGGCTTCCCTGAAAAAGGAGATACTATTACAACTTATGGCTGCAATCGAAACCTATAGTAATAACTGATTCAATTTAAAATCATAGATCTGTACAAGAATATGATAATGCCGTTGTCATCCTGAGTAGTCCCGCAAAAGAGAATTTACGGGATGGCGAAAAAAACTCATGCGGGACGTATCGAAGGAAGACCTCAAATAGGTGGAGGTTTGTCCGGATAAGTTTGTAGCCGTGATCATTTATTACGGAACCAAACTTATTTTATGCGTGTACTTTGTATTGACAATCTGCATCCCCTCCAGCCGGATGGACTCCGGCCGGCAGATAAAATCCGCGAGGGGGAAGTGTATCATGTGGTGGAACAGGTGACGATCGGTGAACACCTGTTTTTCCTGCTGGCGGAAAAACTGAAAGCCACCCGGGCGGTATTGTACAAAGCCACCCGTTTCCTGCCTTGTATGGGGGAGGGCGAAGTGGCTGCTCTGCCACCTGAGCTGCTGCCCATCCTGGAGAAATCCCCGCAATTTTAATTTTTAAGTTTTTTCACAGACCTCCAATAGACGGCGGTCTACCCTTGTTTTTTTGTATCGTAAATAAATACCGTATGCAAAAGCACTTTTACAGCACTACTGTTATAACGAAGGAAACCAGCCCGGCCAGCGTGGTTAGTCTTACCCTGGAAGAACAACTCAGCTTACAGGATGCCATGCAGCCTGCCTGCCGTAGTCTCGTATCCCTCGTCCGGCTTGGCTACTATTTCCGTTATCATACCGGAAGTTTCCAGGCACTCTGGAACGAGTACTGGGGGGCCAGTGCTGAATTTGAGCTGGAAGTATTG
>DAORKK010000250.1:0-4267 GCA_035439525.1 Chitinophagaceae bacterium
AGGCAGGGTGACAACCTTATCAACCTATCAACTTATCACCCCTTCTTAAATGCCAGGTGATCTTTCCAGATTTCATCATGCGGCAATGATCTGAAATAATCGTATGTAACTTTTAATCCTTCTGCGCGTGAAACCCTGGGTTCCCAGCCAAGAATTTCTTTGGCTCGGGTAATTTCCGGTTTGCGTTGCTTGGGGTCGTCTTTAGGTAGTTCTTTGTAAACGATTTTCTGATTGGTCCCGGTAAGCTTAATGATTTCTTCAGCAAAATCCTTCAGGCTGATTTCGTCCGGGTTGCCGACATTGACCGGTTGTGCATAATCGCTCAGTAACAGCCGGTATATTCCATCCACCAGGTCATCTACATAACAAAAGCTGCGGGTCTGGCTGCCATCACCAAATACAGTGAGGTCTTCGCCACGAAGTGCCTGGCCGATAAATGCAGGCAGGGCACGTCCGTCATTGAGCCGCATACGTGGACCGTACGTATTGAATATCCTGACGATCCTGGTTTCGAGTCCGTGATACGTATGATAGGCCATGGTGATCGCTTCCTGGAATCGTTTCGCTTCATCATATACACCCCGGGGACCGACCGGATTTACATTGCCCCAGTAGTCTTCGGTCTGCGGGTGAACCAACGGATCACCGTAAACCTCACTGGTACTGGCGACCAGGATTCTTGCTTTTTTGCTCAGGGCAAGTCCCAGGCAGTTATGGGTACCTAATGATCCTACTTTCAGGGTCTGAATGGGAATTTTCAGGTAATCGATCGGGCTGGCGGGTGAAGCAAAATGGAGAATATAATCCAACTGTCCGGGTACATGGATAAAGCGGCTCACATCATGATGATAGAAGCTGAACTGTTTCAGGGGAAACAGGTGTTCAATATTTTTCAGGTTGCCGGTGATGAGGTTGTCCATTCCCACCACTTCATAACCTTCTTTGATAAACCGGTCACAAAGATGGGATCCGAGAAAGCCGGCCGCACCGGTAATAAGTACTCTTTTCATAGTCTGTTGTTTATTCGGTTTAAAGGTTATAGAGTAACATTCTGAGGTTGTAATCAGGGAAGGGACTTTTGCGGATACCTACTTTCCGCATCAGCGTTTCAACAGGCCGGGAAATAAGAAAATCACCATGTCTTGAATAGATGCCATACACCACTTTAAAGGACCCTTTCAGGTGAACCTCATTAAAGAAAGGCTCTTTTACTTCGGCCGTATATTTTAAATCCAATGAACCATCATTGATCCGGTCTCTTACTTCAGGCAATGTCAGCACTGTGCCGTCTTTCTGCAATCCGATCCAGTCACTGTTGGTACCCACGGCCATCCAGCCTTCCTTGGTTTTGATCTCAAACATGGCATGCGATGAAAGTCCCTTTTTAAAAAATGCGGAGCTTGGTATTGGCCCGCCACCATGTTTGAAAAAAGTATAGATATGCCTGATCCTGAAACCTGCTTCCATAAAAAACTTCTCCAGCAGGACGGACCTGTCAAAACACTGACCGCGACGTTCATTGAAGTAACAGCGGACGATTCCGACACTGTCAAACGCAATAGAATCATGCCGTACAGAATGCACGACCGCTTTCTGTATCCGCATGATATAGTCCAGTTGCGAGGCCTGACTCTGATGAATGGAATCCTTATCCGTTTTGATATTCCATTCCTTTAAGAACCCGGACATGTATTGCCTGTCAAGGTCCGAAATATGGATGGACCCATTAAACAGAAATACCAATAAAAGACAGAACAAAAACAGGAAAAGAGTAAACCGTTTAATTTTCCTTTTCAAGGGACTTACTTTATTTTTTTTAATAGGGTTTCATGATTATGCACCGGCATAATCCGGAATGCCAGCGAACTGATTACGCCTGCGTAACCGTTTTACGGCCGATACTCTCATAATAATAGCCAAGCGCATTGATGGTCACCAGGTCATACAGGTTCCGCCCGTCAAAAATCACTTTATGTTTGAGTCCTGCTGCAATTTTATCAAACTCCGGGGTACGGAATTCATTCCATTCTGTACAAATGATCAGGGCATCCGCGTCTTTCAGGGCTTCGTACTGGGTGGCCGCGAATCCGATCTTTCCTTCATAGGATTTTTTTACATTGGGCATGGCTTCCGGATCAAATGAGGAAACAGTGGCCCCGTTGGCCAGCAGGTAATCGATCACTTCGAGGGCTGGTGCTTCGCGGATATCATCTGTGTTGGGTTTAAAAGCAAGTCCCCATACGGCAAAATGTTTGCCGCTGATGCCTTCCCTATAATAAGCACTGATTTTATCAATGAAAAACTGTTTCTGCAACCGGTTTACTTCCATTACAGCGTTCAGGATCTTAAAGTCATAACGGGCTTCCACCGACGATTTGGCCAGTGCCTGTACATCTTTGGGGAAGCAACTGCCGCCATAACCGAGCCCCGGGTAAAGGAAATGTTTGCCGATACGGAAATCGGTACCGATTCCTTTCCGGACCATATCCACGTCTGCACCAAGTTTTTCGCAAAGCACAGCGATCTCGTTCATAAAGGAGATTTTTACGGCGAGGAAGCTGTTTGCCGCATACTTGGTCAGTTCCGCGCTATTCTCATCCATGAAAATGATGGGATTTCCCTGACGTACATAGGGTTCATATAATTTCTGCATCACTACCCTGGCTTTTTCCGAGCGGGTGCCGATGACTACGCGGTCCGGTTTCATGAAATCTTCCACGGCGGCCCCTTCCCGGAGAAACTCGGGATTGCTGACCACATCAAAACTATCTGCAATACTGCCGTCGCTGTGTTGCAGGATTGTGTCCCGTACTTTATCGGCGGTACCAACCGGCACGGTACTTTTATCCACGATCACTTTGTAATCACCCTTTTTCAACAAGGTCCCCAGGTCCTTGGCCACCCCGAGAATATACTTCAGGTCGGCGCTGCCATCTTCACCGGGAGGGGTGGGAAGTGCCAGGAAAACAATTTCAGCTCCTTTCAGTCCTTCTTCAAGGGACGTCGTAAAATGCAAACGACCTTCCTTGAGGTTACGGAAGAATATTTTTTCCAGGCCGGGCTCATAGATGGTGATTTCACCGGCACTGAGGCGGTTTACTTTGGAGGCGTCAATATCCACGCAGGTTACATTATTTCCGGTTTCCGCGAAACAGGTTCCGCTTACCAGTCCGACATAGCCGGTTCCAACAACTGTGATTTTCATACTTGATTATTTGGTTTGATGGTTAGTTTAATTTTTTCAGGTACTCGCCGTATCCGCTTTTGGATAATTCGGATGCGATTTTATCGAGTTGTTCGCGGTTGATAAAACCGTTACGGTATGCAACCTCTTCGATACATCCGATTTTATTGCCCTGTCTTTTTTCAATCACCCGCACAAATTCACTGGCATCACTGAGTGAATCAAAAGTACCGGTATCCAGCCAGGCTGTTCCGCGGTCCAGCAGGGCCACTTTCAGTTCGCCCCGGCGGAGGTATTCCCGGTTTACATCGGTGATTTCATATTCCCCCCTGGCAGACGGCTTCAGTTCTTTCGCAATTTTCACCACACTGTTATCGTAGAAATAAAGTCCGGGAACGGCAAAATTTGATTTCGGCACTGCAGGCTTTTCTTCAATACTTAATGCATTATAGTCATCATCAAATTCCACCACCCCATAACGCTCCGGATCGGCCACCTGGTAGGCAAATACGTAGCCCCCGTTCACATCCACCAGTTCTTTCAGTTGTTTACCCATCCGGGAGCCATAAAAAATATTATCCCCGAGCACCAGGGCCACTTTGTCGTTGCCGATAAATTTTTCACCGATAACAAAGGCCTGGGCCAGACCATTCGGGACCAGCTGTTCTTCGTACTCGAAATGACAGCCAATCGTACTGCCATCCCCGAGCAACCGTTTAAACTGGGGGAGGTCATCCGGGGTGGTGATGATCAATACTTCACGGATCCCTGCCATCATCAGCACCGACAGTGGGTAGTAGATCATCGGCTTGTCATAAATCGGCATCAGCTGCTTGGAGATCGCTTTAGTAATCGGATAGAGCCGAGTACCGGATCCGCCGGCGAGTATGATTCCTTTCATGGGGAAGGGTTGATAATGTTAACAGGTTAACAGGGTTGACAGGGTTGAAACAGGTACCGGTTCGTTGTCCAATAAAACCTGATCATTTACATGCTGTAAACCTTGTCTGTTTTATTCAGTTTCGGTTTTTGTATTGTTCTTCATAATAATGCTGATAGGCGCCGCTGGTAACGTTTTTCAGC
>DAORKK010000251.1:0-4256 GCA_035439525.1 Chitinophagaceae bacterium
GGGCTCCGGTTTTTTACCCGGAAGGGGGATCCCTGGTCAATCAGGCGCTCAACCATGTGGTGTTTAAGGCCGGGAGTGAATTTCGTGGATCAGTTCGTAACAGCAAGGGCGAAGCGATTGCCACCCTGAATCCGGTCTTCAATGGGATGGGCCGTTTTACATTTACTCCTGTAAAAGGGGAGACCTACACCTGTTATTGGGAAGGGGGAGGTCGTACTGGCTCAACTCCGCTGCCAGATGCCGTTGATATCGGTGTAGCCCTTCATATCCGGCAAAGCCCGGATACTATGTTTATTGATCTTGATAATGGCGGTAGTCCGGATCTGTTGGCCCATCAATTGAAAATGCTCCTCATGATCGGAAATGAACCGGCCTATGTGGTGGAGATGAATTTAGCAAAGAAGTCAAAGTTCAGTTATTTCATTCCCCTGCAGGATTACCGGGCCGGTATGGCCGAACTCTGCGTGCTGGCAACAGATAATACCGTATTGGCCACACGACCTGTCTTTATTAACCGGCACAGTCTGACGGGGCAACCGAAGCTGGAACTGGTTAAAAAAGACCTCTCCCCCCGTGGTGAGAACAGGGTGAAGTTGCAGTTCGCAGATACAACGATCCGTGTACTTTCGGTAAGTTTAATCGATGCCGGGTATGCTGAGAACAAGGGTGGATCCGGTCTTGCGGCTACGCTGCTTTCACCCGATGGACAGCCGGTTCCTGCTGCTTTTCGGGCCATCAGTACGCCTGAACAAATGGATCTTGCCGTACAGGTTGCTTTTTCTCAACAGCCGGTGCGGGACAAAGTGCCGGCTGCAACTGTTCTGCCAAAGGGCAATTATCTTCAACTGGAGGGTACAGTTCTAAAAGGGAAGAAACCCTTATCCGAGAAGAATTTGCTGGTGGGTATACGTTCTGCTTCCAATGGGAAGGAATTATATAAAGTAATGACAGACGAAAATGGAAAATTTGTACTTGACGATCTTGTTTTGTACGGGGATGCCTACGTGCATTGCCGGATTCCGGGTAATGAACTACAGGAACTCACCTGTACTTTCCGGTTGATTATACCGGCCAGCAATCAGCCGGCAGACTTGTTTGCAGCGTTTGAACAACTGGTACGAAGAACAGCTGCTGCTTATTCAGCAGGGGGAGCAACACCGTCATCCTCACTGACGGAGGCAGCCGATACAATGGCTTTTGCCGAAAAATCCATTACACTCTCCGAAGTGGTCCTGATAGCAAGCAGCAGTGCTCAGGCAGCCCAACGATTAAAGGCACTCGAGGAAAAATATATTGTCGGTAGCGTTAGCCCCTTCAGTGGCTACTATGCAACCTCTGAAACGTTGGATGTACTCAACGACCCGGAAAGGGTTCACTATCTGGATATTTTTAAATATATGAATGCCAAGTTCAAACAACTCTATACAATGATAGTAAACGGTGTGCCGGAGCTTTATTTAATGGGTGGGGGCATGATCAGAAATTATTATGTCGACAATTCAAGGGTAGACCGTAGTCAGCTGGATTTTATTCCATGGGATCAGGTAGCGGCTATTAAATTTGTCAGGTACCTTGCCTCCGATCTTAGACTGCCACCTTCTGTTGCAATATTCCTGAAGAAACATGGGGATGAGGGTTATTGGGAAAAAGACCGATTCCAGGTATTGGAACAAAAACTGACAGGTTACCCGGTTTCACCGGAGTTCAGAGAGCCGGATTACCGGAAAGAGGAGGCAAGGGTGGATAAGGATCTGCGGAAAACAATCAGCTGGAAACCGAACACGCCCTTAGAAAAGGGGACTACAGAGATTCAATTCTATAACAGTGACCGGGCCAAAAAAATCAGGATCATTGCAGAAGGCATTACGGCAGATGGTAGCATTGTGTATGTTGAAAAAGAAATAGAATAAGCCGCAGTTCCGCTTACGGCGTCAGTCTTCAATTTTCCGTTTCAGCCCCGAAAACAGCCCATTTCCATTTATCTTGCAGCCTTATGGCAGCACTTCATTTTGAATTAAGTCACCGGGATACAAATAGCAAGGCCAGGGCCGGGAAAATCACAACCGATCACGGGGAGATACTGACACCCATATTTATGCCTGTAGGGACCGTGGGCAGCGTGAAAGCGGTGACCCAGCAACAGCTGGTAACCGATGTAAAAGCCCAGATCATCCTGGGGAATACCTATCATTTATACTTGCGTCCCGGACTCGATGTACTGGAAAAAGCGGGTGGTCTGCACCGGTTCAACGGCTGGGAAAGACCCATTCTGACTGACAGCGGAGGCTACCAGGTTTTTTCACTGGCTGGTACACGTAAAATCAAAGAAGAAGGGGTGACTTTTCAGTCGCATATCGATGGCAGCAAGCATTTATTTGCCCCTGAAAATGTCATGGATATCCAGCGCAGTATCGGCGGGGATATCATCATGGCTTTTGATGAATGTCCGCCGGGCGGCAGTGAATTTGCCTATGCTAAAAAATCAATGGAACTGACCCATCGATGGCTGGACCGTTGTTTCACCCGCTTTAACGAAACGGAGCCGAAATACGGCTATACCCAAAACCTTTTCCCCATTGTACAGGGGGGTACCTTTAAAGACCTGCGCAAACAATCCTGTGAGTATATTGCTTCAAAAGAGGCCAATGGAAATGCGATCGGCGGTCTGAGTGTAGGTGAACCCGAACCGGTGATGTATGAGATCTGTGACTGGTGCTGTGATCACCTGCCGCAGGATAAACCCCGTTACCTCATGGGAGTAGGCACGCCCTGGAATATCCTTGAATGTATCAGTATGGGCGTGGATATGTTTGACTGTGTGATGCCCACCCGGAATGGACGGAATGCGATGCTGTTTACTTCCAACGGGGTGATCAATATCGATAATAAGAAATGGGAGTTTGATTTTTCGCCAATTGATGAAAGTATCGACTGCGAAATCAGTGCGTATTACAGCAAATCTTATCTGCGGCACCTGATGAAGGCCAAAGAGATACTGGGGCTCACGATTGCCAGCGTGCATAATCTCGCTTTTTACCTGTGGCTGGTGGGGGAGGCCCGGAAACATATTCAGCAGGGCGATTTCGCGGCCTGGAAAGAGGAAATCATTCCCCGGCTGAAACAAAAGTTATAAGATCAGGCTTTCACAAAGCGTCAACAGTTAATTGGTTAATTTCGCTGTTCCATGCACAAACTCGACTGGTACATACTGAAGAAATTCCTGGTCACGTTTATTTTCTGCATGCTGTTATTCACGGTCATAGCCGTGGCGGTCGACAGCAGCGAAAAAGCGGATGATTTTGTGACGGCGGGGTTCAGTACCAAAGAAATTATCAATAAATACTACCTCGGATTTGTGCCCTGGATATGGAGCCTTTTATTCCCCCTTTTTGTGTTTATTGCCGTCATTTTTTTTACCAGCCGGATGGCTACCCGCTCGGAGATTATTGCCATCCTGGCCAGCGGAACCAGTTATAACCGGTTTTTACGCCCTTACTTTATCGGCGGTTTATTCCTGGCGGCCATACTTTGGGTGGGTAACAGTTTCTGGATTCCCAAAGCCAATACGATTAAAGCCAATTTTCAATCAAAATATATCGACAGCAAAGACCCCTCCAAAGGACGCAATTTCAGCAGTTGTACCCGTTGCTATTATCTCCGGGTCGATACGAATACGTTTGTCGGTATCCGGGATTATGATACCACAACCCGGTTTGCCCGGGGCTTCTTTCTTGAAAGGGTGAAAAATAATAAATTGGTGTATAATATCCGGTCCGAATCGATTTCCTGGGACACCCTGACCAAAAAATGGAAACTCTTCCGGGCGGCAGAGCGGTTTATTGATAGTGTGGGAGAACGGCTCATCAACCGGGACACGATGATTCTGAACCTGAACCTGAAACCGGAGGAATTGCGAAAAGACGACTACCTGAAAGATAAACTCACTTCTCCGGAACTGGCCTATTATATCAAACGGGAACAGATGCGGGGAACGGAAGGATTAAAAACCCTGCAGGTGGAATGGTATCGCCGGACAGCCGTTTCGGCCTCTGTTTTACTCCTGACCATGATCGGCGCGGTGATCGCCAGTCGCCGCACCAGGGGAGGCAGCGGCATGCACCTGGCTATGGGCATAATGATTGCAGCCGTTTTTATCATTTCAGACCGGTTCTCTACGGTTTTTGCCACTAAGGGTAATTTTCACCCCTTTTTAGCCGCCTGGCTGCCGAATATCGTGTTTTTGTTCGTGGCGGTGT
>DAORKK010000252.1:0-4205 GCA_035439525.1 Chitinophagaceae bacterium
AAAAATGATGATATTGGTTTCCACCGGCAACATAAGTTTGACAAAACTGCGGGATGAAATAGCCGTTGCAATGGCTTTGGCATTTGCATGATCTTCTTTCAACCTTTCTATATGGTGCTCCAGGGCGTAGATGCCGGCAGCGGCAATAAAACCACCCTGCCGCATTCCCCCGCCGAATACTTTACGGTAGCGTTTTGCTTTTTTGATAAAGTCCTTGGTGCCCAGCAATAAACTTCCCACGGGACAGCCCAGGCTCTTACTCAGGCAAACAGAGATACTGTCAAATACTTTACCATAATGCAGGGGATCTTCTTTCCTGGCCACGATCGCATTCCAGAGACGGGCTCCATCGAGGTGAAAAGCAAGGTCATGCCGCATACAGACCTGTTGTATCGCCTGTATTTCGCTGAACGTATAACAACTGCCACCCCCTCGGTTACTGGTATTTTCCAGGGATACCATACGGGTATGGGCCCGGTGTACATCGTCGGGCTGTACCGCTTCTTCCACTTGCCGGGCATTGATGCGCCCACGGTCTCCATAAAGCAATTTTACCGAAGCGCCTGAGTTGAAGGCGATCCCACCACCCTCATATTGATATATATGCGAACTCTCGTCGCAGATCACTTCATCACCCGGTTGTGTATGGCACTTGATAGCGATCTGGTTGGTCATGGTACCTGAAGGACAGAATAAAGCAGCTTCCATCCCAAACAGGTCTGCGGTCATTTCCTGGAGGGTATTGATGGAAGGATCTTCCCCAAAGACATCATCACCTACTGGCGCTTTCATCATAGCTTCTTTCATCCCCGGGGTGGGACGGGTAACCGTGTCCGATCTGAAATCGATGATCATGTAAAAATTTTATGCAAGATAATCAGTTCACACCTGAAATAGGGTAGTTGGCGGGTAAACGCTCATTTTTATGCCCGGTTTTAATATCTTGCCCCCATGGAATTGCCACTCTGGAAACAAATACTGATGATTGTGGGTTCGGCTATCATGCTGACTCTTGCAATCTACCTGATGTCTGTTTTTAACAGCCTTTTTGCCGGAATCCGTTATAAATGGCTGCGGAAAAACCTGGCCGTACTCCTGGTTGCACTCTGTTTTATGTTTTCACTGACGGCTATTTCCTCTGAACTCTATGTGCTGGCTGAAAAAAAGGGTTGGCTGAAAGCCACATTATTCCAGGTATTAAATACCACTCTCATCACATTTTTTGTGTATAATTCTTTCCTGCTGGTCAACCTGATCCGGGGATTAAAAAAGCTCAGTTTTGTCAAGTATCATG
Source organism: Chitinophagaceae bacterium (assembly GCA_035439525.1). Taxonomy (GTDB): domain Bacteria; phylum Bacteroidota; class Bacteroidia; order Chitinophagales; family Chitinophagaceae; genus JJ008. Next base: position 1,295 of record DAORKK010000252.1, read on the forward strand.
CGATCATCATCCTGACGATTATTATATCCGCACTGCTGGTATATACCGGGATTAATTATTTTCAAAACGGAATGAAGTTCGTGAACCTGAAAGCCACCCTGCTTTTCAGTTTTTATAATGCGGCCACGGCCGGACTGATTTATGCATCAGTCAGTTATGTAGAACTGGACCGTAAGCGGAAACTGAATGAAAAGGAACTGGAAGTTACCCGGTTAATGGCGCTGAAGACCAAGGCAGAACTGGATGCCCTCCATTCCAAAGTGAATCCGCATTTTCTGTATAATGCATTGAATTCTATTGCTGATCTCTCTGTTACAGATGGCAAAAAAGCCAGGCGTATGACCATTGCCCTGGCTGATCTTTTCCGGTACAGCATTAATTACAGTCAGAATAATTTCTCCAGTGTAAATGATGAAGTGGCGATGACAGAGGTCTATCTGCAGATTGAAAAAATCCGTTTTGAAGACCAGCTCAATTATACGGTGTTGGTGGAGCCCGAAGCCGGGCATTACCTGGTGCCCCGGTTTCTCCTGCAGCCATTGGTGGAGAACGCTGTAAAGCATGGGTTGAAAGCCACCGGATTGATGACCGAGATTCACCTGAGAATAAGTTTGAAAGAAGAAAGTTTACAGATTTGTATTGTGGATAATGGTCCGGCATTTCCGGATGAGCTCACACCCGGTTATGGAGTGAAAAGTGTATACGATAAAATGGACCTGTTGTTTCCCGGTCTCTATGAAATCCGGTTTATCAATCAACCGGTAAAACAGGTGGTACTAACATTAAATAAACTGATCAAGAATGAACCGGTTATTTAAAACGATTGTCATTGATGATGAGCCCGCCGCCCGCCGGCTCATGAAAAGCCTGTTGGCTGAATTCAGTGAGAGTATTTTAGTGATTGACGAAGCAGGAAACGGAAGAGAAGCCATTGAGAAAATTCACGCCCTCCGTCCGGATCTTATTTTCCTGGATATCCAGATGCCCGACCTCACGGGTTTTGAAGTGATTGAACAACTCGATTATAAACCCAATATCATTTTCACCACTGCTTACGAACAATATGCGATCAAGGCCTTTGAAAGTTTTTCCATTGACTACCTGCTGAAGCCTATCAAGGAAGAACGGCTGGAGCAAAGCATCCGGAAATTAACGGAGTTTGGAAAAATTGCCGGAGCCGGACCCGGAATAGATGTGAGTGGATTGCAGGAGATCATCCGCCAGTTACAGGCGCCTCCGAAAGCTACGGCCTTGCCCATCAAAATAGGCGACAGGATTATTTTGCTGCGATATGAACAAATCGCTTTTATGGAGGCGGAAGACAAATATGTTTACATACATACGACGGAGGGCGTCAAGCACCTGACTGACCATTCGCTGACCACCCTTTCCGAAAAACTACCTTCCCAGTTTTACCGCATTCAGAAATCGTATATTATCAATAAGGACCGCATCCGTGAGATGCACCGGCATTTTAATGGCCGTTATCTCTTTATAATGGACGATAAAGCCGGTACCCGCCTTACCTCCGGCCGCACTTATGCGGAAGCGATTCGGGCTGAATTTGGTCTCTGAAAGCCTTCTCTCCACATCATTTACCTGAATTTTCACTTGATCCTGGTTAAGATTCCGCTTATCCGCCTAATTCGCCTTTAATACGAATCCGGGGCGGATTTGTAACCGCCTTTCCCCCGGATCGTCATACTCCCATACTTAGAAACGGCCGAACATCCCTGAAACAGGCCGTTTAATTTAAAACAATGAACTATGTAATGCAAAGTACTGAATTTTGGGATGTAATATCCAAAGACAGGTACTACACATTAAAATCAACGATTATGAGATATTTTAAACATTTTATGGCAATCGCCCTGCTGGCTGTATCTATGATAAGCCAGGCCCAGAACGGAACAGGCCGGATTAAGGGTACCGTAACTGATGGTAGTGCTAAAATCCTGGAATCGGCAACCATTACCCTTTTAAGGGCCAGCGACTCGAGTGTAGCTAAAATCAGTGTGGCTGACCGCAATGGCCGATTTGAATTTGAGGGAGTAGCACCGGGCAGGTACTTCGTGCGTATTTCAGCCGTAGGGCATGAAAAGGGCTATTCTGAGACCGTTGAACTGAATGATGCCAATCAGCTGATCGCGTTAAAAAATATCGACCTGATCCCACAGCCCAAATCCATGAGCGGGGTTACCGTAACCGCCAAAAAACCGCTTATTGAGCAACGGATTGATAGGACCGTGGTGAACGTAGAGGCATCGGTAACTAATGTGGGTACATCAGCCATGGAAGTATTGGAAAAATCACCGGGTATCTCTGTTGATAAGGATGGAAATATCAGTCTGAAAGGAAAACAGGGCGTACAGGTATTTATCGATGGCCGTCCCAGTTATTTATCCGGTACCGACCTGGCCAATTACCTCCGCAGCCTCAGCAGTAATCAGCTGGACCAGATTGAGATTATGACGAATCCTCCGGCCAAATACGATGCTGCCGGTAACAGCGGTATTATTAATATCAAAACAAAGAAGACAAAACAATTTGGTTATAACGGTTCCATTTCCACCACCTGGAGTCAGGGCCGTTATCCGAAAGTGAATGAGTCATTCACGTTTAATTACCGGAAAAATAAAATCAATTTCTTCACCACCCTGGGTTACAATAACCGGCAGAATTTCCAGGACCTCGATATACAACGGAAATTCATTGAGTCATCTACGAAAGAAGTGCGTTCTTATTTTGACCAGGAGTCAAGAATACGGGAGAAAAGCCAGAATTACAATGCCAAAATCGGCTTTGATTATTTCGCCTCAAAGAAAACAACTTTTGGTATCGTGCTGAATGGATTTGATAATCCCGGAACCTTTGGTAACAGCAGTGATGTACTGATTTCCGATCCGAATCG
>DAORKK010000253.1:0-4155 GCA_035439525.1 Chitinophagaceae bacterium
TAGTGCCCGGCACCTATGCGGCCAATTGCCTGCTCGCCCGTAAGCTCTCCGAAAATGGTGTACGCTTTATTCAACTCTATCACCAGGGCTGGGATGGACATAATAACCTGCCCGGTGAAATCCGTGGGCAGTGCATGGATACCGATCAGGCCAGTGCCGCATTGATCACGGATCTTAAGCAACGCGGATTACTGGACGAAACGCTGGTGATCTGGGGTGGTGAATTTGGCAGAACCAATTATTGCCAGGGACCGCTATCAAAAGAAAATTATGGCAGGGACCATCACCCCCGCTGCTTCTCCATCTGGATGGCCGGTGGTGGCGTAAAGCCGGGCGTGTATGGCGAAACCGATGAGTTTGGTTATAATATCGCTAAGGACCCGGTGCATGTACACGATTTTCACGCGACCATTTTACACCTGATGGGAATGAATCATGAACAACTGACCTATAAGCACCTTGGCAGAAGATACCGGCTCACCGATGTTTCGGGCAAACTGGTCAACGGACTCATTGCATAAATAACCACTCACCGGACGCATTTTTTTATGATGAATCGTAATCATTTTATTAAACAAACATCACTATTAACGGCCGGGCTTGCGTGCAGTCCTACCTTGCTTTTTTCCAGGGAGGGGGAGGATATTATACTGGGTCATAATAATAAACGTTACCGGATCGATACTAAATGGGGGGAACTGGACCGGAACCGATATCCCGTTAAAGACTGTCACGAAATGGTACAAGACAGCAAGGGAAGAATCATTTTACTGACCAATGAAACAAAGAACAATATTATCATTTATGATAAAAAGGGGAAACTGATCAGCAGCTGGGGACATGAATATCCGGGCGGACATGGACTGACCCTGTTCAACGAAAACGGTGAAGAAGTGCTTTTTATATGTGATAATAACCGGCACCAGGTGATTAAAACCACGCTGGATGGCCGTGTATTACTTACCCTGAACTATCCGAAGGAAACCGGCGAATACAGTAAGGAAGAGGAATACATTCCCACTGAAACCACTATTGCCCCCAATGGAGATATTTATGTTGCAGATGGCTATGGCAAGGACTTTATTATTCAATACAATTATAAAGGAGAATATATCCGGCACTGGGGTGGCCGGGGTTCATCGGAAAAGCACTTGAAAAACGCACACGGAATCTGCTATGACAACCGGGATAAAAACAATCCGGTACTGATTGTCACATCGAGGGAAGAACAGGCTTTCAAACGTTATACAACAGAGGGCCGGTATATTGATACGATTCCCGTTCCGGGTGCCTGGATTTGCCGGCCCGTGATTCATGGTGATTATTTATATGCGGCCGTACTGCAAAGCAATAGCCGTTTATGGCAGCAATCCGGTTTTATAACTATACTGGACAAAAACAATAAGGTGATCTCCAACCTGGCAGGCAGCGAACCTTCTTACAACGGAACGATGGCCGATGAAATGTACCAGACAATAAAGGCCTTTCAATACCCGCACGATGTATGCATTGATGAGGAAGAGAACCTCTATGTGGCCCAATGGAATTCCGGACAGGCATATCCTTATAAATTAAAGCCGGTCCTATGAGGAATTACCTCCTGATATTATTATTGGTCTGCAGTTTCCGGCCGGTGAATAGCCAGGAAGCATTTCAGCTGGCCCCTCCATTACTGAAATATCCTTCCGTGTTCTTTGAAAATAAAACGGTAGCCGAAATAAAATTTGCGCAGGAAGGCAGCACCGTCCATTATACCCTGAATGGCCAGGAGCCAACTCAAAATGATCCGGTTTATACCGGCCCGGTCACCATTACTCAAAACCTGACCATACTGAAAGCAAAAGCTTTTGGTGCCACTTTTCTGCCATCAGAAACAGTCGTTGCAACCTTCATCAAAAATGGCAAACGGATTAAATCACTCAAGTATACTTTGCCCCATGCTTCTTACCCGGGAAAGGGTGAACAAACCCTGTTTGATAACCAGGGCGGGGTAGCGCAGACCGGCAGTAAAAACTGGATGGGGTATCAATGTGATACGGTTTCCATCACAGTTGATCTGGGTAAACGACAAAAAGTAAATAGTGTACTGCTTCATTTTTTACAAAGCGAAAGCGCCTGGATATTCCTGCCGGAAATTATCCGGGTAAAGGGCGATTACCGGAAAGGAACCGGTCTTCAACTCATAGGAACTGAACATTTGAAGGCAGACAAAGAAACCACCGGCACGCATTGCCGCTACCGGCAGATAAAAGCAATCCACAAAATAAAGACCCGTCAATTATATATCACTTTGCTGGTCCCGAAAGAAATGCCCGCATGGCATGCCGCCAAAGGACAACATGCCTGGATATTTATTGATGAACTAAAGATTTATTAAGTATGGTACGCACCAGGAATATACTATTCAATTGTTGCTTTGCACTCAACTGCCTGTTGGTATTCCTTTTGTTGTTTGAAAGCCGGTTGGTCATTCCAGCCTGGTTGCAGGTGGCCGGCCGCATGCATACCATGCTCCTGCATTTTCCATTGGTACTGCTGATCCTCTATATTATTTGGATGCTGTTTATGGGAAACCGGAGTCATGAAAATGAATTTACCAGGCATATCAGTGAATCCCTGTTATTATTCTCCGCGTTGACGGCCGCCATTAGCGCAGTCATGGGCTTAATTCTTTCCACAGAAGAAGGTTTTGATACCGCATTGGTGAATTGGCACAAATGGGGAGGTACGGCCCTGTCACTACTCGCTATACTATGGTTTACTTACCGGCATAAAATAAACAGCTTACGCGGATTCAGGATTTCAATTTCACTTGCCTGCCTGCTGCTTTTAGTATTTACGGGCCACCAGGGTGCCACCATTACCCATGGTGAAAACTATTTACTGGCCCCGGTAAGTCCGGAGAAAAAAGCGCAGGTGGTACTGATGGAAGAAGCAGAAGTCTATAAGGATATGGTCCGACCGGTACTGGAGTCAAAATGCATGAGTTGCCATAACGCACAAAAAGCAAAGGGCCATTTATCCATGGAAACAGAATCGCTATTGGTAAAAGGGGGAAAGAACGGGAAACTCTGGGATACCACGGCTGCGGGTTTTGGCTTGTTACTGAACCGGGTGCATTTAGATCCCGAAGACAAAAAGCATATGCCTCCAAAAGGAAAGCCACAACTCACTGATCAGGAAATACAGCTGTTGTATTTATGGATTAAAGGCGGAGCCGGTTTCAAGTCCCGGGTAATGGATCTGCCGGAATCAGATTCGCTCCGGATCATGGCCCATTCCCGGTTCAATACCATTGAAACGGATGATTATGATTTTACGGCTGCGGATGAATCGAAAGTAAAAAACCTGAATAATAATTACCGGGTGGTCACCGCCCTGGCTATGAATTCACCGGCATTAGGCGCTTCATTTTTCAGCGCATCGGCTTATTCAACAGAACAATTAAAAGAGCTGCTGGCCGTAAAAAAACAACTGGTGAGTCTCAACCTGACCAAAATGCCCGTCAAAGATGAAGAGCTGAAAACAATCAGTGAATTCAGCAACCTGCGCAAATTGAATCTGTCTTTTACTTCCATCAGCGGTCTGCATTTAGAGGAACTGAATAAGCTGAAAGAACTCCGGCAGCTATCCCTGTCCGGCACAGTGGTTAAAAAAGAGGATATCCATAAGCTGACCGGACTTAAAAAATTATCCCGGCTCTACCTCTGGAATACCGGGCTCAGTGAAACCGATATGAATCAACTGGCCGTTACACTGAAAGGAGTGGTTGTTGAAAAAGGCTTTACCGGAGATACTACCTTATTAAAACTGACTCCGCCTGTATTACTTAATGAAGAACAGATTATCACTGACCCCATCGTACTTCGGTTAAAACATTATGTAAACGGGGTGAGTATCCGTTATACACTGGATGGTACGGACCCGGATAGTATTAAATCACCGGAGTACAAGCAAAATACCACACTGACTCAGCATGTGACCGTAAAAGCCAAAGCTTTTAAACCGGGCTGGATCAGCAGTGATATCATGGAAACTTATTTCTATAGCGCAAAGTACCGGGTGGATTCGGTCATTAACCTGCTGCCGCCGGAAGATCAATATAAGGGAGATGGTCCGGGAACCCTGACCGATCTGGTAAAAGGAGAAGCCGGG
>DAORKK010000254.1:0-4149 GCA_035439525.1 Chitinophagaceae bacterium
TTTATATGTTGTTGCTGTTTTTGCAGCAGTTGTTCAGCAGTCATCAAATCCGTTACCCTGAAATGCAAGGCCTCTCCCGTTCTTTTCTGCGCCAGTTTTGAATGATGGGCCGTGATCACATGGGCCACGCGGGGATACCCTCCCGTGGTCTGATGATCGGCCATTAAAATAATCAGTTTGCCATCGGGCAACAACTGCACTGTTCCGAAGGTGACGGCGGAAGAAACCAGTTCCTCCCCGGGCAGGATATCCAGGGGTTCATTGCCCAGGTGAAAACCCATCCGGTCGGCGAGTTTGGTGATCAGAAAAGGTGTTCCCAACAAACGTTCCCTGGATGCAGCTGGCAACCGGTCCCATTCATTTCCGGGAAGAACTAAAATTTCCTTACTGTTATCACCCGACTGGTGATCCGCCGTCCAGGGCAGGATCCTGAAATTTTTCCCATTTAATAATTTACTATACTCCCTTTCGGTCCGGCAAATCAGTTCATCGCCTTTCCGCAAAGCCCGTCCTTCATAACCACCCGCCGCGGCTTTGAGATTGGTACTCTGACTTTCGAGCCAGGGACTTAACTTAAAACCACCTTGTACTGCCAGGCAGGCCCTTGCCCCGCTGACCGGACGATGAAACTGCAGGGCATCATTTTTATTGACCACAATACACTGGTTCAGGGGAACCGGTTCCCCATTGATACTGGGTGAAAAATCGGCCCCTGTAATGGCGATAAGCAGCGGCCGGGTAAAAAGTATAACGGATGAAGGAAAATGAAGTTCGAGCACCGCTTCATGCAGGTCGTTTCCCACCAGTGCATTGGCCACCTGCAGCGCATAGCGGTCCATGGCACCGGAGGGGTTGATTCCCGCCTGCTGGTAACCGGTTCGGCCGAAGTCCTGCACGGTATCCTGTATGCCTGCTTTAATAATGCGCAAACTCATATTTATCGATTGCATAAAACTGAACCCGGTCTCCTGCCTGCAGCAACGTGGGGTCTTTCCGGTTCCGGTTAAATAATTCAATGGGGGTCATGCCGATGATTTGCCAGCCACCCGGGGATGTGAGCGGATAGATACCGGTCTGCCGGCCTGCAATACCCACACTGCCCGCTTTTGTGGACTTCGGCCGGGGCTTGCGGGACATGGCCAGTTGCTCGTCCACTTCGCCCATATAGGCAAAGCCGGGAAGAAACCCCATCATATATACCCGGTAGATGCGCCCGGTATGCAGACGGATCAATTCCTCCAACGTGATCTTTTTCTCCTCCAGTATTTGTTCAATATCCGGCGATAAGGATGCATCATAACAAACCGGAATGCGTACCAGGCGGGAATTAATTTCCGTAAAAGGCAGTTCTACTGACATCATTTCGGTTATGCGTTCCCGTACATATTCAAAAGCTGTACCCGCCACAGGCAGTAGTTTACGGATAAATACCGGATCGTAATAAACGGTCAGGGAACTATAGGCCGGGACTGCTTCGATAAAACCCGGGAATTGCTGGTGCCTGAACTGCTGGTACCGGGCCATGACTTCCAGGTTAACCGCTTCGTCAATACGATTACCCCAGTCGAGCGTGAGGGCCGAATCGCCCATTGAAAAGAGTTGATATGATAAGGTGGGGGGTGGCATGGGAGTGTTGTTGAAGATAATGTGTTTTGGTCACCCTTCGATACGACGCAGCAGATATTTCTCCTGCCCTGAAAAGAGCCATTTGCGTCTACTCAGGATGACACGGACGTAACGATTCTTAAGAGGTTTCTTAAAAGCTTTTTTAAAATCCATGAGCCACAGGTTGCTTTTCAACAATCGGAGCTGAATGATTGTGTCACCCTGCCCTTCGACAGGCTCAGGGTGACAGCCCGTGTCATGCTGAGCTTGCCGAAGCATGCCGCACATACCGTAGCAAAACTTACCTTTACCCCCGATGAGCCGATTAAACCGACGAGACAGTATTAACCTCTTTTCCAAATTAACCTTGCGGCGGGTATGGAACGGGCTGAAAGTGCTGAGCAGTTACCAGGTCAGCAAGTGGACCGGTAAGCCAATACAATGGGGCTACCCGGTTTCCATTTCTTTTGAGCCCACCACTTCCTGTAACCTGCGCTGCCCGGAATGTCCGAGCGGACTGCGGGCCTTTACCCGTCCAACGGGTATGCTCCAGCGGGATTTTTTCAGGGAAACCATCGATCAGCTGCACAAAGAATTACTCTATCTCGTATTTTATTTCCAGGGAGAGCCTTACCTCAATCCCTCTTTTCTCGATATGGTACAATATGCGGGATCGAAAAAAATTTACACGGCTACCTCCACCAATGCGCATTACCTGACCGATGAAAATGCAAAGCGCACGATTGAGAGCGGACTGGACCGGCTGATCATTTCGATCGATGGCACCACGCAGGAAGTGTACCAGCAGTACCGGGTGGGTGGCCAGCTCAGCAAAGTGCTGGAAGGCGCCCGGAATATCGTGAAATGGAAAAAAGAACTGAACAGTACTAAACCCTTTGTGGTATTCCAGTTCTTAGTGGTGAAACCCAATGAACACCAGATTGAAGACGTAAAGGAGTTGGCGAAAGAGATCGGGGTGGATGATGTATGGTTCAAGACCGCGCAGATCTATGATTATGAAAAAGACCCGAACCAGTTGATCCCAACGATCGATAAATACAGTCGCTACCGCAAAAACGGGGATACCTATTCATTTAAGGGTAAGCTGGCCAATCATTGCTGGCGGCTCTGGCATGATCCGGTCATCACCTGGGACGGGCTGGTGGCACCTTGTTGTTTTGACAAGGATGCACAGCACCAGCTGGGCGATTTAAAGAAAAAACCGTTCAAAGAAATCTGGAAGAACGGAGAATACAGTAAATTCAGGCAACAGATCCTGAAAGGAAGAAAGAATATTGATATCTGTTCCAATTGCAGCGAAGGCACCCGTGTCTGGGAGAGTTAAGAATTATCATTACACCACAAACACCCAATGCTATGCATTTACCATCGCACATTTCCACCCGTCTGCAGTACCAGCACAAAAATCTTGTGGATATTATTGACGGATTGAGTGAAGAACAGGTACGTCTCCAGGTGATACCCGGCAAGTGGTCCATCTTCCAGCAAATCGTTCACTTACAAACCTACCAGCATACGTTTATTGACCGGGTCAAAGAGATCCTCAAAGGTCATGGTCCCGTGTTTGAACGCTATACCGCCGAAACCGATCCGCAGTTTCACGAAAACTGTGCAAAGAGCTTCCGTGAAGTCATGCAGGATATGATCACCACCCGCAAGGAAATGGCGAATGAAATGCTGCATTTCAGTGAGCCTGATTTTTTGAAAAAAGGGATGCATCCCTTATTCGGGGAACTGACCTTGCAGCAATGGATCAATTTTTTCCTGCTGCACGAAGGGCATCATTTGTTTGCGATATTGAAGTTGTCGGGGGAGCTGAAGAAGGGAGGAATGGTGAATGGTGAGTAGTGAGTGGTGAGTAGGGTCCTAAAGCAGGAGCGTTTTTTAAAAAGGTTATAGACTGAAATGGCAAATGAGTAGTCAGTGGTGAGAGCAGTGTAACAGATTTTTGAATTTGGGAATGTATGAAGGACTAAAGAAAATGATTTTCAGAAACAGAAATAAACAGCAAAGATAAATTTCAGGGAAGCAATTATTATTTCCCTTTTACATTATTACCCGACCAGTAAAGCTATCCCAGCTTTAGTACCCCACTCACCACTCACCACTCACCACTCACTACTCACTACTATATCTTCTTAATTCCGTCAAAAATCGACGTATAAAACGAACTAAATCCTTCAAAAAAATGGCGGAGGGAATCGGTGAATAAATTCATAAAAGGTGGGTTAATGGTTAGTGGTTCGTGACTTACAGGCGTAAAACAACTGAATTTCAGGTTCATGGCCTATACCACAAAGAGGTAATTTTTTCCACGAACGTTGCATCCGGGCTGTTAAAAAACAATTAAATACCCATTGAAGTAAAAAAGATTTGGTTTTTTCAATGTTTAAACATTAATTTTGTGGTATTAATTCAATCTTTAAAAAATAATACCATGAGTGATTTAAGAACAAACGTAGACCAGCTGAACCAGATGATCCTGGAAGGAAAAATCCTGGACGCTTTTGATAAATTCTATGC
>DAORKK010000255.1:0-4139 GCA_035439525.1 Chitinophagaceae bacterium
TCATTCTTCTGCAATATCTCTTTGGCCAGGTTCAGATAATTCATAGAGCCTTTGCTGGCTGCATCATATAAGATCACGGGTTTGCCGGCGCTCGGGGCTTCGGCGAGCCTTGCATTCCGGTGTACAATGGTACTGAATACCATTTCATCAAAATGGCGGCGTACTTCACTGACCACCTGGTTGCAGAGACGAAGACGTCCGTCATACATGGTCATCAGAATTCCTTCTATCACCAAAGCAGTATTCAACCTGCTTTGTACAATCTTGATCGTATTGAGCAGTTTGCCTAATCCTTCCAGCGCGAAAAATTCAGCTTGTACCGGAATTACCACGGAATCTGCAGCTGTTAAAGCGTTAACGGTAATCAAACCAAGGGAAGGAGAGCAGTCGATGATAATAAAGTCATAGTCATTCCGTATGCCATCCAGCAGGTTCTTCAGCACCATTTCACGGCTGGGATAATTGATCATTTCAATTTCAGCACCCACCAGGTCAATATGAGAAGGAATTAAATCCAGGTTAGGGATTTCTGTCTTCAGGATCACATCTTTTGCACGGGCCTGGTTGACCATACAGTCATACAGACTCTGGGTGACATTGTGCAGGTCAAAGCCAACACCTGTGGTGCTGTTGGCCTGCGGATCACCATCCACCAGCAGGGTTTTGTATTCGAGCACCGCAAAACTTGCCGCCAGGTTGATCGCGGTGGTGGTTTTGCCTACACCTCCCTTTTGATTAGCTACACCGATAATTCTTGCCATTTTGCCGAAAACTGGTTGAAGTAAGTGATTGAATATGGTAAAATTGCCCCCTGATCACAAGAACGCAAATTTAAGTTTTACGCCGGTAAAAAGGCATGCTGGCAAAAATAAGCGTTCGACAAAAGACTGCCTATTATTCATGGACGCTTAATTTTGACACTTATATGCGTAGTTCTCCGTTTTGGTGGGTTTTTCTGGGCTTTATGTTCCTCATTGACCTCTATTTCTTCCAGACCCTGAAGGTATTGACCCAGTCCGCCAGCCCCCGTACCCGGCTGATTATCCATTCCGGGTATTGGACGCTTTCTGTACTGGCCATTGTTATGTTGATCCTTTTACCCTACCTGCAGATGGATAAAGCGGCCAAACTGGCCAAAAGCACTATTTTTTCGATGATTGCTGGCCTGTTTTTCGCCAAACTGATCGCCTCCCTGTTTTTCCTGGTGGACGATTTGCGCAGAGGCATTCAATGGGCCGGGGAGAAGATACTCACCAGGCCAAAAGAAGTGGGGGCGGCTGCCCTGACCGGGGAAGGCATTACCCGGTCGGCCTTTATGAGCTGGCTGGGCGTCCTTGCCGGAAGCGGCCTGTTTGGTACCCTGATCTATGGTTTTGGAAATAAACACCGCTACCAGGTAAGTAAAGTAAAACTCAATTATCCGAATCTGCCAGCAGCCTTCCGGGGCACTAAAATTGTCCATATCTCCGATATCCACTCGGGCAGTTTTACCGATAAAGAAGCGGTGATGAAGGGTGTATATAAAATTCTGGCGGAAAAACCGGATATGATCCTGTTTACCGGTGACCTGGTGAATAACCTGGCCTCCGAAATGGATGATTATAAAGCGGTTTTTAATAAGCTGGAAGCACCAATGGGTGTATATTCCACCCTGGGTAATCACGATTATGGAGAATATGTGCAGTGGGATAGCCCTGATCAGAAAGCAGCCAACCTGGAAAGTCTGAAGAAAGTACACGCGGATATGGGCTGGCGGCTGCTGATGAATGAGCATGTGGTCCTGGAAAAAGAAGGTCAGCAAATCGCCTTACTTGGAATTGAAAACTGGAGTGCCAAAGCCCGTTTCCCCAAATACGGAGACCTTAGTAAAGCGCATGCCGGAGCTGCCGCGTATCCCTTTAAAATTCTGATGAGCCATGACCCTTCGCATTGGCGGGCTGAAGTGATGAAGAAATACCCGGATATTGACCTCACTTTATCAGGACATACCCATGGGATGCAGTTTGGGGTGGAAATTCCCGGCCTGAAATGGAGCCCGGTTCAGTATATGTACAATGAATGGGCCGGTTTGTACGAAAAAGAAAAGCAAAAACTCTATGTCAACCGGGGATTCGGCTTTATCGGCTATCCGGGTCGGGTGGGGATTTTACCCGAAATTACCCTGATCGAGCTGGCATAGAAATGTTAATCCCTTAATTTTTTAGTGTACTGGCAGCAATCCTTTTTTATCTTCGTCGGGTACCGGCTTTAAACTTTCTGGCCTGCTTCCGGTCTGACAGAAGAATAAGGGCTTTATTTTCTGTAAACAAATAGGCCACCCACTGCCTGATGATTAAAAAATGGTCAATATGCCTGGCCTTTCTCTTTAATTATGTCACCGGAACCGCCCAGGTATTACCGGCAGATACTGTTTTGGTCAAAACGGACAGTTCCCTTTTTGCAATAGATACCAGCCTGGATTATGATTTTTTGTTCCGGGATTTTGATGCTTTTATGGATTCTCTGCTCACCCCCCGGAGTTATTCACTGGTCAGTTTATCCGTTGGAAAAGGGTATTACAATTATTCCAGTAAGACCGACTATTCCATCAGCACTTCAAAGCAACTGAATTATTCGCCGACACTTGGGTTTTATCATAGAGGAGGTTTTGGAATAACCGGTACAGGTTATATTGTTCATGACGGAGATAATATGAATTTTTACCAGGCAGGGATCACGCCTTCATTTGACTATTTGAAAAACAGGAGTATAGCCACTGGTATTTCCTATACCCGTTATCTAACCCGCGATTCATTACCTTTTTATACAACGCCCCTGCAGAATGAACTCTATGGCTATTTTATGTACCGCAAATCCTGGTTCAGGCCAACGGTAGCCGCGAGTTATGGTTGGGGCAGCCGCAGTGACTATATGCAACGCGAAGAACTGATCCAGGACCTGCGTCTGCGCCGGCGGGGATTTACGTATATCAATACAGAAGAAACGGTCAGTGACTTTTCCATCATGGCTTCCATCCGCCATGACTTTTACTGGCTTGAAGTGTTTTCTGCCCGTGATCATATCCGGCTAACCCCGCAACTGGCATTTACCAGCGGGACGCAGAAATTCGGGTTTAACCAGTCTTCCAGTACCTATGCTACCACCATCCGCACAGGTAGTAATGTACTCTTCAATACGGATAACGTATATCTCGATGACCAGCTCGATTTTCAACCTTTGTCGCTGACCATGTACCTGCGGGGTGAATATTCCATTGGTAAATTTTTCTTCCAGCCGCAGCTGGTACTCGATTATTACTTCCCGGCCGATACCCAAAACTTCAACGCCCTCTTTACTTTGAATGCCGGCTTTTTTTTCTGAGCCTTTTTCTTTTAGAAAACATTCACATTTCAAGCGCAATGGCCCTGTTACAATTTATGTTTTAGCGGGTACTTATTTACGTTAAATCAATTTTAACAGCGGGCAAGGGTGACTGGCACTATACTTGAAAAAATATTACCGGTCTCAAGCCATTCCAAAAAACAATTAAAAAAATGCGCATGAAAACAAAACTCCTTTCGCTTTTCGCCCTGGTACTGATGACACAGGCAGCCACGGCCCAGTTTCATTTAGGTGTGAAAGCCGGTACCAACATTACCAAGGTCGATGGCAAATCCTTTAAAGATGAGTTCCGTTACGGTTACCACCTGGGTGGATTTGCCGAAATCCGTATGGGTAACAAACTGGTGTTGCAACCGGAAGTCCTCTGGAACCAGTATGCAACCCGGGTCGACAGTAATTTCAGTCACGTTTACCAGGATGTATTTGATGGCAACAGTAATGTGAAACTGAATTACCTGTCCATCCCGATCCTGGTCAACTACAAGCTGATCGGCAATTTTATTTCCCTTCAGGCCGGTCCTCAGTTTGGGGTACTGATCGATCAGAACAAAACCTTACTCCAGAATGGTGGAAATGCATTTAAACAAGGCGATTTCTCCATGCTGGCCGGTGTGCTGGTCCGGATGGGTCCGATCAGGGTCAACGGACGCTACGCGATCGGACTGAATGATATCAGCGATATACCCGATGACAACAAGTGGAAAAGCCAGGGCTTCCAGTTATCCGTGGGACTCGCCCTTTAATACCGTTCGTATAGC
>DAORKK010000256.1:0-4100 GCA_035439525.1 Chitinophagaceae bacterium
GGCCCTTTAGAAAAAGGGCCTCATCTCTTTTGGATACTCTAAGTGTATGAAAAATTTATCTTACCGGGGGAACCGGTGCTGATTCCGGATCGGTTGCAGGGCAAACTCCGGGGATTTTTTTGGGGGAATATTCAGCAGACGATCCACCGCTTTTTTTAAACGGTCGGCCTGCTCTTTTAATGTTTTATTTAATTTTTGTTTCATGGTTTGCAGTTAATGGTTGATTCGCTTATCCGGCTTCCACAGGCGACGAATAATATACCTGCTTATCCTTACTGATGATCTTAACCCGGTACAAGGTCTTTTTACCGGTATTTTTTTCAAAAAATAAATACTCTTCAGCCGTTGCTTTATCAGTCCCGAATACCAGAGCCGCGAGGGTAAAGGTTTTGCCGTCGGTGCTTCTCTCCACTTCAAAAAGGTTGATAGATTGGTTCTCTTCCGTCTTCCAGTTGAGCTGAATTTTCTGGTTGGTCACTACAGCTTTTAAATCCACAATTTGGGGTATTGCAGTAATGGTGGTGGTGCTTGTAAAAGGGTTGGCAGGCAGACTATGATCCTGTGCTGAGGTGGTCAGCTGCAGGAAAAGGGCAAAAACGGATAAAAATTTAATAGACATTTCTCAGGCTTTTATAATCATTTGTTAGCCCACAGAAATATTGGATGCTTCGGGGGATTTAACGGTAGTCCTGCTTTATACAGCCTTCCCGGATGGAAGAAGAGGGTAAACCGGGTACGGGCGAATATCGTAGTTTTACGTGGTTAAATGTGGTTTTCCGAATCGCAAACAAACCTAATCCTTGTACGTAATAAATGCAAGTATTTTTCGATAATTTTTTAAGATAAAAGGTAAATACTTCATTAACAGGGACGAACCTTTAATACCTTTGTCCGTTAATTAGCAGGAATGAACCAGGTTATCCGGGTCAAGGACCTAAGCAAGCATTTTGGCGACCTCAAAGCGGTCAGCAATTTGTCGTTCACCGTCGGGGAAGGGCAGGTGTATGGTTTCCTGGGACAGAACGGCGCCGGTAAATCCACCACCATCCGGATGTTGATGACCCTGATTGAACCTACTGAAGGGGAAATTGAGATTTTCGGGATGAATCTCCGCAAACACCGCAAAGAGATACTCCGCCAGACCGGTGCCATCATTGAAAAACCGGACTTATACAAATACCTTACTGCCAGGGAGAACCTCCGCATCTTTTCCCGCCTGAGCGGGGTAAAGTCCACGGATAAACAAATAATGGATCAGCTGGCCCTGGTCGGATTGGCAGAAAGGGCAGGGAGCAAGGTTAAAACTTATTCTCAGGGCATGAAACAACGCCTCGGACTGGCCTGCGCCCTGATTCATAATCCCGGACTGATTATCCTTGATGAACCCAGCAATGGATTGGACCCACAGGGAATTGCCGATATGCGGCAACTCCTTATTCATCTCAGCCGTGATCTGGGAAAAACCTTAGTGGTCTCCTCCCATTTGCTAAGTGAGATGGAAATGGTGGCTGATAATATGCTGATCATTCATAAAGGAGAAAAAGTAGTCGAAGGTAAGGTCAGTGAACTCCTCGATCCGGAAAAAACGGTGGTGGAACTGATGACACCGGATATAGCCGCTGCCATGTCCATATTGAAGGAATCTACCTGGCAGCATGCGCTGAAAGAACCGGTAAAAGGAACGATCCGGCTGGAATGTAACCGGAATGAGATTCCCACCCTCAACAAAATGCTGGTGGAAAAAGGAATACCGGTACTAAGTCTCCGCCCACTGAATTCACTCGAGGATTATTTCTTATCATTAACCAAAGTGTAGATGTTTACAGAGCTGTTGAAAATAGAATTGTACAAGATCTTCAAGCGACCCCGCACGTTTATCGCCTTCGGGGCGATTGCGGTTATTATATTACTGGTACAGTTTGCCCTGAAGGTAAACGGAAAGGATTTTGTCCAGTTTTACACCGACAGCCAGGCCGACACCTTTGATATTCCTTATGAAAAAATCCTCAATGGTTATTTTGTTTGTGTGGCTGTTTTGCACATGATCCTGATCCATGTACCCCTGTTGGTGGCACTGATTGCCGGGGATATGATTTCCGGGGAAGCCAACCTGGGAACTCTCCGCCTGCTGGCAGGTAAACCGGTAACCCGAACCCAACTGATCATGGCCAAGTTCTGGGCCAGTACCGTGTATGTGATTTTATTATTGGCCTGTATGGCCTTGTTTGCCCTGCTGGGCAGCATATTGATCTTTGGTACTGAAGACCTGGTGGTGTTCAAAGAAACGGATATGCATATTATGAAATCCGGGGATGTGGTCTGGCGATTTTTTGCTGCGTTCATATTTGCCGCGCTGGCATTGACCACCATTGCCGCCATGGCCCTGATGTTTTCTGTGTTTTCGGAAAACTCACTGGGACCTATCGTGGCAACCGTATGTGTGGTGATTGTATTTACCATTGTGCAACAGTTACGGGTGCCTGTATTTGAAGAGACCATCAATCCCTGGTCCTTTACCACCCATATGCTGGGCTGGAAAGGATTTTTTTACGTGGATAAAAACGTGGAGGGAGCTACGATTTCAGGTTCGGTGGAAAATCCGATGTCCCTCGTACGAAGCGGCCTGATCCTGTTGGGTTATATTGTACTATTCCTGGCCATCAGTATTCGCGGCTTTAATAAAAAAGATATTCTCAGTTAATCCCCTTTTATGAAACAACGACTTTTCTTACTTCTCTCGGCTTGTTTGATCACGGTACTGGCTCCGGCCCAGACTGCTAAAGAACTGCTGCAGAAAGTAAAGACCAAATACGATCAGGTAAACGACTATACGGCCACAGGTAAGATGAAGACCAATGTGATTTTTATCAAGGCCCCGGTAGCCAGCATTAAAGTGTATTATAAGAAGCCGGACAAACTGAAGATTAAAAACGAAAGTGGCGTCTCCTTCATCCCCAAAGGATCTGCCAATGTAAACATGAACAACGTGCTGGGGCTTTCCAATTTTGAAGCGGTGGAATCCGGAACAGAAAAGATTGCCGGGATTACCTGTAAAGTGATCAAGATCTTTCCGCTGAGTGATGAGGAGAATATCACCCGGGCCACCCTCTATATCGATGAAGCCCGCCTGCTCATGATCAAATCGGTAATCAGCACCCGGGAAAACGGGACCTATGAATTATTGATGACCTATAAGAAGTATGCCGAATGGGGATTGCCGGATAATGTAGAACTGAGTTTTAATACCCGTGATTATAAATTACCCAAAGGGGTCACCATTGATTATGACAATGGTTCCGGGAAAGCGCCCGCCCGGGATGCAAAGAATCAGAAAGGCAAAGTGGAAATAGCCTATGCTTCCTATGAAATCAATAAAGGGGTTTCCGATACCGTTTTCAACTGATCTTACTCTTCTATAATTTCGTCTTTGGCGTTGACCAGGATGGAAGGGGTCATTTTACGTAATGGATTTTTATGGCTTTCGAGAAAGCCGTTTCTCCGGTTAAAAATATCGATACACTCAAAGATGGCGGTGAGGAAGGAAGAGTTATCTGCCTTGTCTTTACCGGCAATATCAAAAGCCACTCCATGGTCTGGTGAAGTGCGGATAGCCGGCAGTCCGGCGGTAAAATTAACCCCATCACCCGAGGCCAGTGTTTTAAACGGAATCAGTCCCTGGTCGTGGTACATTGCCAGTACGGCATCAAACCGATCGAAACTCCGGCGGGCAAAAAATGCATCTGCACTGTAAGGTCCCACCACCAGCATATTATTGTTTTTGGCTTCTTTGATAGCCGGTTTGATAATACTTTCTTCTTCATTTCCGATCAGGCCTTCGTCACCGGCATGGGGATTTAGTCCCAGCACGGCAATTTTCGGTTTTTCAATACCAAAGTCTTTTTGCAGACTCTGGTTGATCAGGTAAAGCTTGCTGAGAATCTTTTCTTTGGTGATATGTTTGGCCACTTCACCCACCGGTACATGTTCGGTAACAAGCGCTACCCTGAAATCGCCGGCACAAAGCATCATCACTACATCATTTACCCCGAACATTTGTTTGAGGTAGGGGGTATGCCCGGTAAAATTGAAATCGGCGGATT
>DAORKK010000257.1:0-4099 GCA_035439525.1 Chitinophagaceae bacterium
CGGTGGTGAATTCATAGGTCAGGACAATATGCGTCCATTTGTCTGCCCCGATGGTGGGGGATAACACATTGTTCAGGTTATCCTGTGTACCACCGCCAATGGTGGAAAAAGTTGGTTGTATACGTAAGGTGGTGGTATTGCTGGCAGGAAAAGATTGTGTATTCAACGCAAAGTTGATGCTTCCGTTAAAAATACCCGGACGCGCCAGTTGAAAGAGCATGGTTCGTTTGGAACCATTATTCAGAATCTTCACCCAGGTACTGATGGTCCAGCTCTTTAGTGAATCGGTTTTGAATTTTTCAAACTGGTTGGTGAATAAAACGTAGCCGGCGGCAAGACTCAGTGCTTTACCACGCACGCCACCGGTTGCATAGGTATCATTGGCTGATGAAGCCGGAGCGGTTCCGCTCTTGAGTTCATTCTTGGTATCATCAAAACTCCAGTAAGCGATCAGGTTATTGGGAAATACTTCATCGGAACTGGTATACCCGTCAATTTTTCCCTCATAATCTCCCGGGTTCACCTCAGGCAGGTTATTCGGGTTGCCATCTTTCTTACAGGAAACCGCGGCCAGGAGGATGCCGGAGAGTATCCAGGTCCTGCTGCTTTTATATATTGCTGTGTAGTTCATTATTGTTTATTTAAACGTAATTCAATTAATAACCGGGATTCTGGGTGAGCACACCGGCACTCAGGTCAATCTGTGTCTGCGGAATGGGAAGCAGTACATCCCTGCTGCCATTGAAATTGGGTTTTCCGGCGGCATTCAATGCAGCCTGTGCGATACCCCAGCGGACTAGATCAAAGAAACGTTCATGCTCCATGGCCAGTTCCACGCGGCGTTCCTGGCGGATGGCATCCCGCAGCGCTGCCTGGTCGGTGGTGGTTACATCCGGCAGGATGGCATTATTGCCAGCCCGTGCACGGGCCCTGATGGAGTTCAATGCATTCCGCGCAGCGGTGATATTGGCCGCACCACCCACTTCATTCGCCGCTTCGGCAAACATCAGGACCACATCCGCATAACGGAGTGCCCGGAAATTCATCCAGTAACCAAAGCGGTTACCGATGGAAGCACGTAAAGAAGGATTTGTATATACTTTATTATTATACCGCGGATTCGGCAAGCCTACCGGCAGGTTCTCCCCGTAAATAGTCTGGTAGGTAGTGGTGGAATTGCTGGTATACATGATCGTCCGGTTCTTACGCGGATCTCCTGCTTCATAGGCGGCTTCCAGGTAAGTGCTGGGTGTATTCCAGCCCCAGCCCTGGTCCCAGATACCGGAACCCCGGATGCCTTGTATCTGCGCATATTGTACGCCGTTAGCTGAAGGAATGGCGGCAGAAGCCGTAGCCTGTATTTCAAATACCGATTCCTTGCTGTTTTCGCCCTCTTCCCTGAAAATCTTATCATACGAAGTGGAGAGGTCATACTGTCCTGAACCCATTACGGCATTGGCCGCATCCATGGCCAGTTGCCATTTCTGCTGATACAGGTACACTTTGGCGAGCAAGCCATTGGCAGCGCCTTTGGTGGCACGTCCGGCAAATTTAACATCCCAGTTCATTGGCAGGGTGCTGGCCGCAAATAGCAGGTCGCTTTCGATAAAAGCAAGCAGTGCAGCGGGTGTGGCCTGCGGTACATTATTCTGTGCGGCAGGATTGCTGAAAATGGTATCGATCAGCGGCACGCGGCCAAAGAGACGGCCCAGCATGAAATAACCATAGGCCCGGATAAATTTCGCTTCACCAATAGTCTGCTGCTTGATCGCGTCAGACGCAACAATATTGGTGTTCGTATTTATTTCCTTAATGGTGGAATTGCATTTATTGATCAGGCCGAAATAACCCACCCATAAAGTATTGGCAAATCCGTTACTGGCGGCCACCGGGAAATTGTCCATATCAATGGCATTGGCCCCGCCGTCAGCGGGTGTACTGCCTTTGTCCGCGTCATCGCTGCGGATGCTGGTGGCGGCAATGAATGACTGACTGTGCACGTTGAAACTGCGCAGGTCATTATAAGCCGCGAATATAAACTGGTCATACGGTCCTGAACCACCCGGATAGGGATAGTTGTCTGCATCATAAGCGCCCTGGCGCTCCGTATCCAGGAATTGCTTACAGCCGGTCAGCAGGCCAAGGGCCAGGAGGGCCAGTAACAGCAGGCGGCTTGTTTTAGCTGGATTGAAAAATAATTTCATATTCAATGATTTTAAAACGGTTTAGAAAGTAAGATTGACACCAAATGAATAAATAGCAGGAACCGGGTAAGCTCCGTTATCAGCACCACCACCCAGAATATCCCCAATCAGCGGTTCCGGGGAATAGCCGGTTACCTGGCTCCAGGTCTTGATATTCTGTCCGCTCAGGAACACCCGCGCTTTCTGAATACCCAGTTTTGAGAGCAGGTTGCGCTCGAACGTATATCCCACCTGCAGCAGACGGATCCGGAAATAATCACCCGGCTCGAGATAATATGTACTCATCAGGAAATTATTTCCTCTTGTATTATCCAGGATCGGCTCAATATTAGTAGATCCCGCGGTAGTCCAGGCATTCAATCTGTTTGCTTCATAATTCAGTACAGCAAATGTGGAGGTGCGGCGCTGGGTATAAATCTTATGACCGGCGGCACCTTGTCCGTCAATAGCCAGATCAAATCCTTTGTAACCAAGGCTAAGGCTTGCACCGTAACTATGCGGCGGGAAAGGTGTTCCTATATAACCACGGTCTGCCGTAGTCAGCAGGCCATCTCCATTGATATCTGCATAAGAAACATCACCGGGCAGTGAATTGATAAAGGCCGGGAATTTCTGGATATCAGCGGTGGATTGGTAAACACCGGTTTGGGTATAGCCATAGAAATAACCAATGGACTGTCCGGTAGTGGTAAGATTGGCGCCTGCATTTCCAATGATCGAGAAATTGAAATTGTCGCCGATTGAATTCACTACATTCTTATTGTAACTATAGTTGACATTAATACCATAGGTCAGGTCTTTACCGAGTTTATCATTCCAGCCCAGGTTCAGTTCAATTCCCTTATTCGTGATCTTACCCAGGTTGGTAAAATAACTGCGGGTTTCATTGGGCAGGGTCACCCCTGTCAGGATATCCCGGGTAGTTCTGTTATAATAAGTGATCTCTGCATTGAGGCGGTTATTCATTGCCCGTACATCCACCCCTACATCAATACCCTGAACGGTTTCCCAATGTAAATTGGGGTCAGGAATATAAGCAGCCTGGATAGAGCTGTATACATTATCACCGAATATAGCAGTTGAAGCATTCTGAATACCGGGTTTATACAGGTTATCGGCAAAGCCATTGGCATTACCGGTAAGACCCCAGGCCGTGCGGAGTTTCAGGAAATCAATCCCATTCACTCCATTAAAAAATTTCTCATCACTGATCAGCCAGCCTGCACCCACGCTGCCGAAAGTACCCCAACGGTTTTCCGGGGCAAATTTGGAACTGCCATCGCGGCGAACCGTAGCATTCAACAGGTACCTGCCTTTGTAAGAATAACCCACCCGGGCAAAGCCACCGGCAATCGCGTTTTCAGATCCGCCACCACCATTGGAGATCGGGTTGTTTACATTCACGATACCGAGATACCAGAAATCGGGATCATCGGGAATATTTACCGTCGTATCACGACGGAAACCATTGACAAAAGAACTGGCGCTATAGATACTGGTGAAACCAGCCACGGCATTCAGCACATGTCCTTTTCCGAAATTTTTATCATAAGAAAGTACATGGTCCTGCTGGAAACGACGGGATTCACCCTGCTCCTGGGTGACCGAAGTACGCACTGAATTATCAAAAGTGATCGTGGTTGGATTTCCTCCCTCACCCAGGTTCACAAATGAATAGGGTAACTGGGAATAGGACCGGGTGCTGTTAAAGCCAAGGTCGGTATACAGGGTGGACCGCCAGGTAAAACTTTTCAGGAATTTTACTTCGGCAAAAATGTTTCCGATGATCCGGAAACTTTTCTCCACACTGTTACGGTCATTCCGGTTCAGTGCCGCAATCGGATTACCCACCTGTGCCCGCTGGAAGGAAGGCATACTGTAATACGTATTGGCAT
>DAORKK010000258.1:0-4099 GCA_035439525.1 Chitinophagaceae bacterium
ATGGGTGTTACCCAGCAATTTTCTACTTTCTTCGGCGGTACTTCATTGCTGATTATGGTAGGTGTAATTCTGGATACACTGCAACAGATCGAAACACAGTTGCTGATGCGCCAGTACGACGGTCTGATGAAGAGTGGCCGGATCCAGGGTCGCCAAACCACTTCTGCCGTACAGATGTAATGCTCAATAATCTCATTCAGGACCCGGTAAGCCAACTTGCCGGGTCCTTTTTTTTAAAGATATTTGCAATATGATTTTGTATAAAACAGATGAGCAGGTGGAGCAAATGCGGAAAAGCGCCTTGCTGGTAAGCCAAACGCTCACCCAGGTAGCTGCAATGCTGAAGCCAGGGCTCGATACCCTCTCGATTGATCAACGTATAGGTACCTATATCAGGGATCATCAGGCTATCCCTTCTTTCCTGAACTATCATGGCTATCCTTTTAATTCCTGTATCTCTGTCAATGATGTTGTGGTACATGGTTTCCCCAACAAACGTGAATTAAAAGAAGGGGATATCATCACCGTGGATGTAGGAGTGATCCTGAATGGCTGGCATGGTGACCATGCCTACACATTTGCCATTGGTGATCCCGGATATGAAGTAATGAAACTCATCCAGGTAACCAAGGAATCGCTTTATAAAGGCATTGAGAAAGCGGTGGCCGGAAACCGGGTGGGTGATATTGGCTTTGCAATCCAGGATTATACCGAAAAGAAACATGGCTATGGCGTGGTACGGGAACTGGTTGGTCATGGATTAGGTAAAGACCTGCATGAAGACCCCCAGGTGCCCAATTATGGCAAGCGGGGAAGCGGCGCCAAACTGAAAGAGGGGATGGTACTCGCGATCGAGCCCATGATCAATATGGGAAAGAAAGAAGTTTACACAGAAGACGATGGCTGGACCGTTCGCACCCGCGACGGGAAACCCTCCGTACATTTTGAACATGATGTGTGTATCCGGAAAGATAAAGCGGATGTGCTGTCAAATTATGCGCCGATTGAGGAAGCGGAGCTATTGAATAGCAATTTGTTTACGGTGAGTGGTGAGTGGTGAGTGGTGAGTGGAGGCTTCTTTACTGACTACTGGCTACTCACCACTCACTATCACAGCAAACGGTACTTTATTTCCACCCGTTCATCTTTCCAGATCTCCTGCGGACTGATATAGGTATCATTCATTTTAAAGAGCACGCCGGATTTGGCATACGCGTCACGTACCAGTTCTGAGCAGATATAACTTTTATTCCGTTCCCTTTTTCCTTTACGAAACAGGATCCGCAACATGATACGGATGATCTCCCAGTTGTCGTAAGGCCTTGTCAGCTGATCAAGACCAAAGCTAATGGCTTTATTCAGTTGTTGTTCTTCCAGCTGGCTGTTCAGCCGGGCAATCACCACCTGGCCTTTGTAGGGCCTTTTTTTTCCCTGGTAGTTGCGCAGGTAATTCGATAGCGGGATCATCCGGATACCTACCCTGGGCTCGGCTTCCAGTACCAGCACTCTTCCCAGTTTTTCATCTTTATATACGATGGCTACATGGCTCCATACACTTTTGGTGAGCCGCTGAATTACACCGGAGAAAGTATAACTGCCCGAACTGAAAAAGATATGCCCGGTCTGCAGGTAATCCCTGATTTTCTCATAGGGCACAACAGGTATTTCTTTTAGTTCATTTTTCGTAAGCTGTCCGGCCATAGCAGAAGTGTTGTAGTATAACGAACTTAAATAAATTTCATCGTTCTTTGTAAAAAACAATACGTGGCAAAAAAACTGGTCGTGATCGGAGGAGGGGCTGCCGGATTTTTCTGTGCCGTAAATGCGGCCCGGATGAATCCGTTACTGGAAGTGATCCTGCTGGAAAAATCTTCGAAACTGCTGTCTAAAGTGCGGGTCAGTGGCGGCGGTCGCTGCAACCTGACCCATGCTTGTTTTGATATGGAGGAGATGAGCCGGCATTATCCAAGGGGGCAGCGGTTTGTGAAGAAGGCCTTTCACCGCTTTTTTACTACCGATACGATTCAATGGTTTGAAGAACGGGGAGTACCGCTGAAAACGGAAACTGATGGACGCATGTTTCCACAATCGGATAGCTCGGAAAGTATTGTCAATTGCCTGCTAAGAGAAGTGAACCAATACAAAGTGGATATCCGGATGAATGCGGAAGTGTTGCAGTTGCAAAAAACGGCGGATGGATTTGACTTGCAACTCAGCCAGGGCAAAACGATCGAGGCGGATTATGTATGTGTGGCCTGTGGCGGCTATCCCAAAACTTCCATGTTCGACTGGTTGTTGCAGACCGGTCATACCATTGAATCGCCGGTGCCATCGCTTTTTACCTTTAATATTCCCGGCCATCCGGTTACCGGACTGATGGGGGTAAGTGTACCGGCCGCCACAGTGAAGATCAGCGGTACCAAGCTGGAGGAGACCGCCCCTTTACTGATTACCCATTGGGGATTGAGCGGGCCCGCGGTGTTAAAAATCAGTGCCCGGGGTGCCCGGGAATTAGCGGAGCGGAATTATCATTTCTCCGTGAATGTAAACTGGTTGCCGGGGCAGCAGGATCAGCAACTTGCTTTACAGTTCCGTGGTATACGGACGGAACTGGCTGCCCAAAAAATCAGTCTCCGGAATCCTTTTGGGTTACCACAACGGTTATGGGATCTGTTGCTTGAATTATCAGGAATTGATAAGGAGAGACGTTGGGCAGATCTTCCCGCGAAGGAACAAAATAAATTAGTGGTGAATATGGTGCAATGCTCCTTTGAAGTAAAAGGGAAGACTACATTCAAAGAAGAATTTGTAACGGCCGGGGGCATACGTTTAAACGATATTGATGTCAATACCATGCAGAGCAAAATTGTGCCCGGGCTTTATTTTGCCGGTGAAATTATGGATGTGGATGGAGTGACCGGCGGGTTCAATTTCCAGCACGCGTGGACCAGCGGATTTATTGCGGCGAGCTCGGTAGCTGCACGAGGGAATGTGTAATGAGTAATCAATAATGAGTAATGAGTAATGAGTAATGAGTAGCTGATCGTATTTAACTAAAGTATTAAAGACCCTGATTTTTGAAAGTGACAAAAAACGATCTTACTAATTTTTATATTTCCCTTTTCAACCAGCGACTATAATAAAAATATCTTCCCGGGCTACTCATTATTCATTACTCATTACTCATCTGAGGTTTTATCTGCACATAAGACCATGCGGTAAGCAAAGCCACTAAAGGAAACAATAAGCTCCACCAGCTATGGGTGATCAGCAGGAGCGCAATGGTGAGCAACAAAATATATAAGGGGTAAATCAGCAACAGTATCCCCATGACTACGGAGTCATAGTGACCTGGTTCTTTCAGCCGGGAGATGGCATTTTTACGGGCAACTATAAAGGGAGGTACATTGATGAGCCAGCCAAGACAACCGGGAAGGAAAAGGATTATTTTTTTCAGGGTGGATACCGGAACCGTTAATTTTTCTTCCAGTTGTTTCTTGTCTGTTGCTGGAATTTCAAAAACGCCCTTTTCCAGTTCCATTCGCAGCCGGCTATTAAACTCAAGGTTGCGTGGGCCATCGGCAGTATGGGAGGCAATGACATCGGCGGTGATGATTTCTCCGAAGTTTATAAAAACGTTTTTACCAAAACGGGTGAAGGAGCTGTAATTCAGGGCAACCGGCAATACCCGGAGCGGAATATTTTCTTCCCAGGCTTTAATCGCCAGTCGTGCCGTTCCTTTTTTCAACGGCCGCAGGTGCCATTCATTGATGCATTTTCCTTCACTGTAAATGGTGATGATACCGTTTTGTTTAAACAGTTCCATACAGGCATCAAATGTTTTATAATTTTCAGACAGGTTTTCCACGCCTTCACTGGTGCGGTAAACAGGTAAGATTTTCACCGCGGTCAGCAGCTTGCGGAACAATGGTTTTTTAAACACATCACCACGAGCCAGTGACCAAACAGGTTGCCGGAATATCGTATTAAGTAAAACATAATCGAGGAAGGAGTTCGGATGGTTGGATGCCAGCAGGAGAGGCCCTTTTTCATGCAATCTTTCGGGGTGATTGATGACAATTTTCCGGAAAAAAACACG
>DAORKK010000259.1:0-4095 GCA_035439525.1 Chitinophagaceae bacterium
TACTGTTCAGACACCAGTGTAGGTTCGCTCAGGTCGCCGCCGCACATAACGTAGGCGAGTTTCTTCGCAACCAAGGCATCATGTTCGGTGGCATAGTTGGCGGTCTTCATGGCATGGATGCCGGAGTATAAGGCGCCGAGGGCCGATTGGCCGAGTACTTTAATATCGTTTCGTTGTACCGGTGCGGTATAACCGCTGTCAAAGATTTCGATCACCGATTTCTTCGCTTCTGCAATTCGACGTCCCTGGTTCATGACCACTTCATCCAGTCCTTTACGGTATACACCCAGACCAAATCCTTCATGGGCCGAAGTAGCTACTTTGGCGGTGGCAATGGAAAGGAAACGATTCTTCAAGGTGATGGTTTCGGGTTCGTCTTCATGCATTTCATCGGAAGCGCGCAACACAAATTCCTTGGTGCCGCCACCGCCGGGAATCAAGCCCACTCCCAGTTCAACAAGGCCGGTATAGGTTTCAGCAGCCGGACAACATTTATCGGCATGCAGGTTTAATTCACAGGCGCCGCCCAGGGTTAAACCATGCGGAGCAACTACTACGGGTATGGATGAATAACGGGCCCGCATCATCGTTTGCTGGAAGAAGCGGATGGCCATATTCAGTTCATCATAATCCTGTTCAATGGCAAACATAAAGATCATCCCCACATTGGCACCGGCAGAAAAATTAGCCCCTTCATTGGCGATCACCAGTCCTTTATAATTTTTCTCAGCTTTATCAATAGCGGTCTGGATGCCACTGAGTACATCACTGCCGATACTGCCCATCTTGGTAAACCATTGCAGACCGAGTACCTCATCACCTAGTTCATAAAGCCGGCAGCAGCCATTTTTCCAGATCTGTTTATCGGTCTGGTTGCTCATCACGATAAAAGCTTCTCCGCCGGGTAAGGCTTTATAGGTTTTAGTGGCCGGATCGTAACTGAGTTTTTTGCCGGCTTCAATTTTGAAGAAAGATTTATTACCTGCAGCCAGCATTTCTTCCACCCAGGGTGCTACTTTATATCCGGCCGCTTTCATCGCTTCCGTGGTTTTGGCCACACCCAGCACATCCCAGCTTTCAAAGGCGCCGATCTCCCAGCCAAAACCGGCCATCATGGCATCATCCACCCGGTACAATTCATCACTGATTTCCGGAATACGGTGAGAGATATAAGAAAATAAACCATAGTGGAATAAACGGTAAAATTCACCGGCCTTGTCCTGACCCGCAACCAGCACCTTCAGACGGGCATTGAGATCCTCAATAGGTTTGGCGGCTTCCAGGGTGGCAAACTTTGGTTTTACACGGGGCGCATATTCCATCGTCGCGAGATTCAGCGTGAGAATTTCTTTCTCTCCACCAGCCCCTTTTGTTTTCTTAAAAAATCCCTGGCCTGTTTTATCACCAAGCCAGTTATTACTGACCATTTTATCCAGCCAGGCCGGTATGGCAAACTGATCAATGGCTTCATCCGCGGGACAATTATCCGCAACCCCTTTAGCTACTTTTACCAGTGTATCGATACCGACTACATCGGCCGTGCGGAAAGTAGCGGATTTGGGACGACCAATGACCGGACCTGTCAAAGCATCGATCTCGTCGATACTCAGACCGAGTTTTTCTTTGACATTCATAATGGCCATCATACCAAACACCCCGATCCGGTTGGCGATAAAAGCGGGTGTGTCTTTACACAAAACCGTCGTCTTACCGAGGTAGAGATCCCCGTAGTTCATCAGGAACTCCACGATCTCAGGATCGGTATAGGGGGTAGGAATAATTTCGAGTAAACGCAGATATCGGGGAGGATTAAAAAAGTGCGTACCGCAAAAATGTTTTTTAAAATCTTCACTGCGCCCTTCCGCCATCATATGAATGGGAATACCCGATGTATTGGAACTGATCAGTGTACCGGGTTTACGGTACTGTTCCACCTGTTCAAACACTTTTTGTTTAATGTCCAGCCGCTCCACCACCACTTCGATGATCCAGTCACAAGCGGAGATTTCTTTCATATTGTCCTCAAAATTTCCGGTGCTGATCTTCTTCACCACATCCTTATGGTATACCGGGGAGGGATTGCTTTTAATAGCTGCCGCCAGGGCATCATTCACAATTTTATTCCGTTCGGCCGGTTTGGCATCGGCGGCTACATCTTTGGGGACTATATCCAGTAACAATACCTGTACACCCACACCGGCGAAATGACAGGCAATACGGGAACCCATTACGCCGCTTCCCAGGACTGCAACTTTTTTAATGGCACGCTTCATAGATTCAGTTTTATGAAAGTGGTAAAACACGAAATTAGTTAGTTATGCAACTAATTTGAAATCGAAGATAAGGTTTTTTGTGAACCGGAAAAACCGGGTTTATAGCTTATTCATACCACGGGGGCGGCAGACCTTTTTTCTCCAGCTCATGGAGGTACCTGCGGTACAGTTTTTTGTTTTTGGTGACTCCGGCGCTGCTGCTCACCCCGCTCATGGTTATGCGGAGCAGGTAATTGATGGCCGACCGGTCCCGGGCCCGCAGCGCAAATACATGGCCGGTTCGGGAACTGTTTTTTTTCCGGATGATAAAGGTATTGGCGATGTAATTCTTCAACCGGGTAAAAAACCGCTGTTTTTCATCTTTACCGTTTTTTAGATAGCGGAATTTCAGATTTTTATAATACATCTGCATTTCACCAATGGTCATATACTCGCGGCCAGTTGCCCGAAGATGTAACGTATCAACCTCACCGGAAATCAGTTTCGCAGATACCAGCGGAATCAGCACCGGGTTCAATACGGCCAGATTACCCGGCTTGGCCCGCAGGGTCATTTTAAAACCGCCGAGCGAATCAGTATAGGATTCTTTTAGTCTTAACTGGACCCAGATGGAATCCATTACATAACCGGTGGCCCGGATGGTCAGACTATCCTGTTTCCGGATATCATGATTTTTAACGTTGAGCAACGTGATATCCATTCGGCGGATGGGTATCGTTCCTGCTGCCTGGGTTTTATCGTTGAACTCGGTGTAATCCACAGATCCCGGATTCACCTGGATAGTATCCGCCGAAATTTTGAACGGGATATGTTTGACCATATTAACGGGAAGCAGGCGGATATTACCGGCAGCAAATGGTAAGCGCTTGTCTTTATAATCGGTGAACCAGGCTTGTTCAATTTTTATTTTTCCAATCTGAAATATACTGTCCGCTAAAAACCGCTGCCGGTTAACCGGACCGATCTCCATCGGACCACATCCAACTGCGATATAATCCTTCTGGTATTGCTGACGGGATATAAAGGAATCCACATCCAGACTATGGCGGTACGCAAAGGTATCCAGTGTGATCATATGCGTAAGCTGACTATATCCGGCATGCTTCCAGTTGAATTGCTTAACGGCATCCCGGTACTGCCCGGTAAAGCGTTCGAGACGAAAGCGTGTATTTCCTGCTACAAGCTGATACGGGTCGGTGAGTATGTCGCTGTTGATCTCCATGTTGTGGATAGCGGCAGTTTCCACATGCAGGATACCGTTTTTCTTACCCATGCTATCGATGATAAACTGACGGGCAGTGAACTGACTTACGGTCGCCTTCCAATCAGCTGGTTCATCATCCGCCGGATGATAAACCAGGTTATTAATTACTGTTTCTATATTCCCGGCTCCCGCATCATAATGTTTACCCTTCGGACTCTGATAACGAAAATGATCCAGATTCAATTCCATTGATTCCAGTCGCAGTTCAGATTGATGCTGGCGGACATCCAGTTGCCGGATCTCCACTTTATTATCATTTTCAATGGCCCCATGCCAGTCAATATGGATACTGCCATTTCTATCGGCCAGGCTGAAACGGATTTCTGGCTGAGTAACCAGCAAATGTCCGATATGAGTGGGGGGGAGGAAGGCTTTATTCCCTTCGTCACTCAGATTGGCGGTGAGTACAGGCTTGTTTAATACCAGTTGATCCATCATGTACCGTCCGTTCAGCATCTCATTTATATCCGGAATAAGCGAAACCGAAGGGATACGCAAACGGGTGCTGTTTTGCCTACGGGTATGCTCATAGGTTACATCATTTAAAACAGAAAGGTG
>DAORKK010000260.1:0-4079 GCA_035439525.1 Chitinophagaceae bacterium
TTTGCACTGCCTGCAATACCCACCGTCAATGTGGCGGTATCCCTGTACGCTCTTTCCAAGGTGAAATGAATATCCCAGCTGCCTCTTTTGGTCTGCGCATAATACCAGTCGCTGTCATGCTGCGTACCGGCTATGAATTTCAGGTTCTCCGGTGGCAGTTTAAACAAGCTGTAGTCTCGTGGACGATCGGCTAAACGAAAACCACTTGTCTTCCGGTCGGCCACCCCGATCTGCCAGAGTAGATGCTGACCGGTCGCCGACGGCCAGTTGATCTTACCCAGCATGGTAGTCATTCCTTCCCCGACTATAACCTGATCCTTTCTGTAATCCGTGGTTGTATTATTCCCATACATGTAAAGCGTATAGGAACCGGGCCTGACTTTCTCCACTACAAATCGTCCGTCCGACCCGCTACGGGTATAATACTGGTACCCGCGGCTTTGTGCCTGCCAGTCACGGTCCGGTGCAGCCAGGACGACCATTGCATTGGCTACGGGCTTTCCCTCCGACAAAACAATCCCGCTCACACTCCCCCGCTCCAGCGGATAAGCTTCATGCTGCATCCATTCATACGGCCATTGACTGATTTCCTCCGCCGCTCTCTTTTTAGCATCGGCCCAGATGGCTGTCGTTGATTTTCCTTCATTAAAATATAAAAAGAATGGCCCGTTCAGTTTTGTCCAGTCATCGGTGATCAGGTTATCCCCTTTTCGTTTATCACTGAGAAAATGGCCACAGTTAAACATATTGATGAGATAGGGATTGCTGTGGACATTCTGGTATTGCTTGGTAGGACCGCCATTCAGGTATTCATGACTGGCCTGTATCGTAAATAGTCCGAGACCGGATTGTTGTCCGGCCATGCCATGTACATGACGGCCTTCAATATAATCCGCATAATTGTATTTGGTATAGATACGGCCATCGGCCATTTTAAAGGTCCAGTCCTGGATTTCCTCTTTCAGTTCCGCCATCTTTGGCATGGGACCTTGTATACTATCCCTGACGAGGTGATAATCAAACAGGGCTTCGTCACTGCGGATGCCCCAGCGGGTCTGACCGAAATTACCCACCGAATCCGCGGCCCGGTGCGATTGCACGAGGTAACAATAGATACCCGGATCATTGGCGCGGAGAATATAACGCAGATCGTATTGAAAATGATTGGAGGCTTCGTGATAAAAGGAGAGTTCCACCAGTGCCTCCGAAGAACGGATCACTTTAAACACTGACGGGTACATGGAAAATCCGGGTCCGAGCAGATAGCCCCGCTGGTCTTTCCCGTTCAGCAGACTTTTCCCTTTGTAAATAATCTTATTCAGATCCGCATTATTTTTATCAAAGGAAATACTCACTACTGGGTTGGACAAAGTAACCGTGTTGCCTTCTTCCTGGATACGCACCTGCGCCCGGAGCAGTACTGCCGGCAGCTGTAGTAAAAAGAAAATAATAATGATTCGTTTCATATAGCCTTTATCGCTTTTAAAACATTTTTTTCAATCCTTCCCATCTCACTTTCCAGGTACCATCTTTGGGAAAGCCGATATTTTTTACTTTATCCGCATCAGCACCGGTACACATTAATGCCACTGCATTTAATAAACCCCCATTGCCGGGCAGGTAGATCGTCAACCGGTCATCCTGGAAATTATGTCCGTTGATCAGATAGGTATTCGTGCGCACGGGCATCAGTAATGCATTCACCGCATCTTCCGGACGATGCAGCCGGGCAGCCGTCATGGCGATCAGCGGGTAATCCCAGCCCCAGGTCTCATTCCAGTCCCACATTTTTAATACGATATCATAGGTCCGGTTCATGACCGCGGTATCCAGTCCGTTTGCTGACGGGATAGTACTGTAAGCGCCCAGCACGGCCGGATGATCCGTCAGGTATTTAGAGCCTTTGGTATAACAGTCAGGTGTATTCGCTGCTGCCAGGTAAACCCCATTCAGTTGCGGAAGCGGCGCGAGGTTGTTGATGATATTATCCCAGTTCTCCTTGCGGGATAATCCCATCCTTGTACGCCATTGTTGCGCCACTTCAAGGGCCCAGCTCCAGTAGGATAATTCGTAAGTGGGATTGAAGGTGCTTACGGCATCAAAACACTCCTGGGCCGGGATCAGTCCTTTCCCCAGATTATATTTCTGTGTCACCGGATCTTTGGTGGGGAAGGAAGCCATGAACTCAGCCGTCTCAAATAAGAGTTTGCCGTATTTCTTCAGCACGGCCGGATCCTTCTTCTGTCGATAGAGCTGTTCGGCCATATAGATGAAGTGCGGTTGCTGCCAGATCAGGAAAGCACCAACTGAAGAAGGTGTTTCTTCACCACTATGATCCGTCATCTTCTGCCAGCGTAAGCCGTCGAAACCCTGGCGTTTTGCAATGGCCCTTGCTTTATCGGCCACTTTGAAGTACCAGTCAAGACTGCGCTCCAGCAACTGCGGTCGTCCCCACTGTGCATAATGTGCCGCATGCCACCAATGCATTTCAAGGTGGGGTTTGCCATACCAGCTGTTGTAGGTGAGACCGGTTTCCTGGGGCGGGTAATCGGAAGAACATTGAATTTTGGTGAGGTATTGAGAGAGTATCACTCTTCTTTCGAGTTCATGTGCCCTTGGATCGGTGCTGCCTGAAAAATCAACGGCGCCGCCTGAATTCCAGAATTTTTTCCAGGCTTTGATACTGCTGCTGCTGACAAGGGCGAAACTGTTCACTTCTCTTTTCGTTAGCTGGCAGAAATTCACGGTCAGGCCCCAGCTATCATCCTTTACCATTTCCGGTTTCACTAAAAAATAATGCGGACCCGCCTGTTTCCAGCTGGCACGACCTGTCCAGTAAGCACTAACCCGGTAGTTCGTGGAATCCAGTTTACGTTTGATCAGTAAGCCATGATTCTCTAAGGCCATGGGGACAGACTGATGCGCTTCATCACTGCCCCAGTTATTGCCCACATCCTTGAATTGTCCGTTGGGATAAGGGAAACGCAAGCGTACATTGAGGCGGTGCTGATTCAGCAAATTGGATTTGATCCGGAAGGATACGGCCTCCTGCATATCATCACAGGCAGTCATCACTTCGACGGATTCGCCCTCTATTGAGAATGTGCTGTGG
Organism: Chitinophagaceae bacterium; assembly: GCA_035439525.1. GTDB lineage: Bacteria > Bacteroidota > Bacteroidia > Chitinophagales > Chitinophagaceae > JJ008. Next base: position 3,113 of record DAORKK010000260.1, read on the forward strand.
ATGATGCCGGTCCACAGATCGAGTTGCTGGTCGATGTTCTTGATATCCGCCGGACCGGCCAGAGTGCCGTCTTTCTTTATTATTTCAAGTCCGACATTGCCGAGTTGCAGGCGGTGCGGATTGACGCGGTAGTAGTCCACGGCTTTTTTGGCGTGATCGGGTTCTTTGATCTGTACCACATAGGAGATTTTTCGTCCTTCGAGGTCATAGGTTCTCAGGGCTTCTTCTCTTTTGTAATTATCTGTATTGGGGAAACTGTGCCAGCCCCAATCCGATTGCGTGCCCAGGGGTACGCCTTTTGCATAAGATTCCGGGAAGGTTTGCATGCCCGTGGCATCTACAGTAAAGGCGAAACGGCCATTGCCGACGCTGAGGGAAGAGAGCGAGTCGATTTTGTTGACACGGATGTTGTGCCGTTGCACGAGGTTTTTGCGGTTGATGGGTTGGGCGTGTGCGCCGGTGGTGAAGAGCAGAAGGAAAATGATGGTAATATGTTTATGCATGTGCATTTTTTTTATTAGTAATTACATAAGTTTTGCCCTGCGGGGTGGCAAAGAGGTCAAAGGAGTTAAAAAGAGAAAAAGAGGGCGTGTTAATGGCAAGGTCCTTTTAAACCTCATAAACTCTATAAACCTTCCTTTCAAACTCCTCTACTCTAAGACTCCCCCTTCTCGCTTCTAGCTTCTTGCTTCTCTCTATAATTGTGTCAGCCCTTCGGGCCTGAATACAGTTTCATTACGGCTTTTATAATAATGTCACCCATTCTGGGTTCCGCGATTCCAAAACCCGTGTTTGATAATTTCTATAATAATATCAGCCCTTCGGGCTTAAAAAGTTCAAAATTCAACATAAACATCGGCGTTGGTTCCCTTCTCGCTTCTAGCTTCTTGCTTCTAGCTTTTCTCTGTCAGCCCTTCGGGCCTGAATACAGTTTCCTTTCGGCTTTATAATCATGTCACCCATTCTG
>DAORKK010000261.1:0-4071 GCA_035439525.1 Chitinophagaceae bacterium
GACTTTCAGGTGCAGCAGTCAACAATACCCGTAAAAGGAGAAGTGCGGCAGGTGGCCCCCATCCGTTTGTCAGGAAACGGAATGGCTTATATCCTGGCCAGGAATGATGACTCACTGATGGTAATCAGGTCAGCGTCCAATCGTTAAAATACCGGTGAAAATATTTTCAGTTGTACGATCTGTTCATCGCTGAAATCATAACCGTCACTCAGGATTTTCTGAAACGGAATAGCCATGGAGGTGAAATTATGATCAGACTTAAACCGGTCAAGGGCCCGGTAGGCTTTATCCACTTCATTCAGGGTTCCCTGGTAGTTGGCAACGAGCAGGTTTTTCCCCAGGGGCATTTTCTTATATTCAATACCAGTCGCCGGATCCGGATCCATCGCATTAGTGACCCCGATACTTGCAAATAATTTGATATCCTTTTCCCCCTTGAGTGAATAAAAAATACGGACCCCGTTATAACCCGCATCTTTCGAGGCAGCATAAGCAATCAGTTCATCAAACAGTTTCCGGGTGGCTTCCCGCTTCGTGGCCAAAGGCACAGAAACGGATTTAAAAAGAAAAGCGGTGTCTTCCACTTTCACCAGCTGGATCTCATACCCGTAAAAGCGTTTGCTGTCTTCCATATAGGCTTTCAGATTTTGCAGGCTTTTCCGGGCATCCCGGATAAGCGGATTCTTTCCAAACCAATGACCAAAGTATGTATTCTCATAACTAAGGGTGACATTAGAAAGCTGTGCATTCAGCGTGTCGCCATTTATAGAAAAACGAAAAGCCTTTTCCTTTCCCTGGAATCTGGCGGTGATCCGGGCACTGAAGGGGGTCTGTTCACTTACGGACAGGCTGTCTGATTCGCCGGAAGAGGAAAGATACCAACGTTGCACCTGATCTTTTGACCGGAGCTGCTCACCCGTTTTAAGTATTGCATAGTTTATTTCAACCTGCTCCCGGAATGTTTGTTTGCTGAAACCGAAAAAAGCGGCGGCAAGAAGTAGTACTGCTAACACCGTCAGCAGAAAAAGCCTTGATTTCCTGTTCTTCATATAGCATTTATTTCGCCCGCTAAAAATAACCTCTTTCAGGCGTTATGTAATTTTTTTGTGCGCCGGATTATCCTGTTTAATTTCCCAACAACAAACGTTTGCAACAGCCTGTCTGTTCCTGTTTCAGTACGGTACTCCCTGCTGTTTTTTGTACTTTCCGGGTCCAAACGATTGCATATGACATTGGCAAAACCACGGTTAAGTTTCTGGCAGATCATTAACATGAATGTGGGCTTCTTCGGCATTCAGTACAGTTTTGGTTTGCAGCAAAGTGCCGTGAATCCCATTTATGATTTCCTGGGAGCCAAACCGGATGAGATTCCCTGGCTCAACCTGGCCGGACCATTAACCGGACTGGTCATTCAACCGATCATCGGAGCCCTGAGTGATAAAACCTGGCACCCGCGTTTTGGCCGCAGAACGCCTTACTTTTTTATTGGCGCCATTATCTGCAGTATCGCCCTCTTCCTTTTTCCTTTCAGCAGTGCTTTGTGGATGGCGGCTGGCTTGTTATGGATACTTGACGCCGGTAATAATACCGCGATGGAACCTTACCGGGCTTTTATTGCCGATAAACTCGATGCCACCCAACAGCCCACCGGCTTCCAGGCACAGAGTTTCTTTACCGGTTTCGGACAAACACTGGCGAATGTTTCGCTTTTTATATTTCCGCTGATCTTCATTGGAAAAACCGGCAAACTGCCCACCTGGGTATTTGCTTCTTTCTTTCTCGGCGCTGTTTGTTCCATTGTCTCCATCTGGTGGAGTGTACGCACCACTCCGGAGATTGTTCCGGATGAGGAAGAACTAAAACAGATTCGTGAAAAGAATAAAGGGATGCCGCATCCGGCCATTCAGTTTTTTCTCTCGATACTCACCACCCTGGTTGCGTATCTCGTAATTGCCCTTTTGCTGATTCCTTCATTATTTATACCCGGACTGATCCGTCGTATGCTCAATTATGTAGAAGGCCATTCCACGCTTAAAATACTTTTTGCCCAGAATATTGAAATCATCGATGCCATCACCAAGATGCCGAAAGTAATGTGGCAGCTGGCCCTGGTGTATTTATTCCAGTGGTATGCCCTTTTTTGTTACTGGCAGAATTCATCAAAGAGTATCGCACGCTCCGTCTGGAATACCACCCCCGAACAAAACAGTGAACTGTATGAAAAAGCGGTAAGCTGGACCGGTCTCGTGAATGGCTGGTATAATATCGTTACGTTTTTATGCGCCTTCGGACTGGTCTGGTTTGCCCGGCGCTACTCGCCCAAACTGGTGCATTTTGGCTGTCTGATTCTGGCCGGAATCGGATTGCTGGCTTTTCCTTTTATTGAAAACAAATACCTCTTGTTTCCGGCCATTACCGGATTCGGGATCGGCTGGGCCAGTATGATGGGGATTCCATACCTGATCGTGGTTAGTAAGATTCCCAAAGAGCGCTACGGCGTATATATGGGCGTGATCAATATGATGATCGTAATCCCGATGTTTATCCAGACCTTATCCTTTGGATATATTTTAAAAAATTTCCTGCATAACAACGCTGGTTACGCGATTGCATTTGCCGGTGTGTTACTCCTGATTGCCGCAATACTGACCTTGCGGATACAGGCCGATGATAAACCGGTAAACGGCGAAGTAAATTTCTCTGCGGGTCATTAAAAATGAGGTATGAAAAAAAGCCAATTCAATTTTGTTTTCTTTTTTCTATTCATTGCAGCTGCTTCCTGCAAGCTCATGCCCAAAGAAAAGGAAGAGCCCAAAAAAGACGGAGTAAAAAAGACCTGGTGGAAGGAAGCCACCGTATACCAGATCTATCCCCGCAGTTTCCAGGACAGTGATGGGGATGGGGTAGGCGATCTCAAAGGAATTATTTCAAGACTGGACTATATCAAAAGCCTCGGTATTGACGCGGTATGGCTGAATCCGATCTATGCCTCTCCCAATAAGGACAATGGCTATGATATCAGTGACTATGAAAATATTCAGCCGCAGTATGGCAGCATGACTGATTTTGATACCTTATTAAAAGGCTTTCATGACCGCGGTATCAAAGTGATGATGGATATGGTGTTGAACCATTGCAGTGATGAACATAAATGGTTCATGGAAGCGAAGCAATCGAGAAACAGTCCCTACTATAATTATTTTCATTGGTGGCCGGCAGAAAAAGGGGAGCCGCCATACCGTTTTTCCATTTTTGATGAAAAAGGATATGGATGGGAATTCAATAAAGCCACAAACTCCTACTATCTCCATTATTTCGGCAATTTTCAGCCGGACCTGAACTGGGAGAATCCGCAATTGCGGCAGGATATTTATAAAATGATGCGTTTCTGGTGCGATAAAGGCGTGGATGGTTTCCGGATGGATGCCCTGGCTTTTATTTCAAAAGACACCACCTGGCCCGCGCAATTACCAGCTGAATACAAGGGCAGCTGGCCCATGTATTATGCGAGTGGTCCGCACCTGCACGACTATATCCGGGAAATGAATCAGGAAGTATTGAGCAAATACAACCTGGCGACTGTGGCCGAAGCCATGGGCGATATTCCCCGGGTGAAGAAATTCGTGGATGAAGACCGGAAGGAACTGAATATGGCCTATCATTTTGAAGCGATAGATTTTGGCTATTTACCCGGCGAATACAAAATGCCCGATCCCAATGGTTATGATTTTGCCAGATGGAAACAGGTCTATGCCAAATGGGACAGCGCCTTTACCGACAAAGGCTGGGGCACGATGTACCTGGCTAATCATGATCAGCCACGTATGGTTTCCCGCTGGGGTAATGACAACCCGGAGTATCGTGATTACTCCTCCAAATTACTGACCACGTTTATTCTCAGTATGCGGGCCACGGCCTTCTATTATTTCGGGGATGAGATCGGGATGAGTAATATTAAATTTGACCGGGTGGATCAATACAATGATGTGGAACTGCTCACGAACTACGAACAGGTCAAAGCAAAGGGCGGTGATCTCAAACGTTTTCTCGAAGGCATGAAGATCTCCAGCC
>DAORKK010000262.1:0-4038 GCA_035439525.1 Chitinophagaceae bacterium
CCACGTAAGCCATTTCTTTTTTCCATTGGCGTGGTGCACCGGAAGAAAAATTTTCATGTGTTACTGCCCCTGCTGAAACAAAACACCATGGAGCTGCTGATCGCCGGCAAGCATGATGACGAACATTATATCTCTTTTATCAAAGAAAGATCGAGGGAACTGGGCGTGGAGGATAACCTGCACCTGCTGGGACGTGTAACGGAGCAGGAGAAATCCTGGTATTTCAATAATTGCCGGGCTTTTGCCTTTCCGTCGATATCGGAAGGTTTTGGATTACCGGTAGTGGAAGCAATGAGTTGTGGAAAACCGCTGTTCCTGTCTGACCGTACGGCACTACCGGAGATCGGCGGTGATGTTTCTTTTTATTTCAAAGACTTTAACCCCGACCACATGCAGGAAGTATTTAATGCGGGTATGGATTCCTATACCGAACAGAATATGTGTGAAAAAATCCAGGAACGGGGTACTCATTTCAACTGGCACCAGTCGGCAAAGCAGTATCTTTCCGTCTATCGTTCCCTTTATTAATAATAACACTACAGCCCCTGAATGAAAGTCTATAAACGCCTGTTGATTTATGCACGCCCCTTGCGGTGGTTCCTGCTGCCTTTTTTTATTTTCACCTTGCTGGCCGTTTTTTTTACCGTCTTCCAGTATGCATTGATCATTCCGTTGCTGAATGTATTGTTTGAAAATACGCCATCAGGGAACAGCACTACATTACCGGCTTTTTCTTTTTCAGGGCATTTTTTCAAAGACTTTTTTTATTACCAGGTGTACCGGCTGAAAGCCATCCACCCGGCTTATGCGCTTTATTTTATAACAGCTGTTCTCGTAGGCGCTGTATTACTGGCCAACCTGTTTCGTTATCTCGCCCAACGTACCCTGATCAGGGCCCGTACCCTGCTGGTCAAAAGGATCCGCGAAGCCTTATTTGAAAAACTGAACAGGCTTCATCTCGGTTTTTTTACCAAAGAGCACAAGGGCGATCTTATATCCCGAATGAATAGTGATGTGTTTGAAATTGAAGGAGTGGCCGCCGGCTCACTGGAGGTGCTGATCCGTGAACCCGCTATGATCATCGGCTATTTTGCCGCATTGTTTTCCATATCCACTCCGTTGACTTTATTTACCCTGATCATTATCCCGCTTTCCGCATTGGGCATTGCCACGGTACAAAAAAGACTGAAGCGGGATGCCACAGATGCACAGGCATCAATCGGCCGCTTGCTGACCATTATGGATGAAACACTGACGGGTATGCGCATTATCCGTGCTTTTAATGCAACCGGATTCACGCTGAAAAAATTCAGTACAGAAAATGACCGCTACCGGGAAGCGAGTCTGCAAGGTTTTAAACGCCGTGAAATGGCTCCTGCCTTTTCGGAAGCTGCCGGAGTCATTGTAGTGGCGGGTATTTTATTATATGGAGGCAGCCTGATTTTGGGTAAAGGACCGGCCGGTGCCGGGCTCAGTGCCAGTGAATTCATTGCTTTCATCGCCATTTTTTCCCAGGTATTAAGACCGGCCAAAGCCATGGTGGTGGCCGGCGCCAATATTCATCGCGGAAGAGCCGCCGGTGAACGGATTTTGGAATTACTCGATAAAGAAGTAGAGATCCGGGACAAGGAAAATGCGGTGGAACTGAAATCATTCAACCAATCTATAGAGTTCCGGCATGTTGATTTTTCATACACCCGGCTACCGGTATTAAAAGACATCAGCTTCACCATTGAAAAAGGAAAGACAGTGGCCTTAGTGGGTATGTCGGGAGTGGGAAAATCCACCATTGCCGACCTGATTCCCCGGTTTTATGAAGTCAGTGAAGGCGCTATATTGGTGGATGGGTTGGATTTGCGGGACTACAAGATGGAATCGCTCCGGTCACAAATGAGTTTTGTAACCCAGGAGACCTTCCTGTTTAATGACAGCATCTTTAATAATATTGCCATCGGAAACCCGGATGCCGGGTTGGAAGAAGTGATAGCGGCCGCCAAAATTGCCAATGCGCACGAATTTATCATGCAGACTGAGGAGGGTTACCAAACCGTGATCGGCGACCGGGGCATCCGTTTATCGGGAGGACAACGACAGCGGCTTTGTATTGCCCGTGCGGTTTTTAAAAACCCGTCCATCCTGATCCTGGATGAAGCCACGTCGGCCCTGGATACTGAATCTGAAAGACTGGTACAGGAAGCCCTGGGCAACCTGATGAAAGGACGTACTACACTGGTGATAGCCCACCGCCTGAGCACTATTAAAGAAGCCGATGAAATACTGGTGTTGCATGAGGGGGAAATCATCGAACGGGGCCATCATAACGAACTGGTGGAGATCGAGGAAGGCAACTACCGGAAACTCACCAAAATGCAACAGATTGCCTGAGCCTTTCTTTCCGTTCATCTCTTTCCTACATTTGCAGCATGCAACTGATTGAAGTCAACTCGCCTAAACTGGCCAATGAATTCATACTGGTCAATGTGGAAATCAATAAGCACGTGCCCGCCTATATCCGGCCACTGGACAAGGATATCCATGATATCTTTGACCCGAAGAAAAACAAGGCCTACCGTTTCGGGGAAACCAATCGCTGGATCCTGAAAGATGATAACGGAAAACTGATCGGGCGGATCGCGGCTTATGTCAACAAGAAATACCGGACCAAGGGGGATGAGTTCCCGGTGGGCGGGATTGGTTTTTTTGACAGCATCGACAATCAGCAAGCTGCCGATATGTTGTTTGATGTAGCCAAGCACTGGCTGATGCAGAAAGGGATGGAAGCGATGGACGGCCCCATCAATTTTGGAGAAAGGGACCGTTGGTGGGGACTGATCGTGGAAGGATTTCATGCCACTCCTTATGGCATGAACTATAATCAGCCTTATTACCAGGCTTTGTTTGAAAACTACGGGTTCAACTGTTTTTTCAATCAATATTGCTATGGCCTCGACCCCAAAAAGGAAGTAAGTCCGAAAATCATTGAACGTCATGCCATGCTGGCCAAAGATCCGGGATATAAAGCCCGGCATATCAAAAAAAATCAGCTGGAGAAATATGCAGGCGACTTTGCCACAATTTATAATAAAGCCTGGGCCGGACACGGCGGCATGAAAGAACTGAAAAAGGAACAGGTACTGGCCCTTTTCAAGAAGATGAAACCGGTCATGGATGAAAAAATTGTCTGGTTTGTTTATTACAATGAAACCCCCATTGCCCTGTTTGTGAATATTCCGGATCTTAACCAGTGGTTCAAATACCTGAATGGAAAATTTGACTGGTGGCATAAACTGAAATTCCTCTGGTATAAGCTCACTAAAAAAAATACGCGTTTCAGCGGACTCGCTTTTGGAATTGTGCCGGAGTTCCAGGGAACCGGGGTAGATGCTTATATGATCAACGAGGCCAAGTTTGTGGTTCAGCCCCAGACAGATTATGAGGAATACGAGCTGCTCTGGATCGGTGATTTTAATCCGAAGATGATCAACGTGGCGGAGAACTTCGGCGATACGTATAAATCAAGACATCTGATCACGTATCGCTACATTTTTGACCGGACCCGGGAGTTCAAACGGCACCCCATCCTGAATTAAACTTATACACAGGATCCGGTAATATTAGCCCGCAATCTGCCTGTTCCTTAAATTGCAGCCGGTATGGATAAATTTATCGTTTCGGCCCGGAAGTACAGGCCCCAGACTTTTGATACAGTGGTGGGACAATCGCATATTACCACCACGCTGAGAAATGCGATTAAGAATCAGCAGCTGGCGCATGCATTCCTGTTTTGTGGTCCCCGGGGTGTGGGTAAGACCACCTGTGCCCGTATCCTGGCCAAGACCATCAACTGTGAACAACCTACCAAGGATGGTGAAGCCTGCGATAAGTGTCAGAGTTGTACTTCTTTTAATGACGGGGCATCCATGAACTATTTTGAACTTGATGCCGCGTCCAACAACTCGGTGGACAATATCCGGGACCTGGTGGACCAGGTGCGTTTTGTGCCGCAGACCGGAAGATATAAAGTGTATGTGATTGACG
>DAORKK010000263.1:0-4032 GCA_035439525.1 Chitinophagaceae bacterium
TTGATTTTTTATAATCAGCGCCTTTTTGCTGCGCCATTCTTTTACTCTTCAGTTTCAGGTAATCATCAATAAATCCGATGATCCCCAACCATACGGTACTGATCAGCATTACCTGTACATAGACATTCGTCAGATCGGCCAGCAAGAGGGTTGGGATGATGATCGCCATGATGATGATGATCCCGCCCATCGTGGGTGTACCTTTTTTGCTTTCCTCACCGGCCAGTCCTTCTTCACGGATACTTTCACTGATTTGCTTTTTCTGAAGGAAGCGGATCAGTTTTTTACCATAAACGAGGGTGATGAATAAGGAAAGCAGCACGGCAGCCAGCACCCGGAAGGTGATGAACCCAAACAGCCGGCTGCCGGGGATCTCGATCCCCTGGTTATTCAGCCATTCAAATAAATGATGTAACATGTTCGTTGCCGGTTATTGATTTACTTATTCAACAGTTTAAAAAACTCCACCACTTCTTCCTTATCATCGAAGTGACTCCGCACTCCTTTTATCTCCTGGTATTTTTCATGTCCCTTGCCTGCTACCAGTACGATGTCTTCTTTTTGTGCCAGACTGAGCGCCGTTTTAATGGCTTCCCGCCTGTCGGTGATTGAGATATATTTTCGTCTGTACGCTGGCGCTAATCCTTCCTCCATATCCCGGATGATCTGCTCCGGTGCTTCACTCCGGGGATTATCACTGGTAAAAATCACCCGGTCGCTGTGTTCGCAGGCTACGGTCGCCATCACCGGCCTTTTTGTTTTATCCCGGTCGCCCCCGCATCCTACTACGGTAATGATCTGTTCAAATCCTTTTCTCAGTTTCTTAATCGTGGCCAGCACATTCAGCAAGGCATCCGGCGTGTGTGCATAATCCACGATGGCGATCACTTTGTCATTAACGGAAACCAGGTAATCAAATCTTCCTTCAGCCCCGGTCAGTTCACTTAATGCGGTCAGCACTTCCTGTTTGTCTTCACCCATACAAACCGCCGCTCCATATACAGCCAGCAGGTTGTAGGCATTGAACTCCCCGATCAGCCGGAAATGCACTTCGATATCATTGACCGTCATCTGTAATCCGCTCAGGCTGTTGTCCAGGATCTTTCCTTTGAAGTCGGCCAGCGTTTTCAGGCTGTAGTAATACTTCTTCGCGTTCGTGTTCTGCAGCATCACCATTCCTCTCTTATCATCCGCATTGCTGATGGCGAAGGCGCCGGCCGGCAATGAATCGAAAAAGGCTTTCTTTACCCGGATATACTCATCAAACGTTTTGTGGTAATCCAGGTGATCATGTGTGATATTGCTGAACAGTCCGCCGGCATAGGTCAGTCCGGTTACCCGGTGCTGGTGAATGGCATGTGAGCTGGTTTCCATAAACACATACGCACATCCTTCCTCCGCCATTCTCTTCAGCAAATAGTTCAGGCTGACTGCATCCGGTGTGGTATGCGTGGCCGGCACTATCTCTTCCCCGATCCTGTTCTCCACGGTGCTGAGCAATCCTGTTTTATATCCCAATCTTGTAAAGAGCTTGTATAATAAAGTCGCGATCGTCGTTTTTCCATTGGTACCGGTGACACCCACCAGCTTTACTTTCTCTGAAGGCCGGCCGTAAAAATTAAAAGCCATATAGCCCGCAGCCGCCGTACTGTTCTCCACCTGCACATATACCACGGCTTCATTCCGTTGTTCGGGCCATTCTTCACAAACCACTACGGCGGCCCCGTTTTCTATCGCTTTTTCAATGAACCGATGACCATCTGCTGCGGCACCTTTTACTGCTATAAATGCAGCTCCGGGTTTTACTTTTCTTGAATCCAGCTGCAGGTCACTGATGATAACGGAAGTGGCCCCGGCTACACCCCGGATCGGCACTTTATATAAAACATCCTTTAATTCCACGTCCGTTATATTAATCGTTTAACTGTTCTCAGCTTAATTCCAGCAACACGGTTACCCCTTTGGCCAGTTCGGTACCCGGGGGTACGGACTGCGCGGCAATTTTTCCCTTACCCGTTACCGTTACTTTCACACCCATATTCTCCAGCAGGTACAAGGCATCTTTTAATCCCATGCCACGCACATTGGGCATCACTTTCTTTTTCACCGAACTGGCTTTAACCACGGGCTGGTAGTTGGCGGCATACACCATGGACCAGTTACCGGTTGAAGCAGAGTCGGCATATTTCACTTTCAGCACATCGTATACATTTTTGATATCCGGTGTATAACCCGCGTAGAAATAAGAAGCACTGTCTTTCTTTACCGCATACAGTGAAGGATCTTTCTTATCCACGTACATCGCATACAGCTTGGTGGCAATCTCGCGGAACACCGGGGCGGCCACGGTACCTCCAAAGTGTGAGGCGGCATGTGGCTTGGTGCGTACCACCACAATGACCGTGTATTGCGGACGATCAGCCGGGAAATAACCTACAAAGCTGGCCTGGTATACTCCATGATCATATTTGATCGGACCATCGGATACGTGCGCCGTTCCTGTTTTACCAGCCACGGCAAAAGGTAATCCGGCTAAAACCCGCTTCGCTGTTCCTTCGGTCACCACCATTTCCATCGACTCACGGGCTACTTTGATCACATCCGGTTTGCAGAGATTATCCGTCAGGATGGTGGGTTCAAATTGTTTGTAAAGCACTCCGTTGTTCCGGATACTGTTGACCAGGTAAGGCTTCATCATTTTACCATTGTTGGCAACTGCATTGTAGAGCATCAGGGTATGTAGCGGACTCACCTGGATGCCATAACCAAAACTCATCCAGAGCATATTTCCCTGGGCGCTTCCTCTCTGATCCAGCGGGGCCATAGAGGGCTTTGGCAGGTTAGCCAGGTCAACAGGCACCCGGGTATCGAGGTGAAAACGATGCATGTATTCTTTTAATTCAGCTGGCTTTTGTGCGAATGCCTTGTAAGCCACCTGGCTCATACCAATATTGGAACTGTGTGCGAAACACTCTTTCAGGGTCAGTACACTCCTGGGTTGTCTTTCCGCATCGGTAATCATTTTATTTCCTACCTGTAAGCGGCCGGTGCCCACTTCCACCAGATCATTGGGTTTACTCGTTCCTTTGTCCAGTACGGATAATAAAGTAGCCAGTTTGATAGTCGATCCGGGCTCAGTTGTACGCAGGGCGTAGTTATCATCTTCCCAATAGCTGCCATCCGGACGACGTCCCAGGTTGGCCATGGCCTTGATTTTTCCGGTGGTGGTTTCCATCACGATCGCGGTACCATAAGGGCCTTCACACTGCTGCATCATGCGGAGCAGGGCCGTTTCCGTAATATCCTGGATCTGTACATCAAGCGTCGTGTAGATATCTCTTCCGTTTTCCGGATCTGTTTCTGATCCTTCAATCGGGATGGCGGTGCCACCGGCTATAAAGCGCACCAGTTTCTGTCCGCTTTTACCGCTCAGCACACTGTCGTAACTTTTTTCCAGGCCCACATTCTGCTTCCGGACTTTTCCATCACTGGCCATATGTTCGCGGGAAAGACCAATGGTACGGCTGGCGAGCAGACCAAAAGGAGGCAGGCGTTTGCTGTTGGTCTCCACGATGATGCCGCTTCTGTTTCTTCCCAGGCGGGCCAGCGGAAATTCACGGAAGGTTTTGTATTGTTCGAAGCTCAGTTTTTTCTTCAGCGGAAAATAACGGACATTCTTTTTAAATGCGGCTTTCAGTTCGGCTTTGTACTGGGCGGAGGATTTATCCCCGAAGTAACCAGCCAGTGCCAGGGAGAACGAGTCAATGTTATCATAGAAACGTTTTCCTTTCTTTTCCCGGAGTCCGTCTGCATCAAAATCGATGTAAATATCAAAAGTGGGGATGGAAGCGCTGAGCATCTGCCCGTCTTCGCTGTAGATGGTACCTCTTCTTGCATCCAGTTCGATAAAGCGCTGATGAAGACTGTCGCTTTTACTGCGCCAGTGTTCGCCCTCCACCTGCTGGATATAAAAGGCTCTTCCGAGTACCAGTAAACTCAGCACCACGATGCCAAGAAAACTGACGTATACTC
>DAORKK010000264.1:0-4011 GCA_035439525.1 Chitinophagaceae bacterium
CGATGATACCGTAGCCCGGAATGATTGGGGATGGAAGGAGGAATTCGACCTGGCCGCTATGACATCGGACATGCTTAAGAACCTGCGTGAATGATACTAATAGAGAAGTTGGTGGATGGTTGCCATGATCTGTTCCGGTTCCGCATCTTTAAGCAGGTAGCCATCGGCACCATTATCCATCAGGTGATTGATGAACTTTTCATCATGAAACATACTGATGACCAGCACTTTTACAGCCGGGTATTTTTCCTTGATGAACCGGGTGGCCGCCATGCCATCCATCACCGGCATTTTATAATCCATTATGACCAGGTCCGGTAATCCGGCATTCATTTTCTCCAGGAGTTCCTGGCCATTGTCCGCTTCAAAAATTACTTCCAGGTTTTCGTCGGAAGACAAGGTTACCTGGAGTCCATCCCGGTAAATGGGATAATCATCCGCAATGGCAATTTTGAATTTAGGCATGAGGAGTTGGTTGGGGTTGAAGGGGCAAACAGATGCGAACCGTGGAATGGTCCTGGTTTTTAAAAAAGGAGATGTTTCCTTTCAGCAGCAGTACCCGGTTCCGGATATTTTTTAATCCCAGTCCTTCTTTCCGGAAACTGTAGATCTCAAAATCTTCCTGGCTCAATCCGTTTCCATTGTGTACCAGGTTGACCACGAGTTCCTGTCCTACCAGGGTTGAATTAATTTCCAGTGTAGTCGCCCCGGCATATTTAATTGTGTTATTGATCAGTTCCTGGATAATCCGGTACAGACTCATGTCCTGTTCCGGGGTACTTCCTTTGTATGCTTCATCCAATCGGGTATCGGTGCTGATGAGCGTGCCCCCGGTCACCTGTTGCAGAAAATGCCGGATGGCTTCGTTGAAGCCAAACTCTTTGAGGATATTGCTGTGCAGGCTATGAGAGATGCCTCTCACCCTTTTGATGACATCATTGAGGAGACCGGCACCTTTATCATGCAGTTTTTTATCTTTTTCATCCAGGGCCGTTTGTTTGATGCCCAGCAGGTGCAATTTGGCGGAGGAAAGAATAGCGCCCACTTCATCATGCAGGGTTTCCGAAATCCGGTGCCGTTCCGTTTCTTCACTGCGGATGGCGGCTTCAATCAGCTGGTTCTGCTGTTGTTCTTTTAATTGCTCCATGGCCCTGCGGTGCTGGTTCTTTTTCCGGAAATTAAACATCACCGCGGCCAATACGCTGAGCATGAGACCCAGCATGACTGTAATTCCAAGTATAATTAATAAGGTGATATTGTTATTCATATAATTAATCTTAATAAAGGAATCTGGGTTTGTCTCTGTTCATGTATAAACCCGTAGCGATTATAAGACCATAAATAATAAATGCATAACTAGAAATATTCATTATCAGAATGCCAAATTCAAGATTAGTACTGAAAACTGGGAAGAGAAAGAGGTAAATAAAAAAATTTATGCTTTCTGATATGCCAATGGCGGTACAAAGAAAATACGCAGGATGCTTTAAAGGAAGCGGGATTTCGTCGTCAATGATAGCATTCAGGAAAAATGTTAATGTAAAAATCAGCATAAATGCACTCTCGGCAAGTACCATTGTACTGCTATAAATGAAAAGGCTTTCAAGAAACAGGAAATTAAAAACGGTGAATAAAATAAAAATTATGAATACAAATGGAAGAAATTTGTATTGTTTAAGTTGCCGGAGTTTTAAAAGATAAATTCCGGCTAATACCGGTTTTATAAATGCAAGTACGTTGTAAAAAATGTTATTATTCTTTAAGGATTCCGGTACCCTGTCATTGAACATGGAAATATAGGTTGCCAAAAAATGTATCAGGAATGATAATGCAAGTAGCCAGAAGATAATTTTAATATCTTCTTTTTGTTTAAATAAAAATAAAATGGTCAGAGCTAAGGCAAGGGGCCATACCTCTGACCAGTTTAAAAGCAGTTTATATAATTTGTACATTCAGCGGTTGAAATTATTCGCATAATGGCGGGCAACAAACCGGCGGACAGGGTTTTGTCGGACCACCCAGGTCGCTTTCTATGCCACCATCTGATTTAATGACTTCCGCATTAAAGGTAATGTATTCGCTGATCTGGCTAAAACTCTGGGGCGTAAAGCGGATATAATCAAACTCCTTCAGCGAGCCATCCGCATTAAATACTTTCAAGGCATCAAAACTGATCTGGTTATTCGCCAGAATCACTTTTCCGCTGAAGGTTTTTGCCTTGCAGGCGGTATCAACAGCCAGTAAGGCATTGCCACTGGTTTTAAAATCGGTGGCGGAAGACCCGGGATAAGAAGTCAGTTGCATGTTGGAGGCGATACCCGCCGCATCCGCGGAATAAAATTGCAGCAAGAGGGTATTGATTTTGCCCGCAGTGCCGGGACGGGTCCAGCCACTGTCTACCCAGGCCTGCATCTGTGCCCGGGTGAGTTTCACGCAATTCATTTTAAATTCTTTTTTCTCCGGGGCATCACTGGCGAGGGGGGCTTTAGCATCATCCGCACAGCTGCTGAAGAGAGTGGTCATGAGGAAAAGGGCGGCAAGTGCCGGCAGGACAAAATTAGACCGTACGGGGTTCGGTAGATTCAACATAAGAAATGGTTTAAAATTATAAATAAAAGATTCAGTCCCCGGTGGGGAACGCCTTAAAAATAGAAAGCAAAAGCTGATTTTACAATGCTTTTGAAGAAAAGCGGTACAATTATTTTATTATCCGGAAGTCCTTAAATTTTTTGTATTCCAATGTTTCCACCTGAATTCCGCTGACCCTGGCAGCGGTTGGACCGGTCCGGCAGAAAGCAATCAACTCATTCAGCTGCTCAGTCGTACCAGTGGCCTGGACACTCACTGCTCCATCTTCCAGGTTCATCACTTCTCCGGTAAGTCCAAGTTCCCTTGCTTTCAGCAGGGTATATTTCCGGAAGAACACACCCTGTACTTTACCGCTTACAATGATGCGGATACTGTTGACTTCGTTTACCATGGAATAAGGGCTACGATTTTTTCCAGGTACTCCTGGTCAATGGTATCATATTGATCCAATTCGGCACTATCGGCATCGAGTACAGCCAATACTTGTCCGTTACGTATGATAGGTACTACAATCTCAGACCGGGAACTGCTGCTGCAGGCGATATGTCCGGGAAACTGTTCTACATCAGGCACCACCAGGGTACGGGCTTCCGCCCAGCTGCTGCCACATACGCCGCGTCCTTTCCGGATCCGGGTACAGGCTACCGGCCCCTGGAAGGGACCCAGGACGAGTTCATTTTCCTTTACGAGGTAAAAGCCCACCCAAAGCCAGCCAAACTGCTCTTTCAGGGCGGCGGCCACATTGGCCAAATTGGCCACAAGGTCGTTTTCTCCTTCCAGTAAGCCCTTAATTTGCGGGATCAGCGATTGGTATTGATCGGCTTTGCTGCCGCTGACGATAGTTAAATCTTCTGCCATCGGACAAAGATACAAACCCGGTTTCAGTTCCGGGGTTTGCACAAATTCCATTTTCAGTTGTTATCCTTTTCTGTTTTCTGACTTACCTTTCACTATAAAATCCTCCGATATGCGGAAGTTGCTCCTTTTGACTGTTTTGTTTTTATCCGGTTCGCTGCTTCATGCCCAGCAATTTGGGGGCAATCCCCCTTCGTTGAAATGGCGACAGATCAATACGGATACCGCCCGTATTATATATCCTGCCGGACTCGACAGCCAGGCGAACCGGGTGGCAGCCATGGTACACCTGTTAGCCGCGCGGAAACCGGTATCGCTGGGAGATCAGCAAAAGAAAGTGGATATCGTATTGCAAAACCAGACCGTTATTGCCAACGGGTATGTACAACTCGGACCCTATCGCAGCGAATTTTTCCTGACACCGGATATGAATAACTTTGGACAGGGAACAGTCAGCTGGACCGATCAGCTGGCCTTGCATGAATACCGTCACGTACAACAATTCAACAATTTCAATAACGGGTTGAGTAAAGCCATGAAATTCCTTTTTGGAGAGGAGGGCTATGC
>DAORKK010000265.1:0-3972 GCA_035439525.1 Chitinophagaceae bacterium
AGGATCTCTTCAATCACACCTTCGGCCGTACTGGGTACTTCACTGTCCACTTTATCGGTGGCAATCTCCAGCACGGTTTCATCCATTTTTACCGTATCCCCGGGTTGTTTATGCCATTTCAGCACGGTTGCTTCCATGATACTTTCACCCAGTTTTGGCATGATTAAATCGACAATAGCCATAAATATCTTTAGTTTTTTATAACAGCAATCGCAATATTAATGATCCTATCCCGGTCTCCCTCATTTCAGCACAAAAACTTCCAGATCCGGGTGGAATTAACAACGGTCAAAGATAATGATTTGCCCTAAAACACTATCAACTGTTAGTCAGGATGAATTTGCGCAGGTAATTCAGGGCATTCACCGCCGTCAGACCAATATTCCGCTGCCGGTCGAAGCGGAAGTTGAGGCGGATCGCATCGGTTTTTTCTTTGTTACCCACAGCGATCCAGACCGTGCCTACCGGTTTTTCCGGACTGCCTCCATCGGGACCCATAATACCTGAAACAGCCACTGCATAATCCACATTCAGCACACGGAGTGCGCCCTGAACCATTTGTCTTACGGTTTCCTCACTTACGGCCCCAGCGGATTGCAGGGTTTCGGGAGTTACGCCCAGTACGCCGGTCTTCACTTCATTGGCATAACTGACGATGCCTCCTTTAAAATAGGCGGATGAACCGGGTACAGAGGTGATCAGTTGTGCGATATGTCCACCCGTACAACTTTCCGCAGTACCCAGGGTAAGCCCTTTTGCTTTCAGGATCCTGCCTACCACTACTTCCAGGCCTTCATCAGTATCGGTAACCAGGAAATTCTGTACTTCTTCCAGCAACCGGTCAAATACCGGGTTGAGTATGGCTTCCACTTCGTCCCGGGTATTGCCTTTTGCAGTAAGCCGGAGTTTAACCATACCATAATTCGGCAGGTAGGCCATTTTAACGGCATCCGGCAGACTCGCTTCAAAATCCATCAGCATTTCGGCCAGCATGGATTCACCTTGTCCGGCCGTAAAAGCCGTTCTGTGCAGGATCACCGGCATGGTGAATTCTTTCATTAACCGGGGAATGACCTGATCGGTAATCAATCCTTTCATTTCATGGGGCACACCGGGGAGGGAGATGTAGATGGTCGAGGCCCCCCCACCCCCCAATGGGGGGCTTTGAGATACTGGTTTTGTAAACCACATACCCGGTGCTGTTCCCCTTGCATTATGCAACACCGTACATACATCCGGCACTTCGGCCTGTTTCAGGTTGCGTTCGAGCAAGGCACCCGGACGGCGATATACATTTTCAAAAAGGTTTTTCACATGGGCTTTCACGTCTTCATTCACTACCAATGTGCCCCCGAAATACTGGCAGAGCAGGGGTTTGGTGATATCATCCGCAGTAGGTCCGAGTCCGCCGGTAATAATAACTATATCTGATACGGTTCCTTCTTCGTCCAGGGCTTTCCAGATATCCTCGTATACATCGCCCACGGCCACCCGGCGGCGTACCCAAACCCCGATCTTATTCAGTTCCTGGGCAATAAAAGCGGAATTGGTATCGATGGTCTGACCGATCAGGAGTTCATCGCCGATGGTGATGATGGAGGCATTGATAGTGGAGGCACTCATTTAAGAAAGTATTAGCGGGAAATGAATTAATTTGAACCTGTCTGCCCGCAGGCAGATGCGAAGTTATAACCATTCATGATGAAAAAAGTTGTCCTGTTCCTGACCCTGATACCCGTCTGTAACCTCTTGTTTGCCCAACCCGTTTCAGAAAAGATCCGGAAATCCTTTCAGCGCTTTATGTCCGACAGTCAAATGAAGCATGCGGCGGTCTCTTTGTACGTGATCGATGCAAAAACAGGGCAACCCGTTTTTGATGTCAATTCGCAAATGGGACTGGCGCCTGCTTCTACCCAGAAGATTATTACAAGTGTGACGGCTTTTGAATTGCTGGGGAAAAACTACCGTTATAAAACCAGTTTTGGATTAATAACTGAACATGGAGTAACGCAAACAATATGCATAAAACCATCCGGTGATCCTACGCTGGGTAGTAACCGATATACCCAGACCTCCTCTGGCCGTGTTTTTGACAGGTGTTATGAACAGCTGGCCAGGAACGGTTATAAAGGAGGACTGATTAGTTTTTTAATCGATAGTACCGGATTTGAAACAAATTTCATTCCGGACGGATGGGTCTGGCAGGATATCGGAAATTATTATGGTGCAGGTTCGGGGCCCATCAACTGGCGGGAAAATCAATTTGATGTTTCGCTGAAATCAGGAGATGTGCCGGGGTCGAAAACGGAAATAATATCATTTAACGGAAGCAAGGATAGAATTGGAATGTTTATTAATGAAGTGAAAACGGCCGCAAAGGGTACGGGTGATAATGCTTATATCTATTTGCCTTTGAGTAACGGGGAATACAGGATTCGGGGAACCATTCCTGCCGGAGAATCCAATTTCAGTATCAGTGGATCAATTTACAGCGGGGCCGAATACCTGGTGACTGATTTTGGCAAACAGATTATTCAGAAAATCAAAGGGAATTATTCTGCTAATACCCAGTTTGTTTACCGGAAAATACCGGATTCTGCACGGATGGTTTATACACATGAATCGCCTTCTCTCGATTCTATCATTTACTGGTTTAATAAGAAAAGCATTAATCTGTATGGAGAGGCCCTGGTGAAAACCTTTGCGTTAGAAAAACAGGGTTATGCGTCTACTGACAGTGGCGTGGCGATATTACGCCGTTTCTGGAAAGAAAAAGGCCTCGATCCCGAAGAACTGAATATGTATGACGGCTCTGGTCTGTCGCCCCTCAACCGGGTCACCACTCATGCTCAGGTGGAGATTTTAAAATATGCCAAAGAGAGAAACTGGTTTCCGGCTTTCTATGATGCCTTGCCAGAATTCAATGGGATGAAAATGAAAAGCGGCACCATCAGTGATGTAAAAGGCTATTGCGGCTATCATAAGGCCAAAGACGGCCGGGAGTATATCTTTTCTTTCCTTATCAACAATTACAGTGGTAAGACAGGACCGGTGGTGAGTAAGATGTTTAAGGTGCTGGATGAACTGAAATAAGTTATAAGTTGTAAGTGGTAAGTTGTAAGTGTGGGATGTTTGTTGGGGGATTGGACAGTTCCACCCTTAGGATATTTTTATTTTCATCAAAAAGACCTACATTTAATAAGCTCTCCATACTTATAACTTACCACTTACAACTTATAACTCCCCCATGAGTCAGCACTACAGCAACCACACCCGTTACGTCCCCTTATGGCATTTTTTTACCAGCATTATTATTCTGGCCATATTAGGTGGATCGATTGTCAATCTGTTGCACGCCGATGCGGCCACGCATTACAGTGCGGCATTGCTTCTCCTGGTTGCCATCGTACTGGTGATGTTATTTGTTTATGCCCGGTTGTTTGCATTGAAAGCCCAGGATCGTGCAATAAGGGCGGAGGAGAATCTCCGTCATTTTGTATTGACCGGAAAACTGCTGGACAAAAAACTGCGCACCAGCCAGGTGATTGCCCTGCGCTTTGCTTCGGATGAAGAATTTGTGGCCTTGGCTCAAAAAGCCGCTGCAGAGAATATGCCTCCCAAACAAATCAAGCAGGCGGTAAAACAGTGGAAGGCGGATTATCACAGAGTCTGATCCTTCGATATGTCCCGCTCTGATATTTTCTCCAGCCCTGTATACTAACTTTTGCGGGACTACTCAGGATGACACGATCATCCCATTTATTATTAAGAAAAGCAAAATCCGGTTTTTTAGATTCAACCTACTAAGAGGGGCTGTTTACTACTAACTCCCGACTACTAACTACTAACTAGTTCTGTAGGGGCTGTTTCCTAACAACTAACAGCTAACACCGAACAGCTACTTCAAAACCAGAACCGCATCCCGATAAACCACGGAGTGGCAATACCGGCTGCCCAGATCAGGAAGATCAG
>DAORKK010000266.1:0-3925 GCA_035439525.1 Chitinophagaceae bacterium
ACAAAGCCGGATGTCAGCAAGAGCCGGATTGCCATCCCGGGAATCAATACCACGGCCAACCTCTTGCTCAGTTATGCTTATCCGGAAGCAAGGAATAAAACAGCTTTCATTTTTTCCGCTATTGAAGAGGCGGTGGTCAGCGGTGAAACAGACCTGGGACTGATCATTCACGAAAACCGGTTTACTTACCAGGATAAAGGATTAAAAAAAGTAATGGACCTGGGAGAATACTGGGAAAATAAAATGAAAGTGCCGATTCCCCTGGGCGGGATCGCTGCGAAAAGAACATTGGGAACGCCATTGGCAAAACAGGTCAGTACCCTGATTAAGGAAAGCCTGGCCTATGCATTTACCGGCTATCCGGAAGTGACCGGCTATGTAAAAGATCACTCGCAAACGATGAGTGAACAGGTCATGCGTCAGCATATCGATCTCTATGTAAATAATTATTCCCTGCAGCTGGGTGATGACGGAAAGAAAGCAATTTTGGAATTATTCAATGTATACCATTCCATGCAGGGCAACGAGAAGATAATAACACCGGATTTATTTCTTTAACGCCGCCGCATAGGTTTCCAGGCATCTTTTCCTGGCCACTTCCTGTACCACTATAGGCCGGGCATAGGTGAGTTCTTCAAACTCAGGCACCCATTGCCGGATGTATTTCAGCTCCGGATCAAATTTCTGTGTTTGCAGGTAGGGATTAAATACCCTGAAATAAGGAGCCGCATCGCAGCCGCTGCCTGCCGCCCATTGCCAGCCACCATTATTGGCCGCCAGGTCAAAATCCAGTAGCTTCCGCGCAAAATAACCTTCGCCCCATCGCCAGTCGATCAGGAGATGTTTGGTCAGAAAGGAGGCCACGATCATCCGGACCCGGTTATGCATAAAGCCGGTGGCATTGAGTTCCCGCATACCCGCATCCACAATGGGATAACCGGTCTGCCCTTTACACCAGGCGTCAAATTCGTGTTCATTATTTCTCCACCGGATCTTGTCATACTCCGGTTTAAAGGAATGTCCCACGACCCCTGGAAAATGCCAGAGAATCATATGATAAAAATCCCGCCAGATCAATTCATTTAAAAAGGTTTCATTCAACACACCGGCTTCCCGGGCCAGTTCGCGGATACTGATGGTTCCAAAACGCAGGTGCACACTTAAACGGGATGTTCCCGGCAGGGAGGGTATATCCCGTTGTTCCTTATACCGGCTGATGACTTCTTTCTTCCAGCTGTTGGCCGGGAAAGGAAGACCCGTTGCGGTAAAACCCATTGAACCGAGGGAAGGAATGGCTTTTACCGGTTGCTGAAAGAAGTGTTTGAAATATTTTTTTGTGTTGAATACGGGCATTGTTTGCGCCCCCAACACGGCCTTCCACTTCCTTGAATAAGGAGTGAATACTGTATAGGGTTTCCCGTCATCCTTCAGTACTTCATTTTTCTCCAGTATCACCTGGTCCTTGAACGTCTGAAATGAACAACCCTTTGCTTTCAGCCATTGCCCGATAGCCGCATCCCTTTCAAGGGCATAGGGTTCATAATCGTGATTGGTATAAACGGATGTCACATTATACTCCCTGAACAATTCCTGGTACACCTGCAAGGGTTTTCCATACCTGACATCGAGGGTGCTGCCGAGTGCTGTCAGTTCCTCTTGCATCCCGGAGAGTGCCCGGTGAATAAACTCCACCCGGCGGTCATCCTTATCTTCCAGCGAATCCAGGATGTCCGTATCGAAAATAAAAACGGGAAGTACAGGTTGTCCGGATTGTAGCGCCTGGAACAAACCGGCATTATCAGTAAGACGAAGATCGCGGCGGAACCAGAAAACAGAAACAGCAGGCTTCATGTGGGTGCAACAAGTTTACCGGGGAATTGTTTGGATGATCCGGGAATAAATTTCGGAGGAGTACCGGTTACTGTACATACAATCCCCGAAGCGGCGGACCCATTTTATACCATGAATGGCGTTGGTGAGAAAAACTTCATCGGCTGCTTCCAAAGCGGAAATCGTTACCGGTGTTTCGGTTACTTTATATCCGGCCGCCAGCATTTCGCGGACCAGGTATTTCCGCATCACGCCATCCACCGCCCCTTGTTCCGGTCCGGGCGTAAGAAATTGGCCGTCTTTTACTATAAACAAATTGGCAATCGTACTATCGGCAATATGACCATCCTGATTCAGCAGCAGGCAATCATTCAGCTTGTTTTCCTTCGCATAAAGGGAGGCCATGGTATAAGGGAGAAAATTAGCCGACTTCAAGCCCGAAAAAAGATCAACCTGTTTACGTGCATCCGGATAAATACCGATCTCCAGCCCGTTTTCATTCAGCCGGCTGAAACTATCGGACAGTGGCCAGCATTCGATCAGGTATTGTACAGTACGGTCTGCATCATAGAGACCGCCATTACCCCGGAAAAGCGATAAGCGGACCCGGCCCAGCTTATTTACACCGTTTTTCATGGCCAGTTCCTGTATGGCTGAAACGAGCTTTGCCCTGGAAAAAAGTCCGGGCAACTCAAACTTCAACAGATCGGCGCCCTTCATCAGTCGCTGGAAATGCAATTCCTCCAGAAGAATGACGCTGTTATCGAGCTTCATCGTCTCAAACAAACCATCGCCATAGCGATATCCCCGGTTGGCAGCCAGTAACACCGGTTGATCAGCGGGGGTGATTTTTCCATTTAAAGAAATGTACATGGCTCAAAGTAACGAAAAAAGACGGCTGCGCCGTGGTTTAACACATAGGCACATAGGATCATAGGGATAAATAGAAATACACTTACTATGTTTTTCCTATGTTACTATGTGCTTATGTGTCAAAAAAACTCCGCGTAGCGGATGGCGGCTGCGCCGCATTTAACACATAGGAGGCACATAGGGGCATAGGGGCACATAGAAATACAAATTCTATGTGTATTCTATGTTACTATGTCCCTATGTGTCAAAAAAACTCCGCGTAGCGGATGGCGGCATCGCCGCTTTTAACACATAGGCTCATAGGATCATAGGGGCTCATAGAAATACAAATCCTATGTGTATGCTATGTTTCTATGTTACTATGTGTCAAAAAAACTCCGCGTAGCGGAGAACACCAGTCACAAAAAAGAGGCCGCCTCTTATGAGACAGCCTCTTTATTAATTATAAAGGATTTGTTCGTTGTGTGCTCAGTTAAGTCAGGCTTGTTCAACAAGTCCGGCTTTTACCGCATACATGACCAGGCCGGCCATGGATTTAGTACCGGTTTTGGTTTTGAGTTTATCTCGGATGGCTTCCACGGTCCGGGGACTCAGGTCCACGATATCCGCAATTTCCTTCGTACTTTTCTCATCACACATCAGTTTAAGGATGGTGATTTCCTTTTCGGTCAGTTGCACATCCTGTGGCATGGATGACTCATGATTTCTTTTAGTACGCAGACCACTCAGCAGGGCTTTATTGGTCAGGTCATTGAAATGGAAATCATTTTCAAATACACCGCGGATTGCTTCATAGATCAGTTCGGCACCGGATTCTTTAGTGATATATGAATTAGCACCCAGCTCCATCATCTTGGAAATAACCGAATGGTCATTCAGGAAGGAGAGCATGATTACTTTAATATCGGGGTATAATTTTTTGATTTCCGGTAAAGCGGTCAGTCCATCCATGATCGGCATCTGAATATCGAGCAGTACCACATCCGGTTGTATATGACGGAGGAGGTTCAGCAGCTGCATACCATTTTCGGCTTCAGCTACCATCTGAATATCTTTTCTTGCCTGTAATGCTGTCTTGATACCGGTACGGAATAAAGCGTGATCATCTGCAATCGCCACCTTAATAACGGAGTTAGAGTCGGGGTTTTTCATGATTTAGAGAATTAGTAAAACAATTATTGGATTAAAGTATTTATTCTGAGTGCAAGTTGGAGAATTCCTG
>DAORKK010000267.1:0-3922 GCA_035439525.1 Chitinophagaceae bacterium
CACCACCTGATCGAAGAATTTCCTCTCGGAAGTATTTTCCGTATTAAGGATGGACGCATTTTTAAAAAAGGAGAAAAACTGCGAAAACGGTACAAATGCACCGAGTTGCCCTCGGGAAAAGTTTATTTGTTCAGTCCGGTATATGAGGCAGTATTGGTTACCGGTAGTCAGCTGTAGGCAGTCCCTATAACAGTTAGAAGTTAGCAGATAGTAGTTAGAAGTCAACAGCCCCTGCTGAAGGGTGTTGGTTGAATATTGTATTTTTAGAAAAACATCAGTGGAAACTGGTGCTTTTCATTTAGATTACGTTTCTTAGCAGGCCCTTCTCGCTTCTAGCTTCTCGTTTCTAGCTTCTTCATCATCCACAACGGGCACCCAAAATGTCCGCTGTTACCCATCGGTCCGGAGAGATAGGTAAAACCTAAGCGCTCGTACACTTTAAGTGCAGCTTTCAGTTCGTTCATGGTCTCGAGATAAACCTTACTGAATCCATTGGCCGTTGCCTGTTCCAGGCAACGGTTAATCAGTTGAGTGCCCAACCCTGTGCCCCTGGCTTCAGGAAGCAGGTACATTTTTACGAGTTCACAGGTATCTGCCGGTAAACCAGCCGTCGGAAAAATGCCACCGCCGCCAACGATCTTTCCATTTAATTCAGCAATATTATATACTGATTTTTCCTGACGGAATAATTCAAATAAAGCATCGGTCGTAGGATCGTAGTACACAGTGCCCGGGTGATTGGCGCCAAATTCCGTCAGTGTATCGCGGATGATTTTGGCGATGACCGGGTTGTCGGCGGGTTGGATGGGGCGAATGGTGGGGGGCATGGCGCAAAGCTAGGGAGAAAAGGTGAGTGGTGAGTGGTGAATAGGATTTCTAAGAGTGATTGTCATCCCAACCGAAGGGAGGGAACTAAATAACCCCATCCCGGAAACGGGACGGGGTTCACCATCTATGAAACCAAAACCAACTGTTAGTCGAGCTGCAAGACTTTATCGCGGGGATATTTCACTTCGTATTTGAAGCCCAGTTTATTTTCTTTTTTCGGATCTACCGTCAGTTGCCAGGTCAGTTTCTGGGTGTCATCATCCAGTTTGGCTCCGTCATATTTACGATCCTGGATCTCAATCTCCTTCATCGTGCTGATGGGAAACTGGTCATCGATTGTGATACTGATGGGTTGCTGTTTATTATTGCGGACCACGATTTCATATTGACGGGTATCGGTTTTGTTGCTGCCCATGAATTTGCGGGAACTGTATTCTTTCAGCAATGTTCTTTTTACCACCACGCCTTTGTCACGGCCGAGGGAGAGATTCAGCGTATCACCGGCATTCATCACATCCAAGGTGGATTTACCGAGGAAAGTACCTTCGAAAAACAGGTTGGCTTCCCCGGGCAGCAGGTTGAGTTCCTGCCAGTCGGCAATACGGGCGGTTAAGAATGCATCGGGTTCAAATTTGGGGGCAGCATAATATTCAAATTGAGCTTTCAGTTCATAGCCGTCAATATCCACGGTATAGGTTTTGCCGTCATTCAGTACGGTGTAGGGATCGTCAATTTCATAGATCGTGGTGGTAGGCTGATAACTGGTGGTGGTATTGATCGCAGTCAGTTCTTTTTTCTTCCGGTAATTAGGGGATGCTCCGGGTTGGTAATCGTCATAGCCGCTGCCACCACTATAGCCAATAACAACCACTTCTGAAAGTGCATTACTGCTGGGTTGAAGGGTGATGTTCATGAAGCCTGAGTTGGCATAATATTCCGCCCGTTCCATTCCCACCGCGCTGATCTCAAGGACCGGATTGCCAGTGCCGGTCCGGATGGAAAAATTCCCATTGGCATCTGCTGCAGCCCCCGTTTTAGTTCCCTTGATCAGGATACTTGCCCCGGGCACCGGGTTGCCCTGCTGATCTGTAATCCTGCCGGAAACCATGCCCGGTGTATTCAGACTCAGCCCGGGTACCCGTCCCTGTAATGGGTTGACCGATGCCGTCGGATAATAGTATTTCAGGAACCAGGGATTGATCACTGGTTTGGTTCCGTCTTCATTGGGATTGCCGGTAGATAAATACAGTTTTACGTCTTTCCAATCCTCACCACTCTGCTGCGATACATTGGCTTTATACTGCAGGTTGATCGGACTGCTGATGTCTTTTACGCGGATATCATAGGTCGGATACCATCCCGATTTGCGGACCAGGTAGGTGAGGGTGAACTGGCTGTTGGTGGTTTCTTTGGCATTCACGGTAACATGGATCTCGCTGGTGGATATATCCGCTTTCTGATTTAGTTCGGCCAACTGTTTATTGAGTTTGGCCATTTCCGCATCCTGTTTTTTGATCACGCGGTCCGTTTCCATTTGTTTCTGGTATACTTCGGTCAGCCGGTTCCGCTGGAAATCGGCCGCCTCTTTCAGGTCCGCAGCTTTCAGCCCGGTATTGGCGCCGCCGATCTGCTGGTTTTTCAGCAGCATAGCTTCTTCCTGTTTGAATACATTGAGGATATTCCGTTGCAGGGCGATCTTTTCCAGTAAGGCTTCTTTCTGGGTTTCCAGTTCTCTGATCTCTTCCTGCTTTTGCTGCTCCTTCATGAAATTCTGCTGGTGAATCACCGATAGAACCGTGATCGCTCCATCTGCTTTTACCTGGATGCTCTGGGCGTCAATGGAAGGGGAGATGGATTGGAATACCAGTTCATATTTGCCTGGTGTAAGGCTCACTTTTGCACCCCGCTGGGTCTGGGCTCCCTGCAGAAAGACGGTGACCTTTTCAATTTTACTGTCCACTGTTTTTTTGGTCTGTGCATTGACCTGCAGAATACATAAGCAGGCCAGTGACATGATCAACTGTCTCATAATAGATGGTTTTGAGACAGGATGCGAAGGGTGTCCGGATTACATACTTAATTTTCCCGGTCATTAATATTATACCGGATGTCTGTTAATCTGAATTTTCCGTATACAAATTTTCCATCCGGGTAATCCCAGACGGCATCGGCTTCTGATACCAGATTAAAACCCCTGACTGGCCGGTATTCGTGAATGGGCGTGGAGAATGGTATTCTTTTATGGTCCGCGATAGCCATCCGGTCGTTGGAGCAGAAATTGATCAGCTGACCAGCTGTATTAAAGTAAAGGGTGGCACTGATGCTGATCCCCCGATTGATAAAAACAGCCCGGACCGTGAGTGAATCGATAGGTTCCCAACTGATCCTGGAGTCGATCAGGGAGGCCGGTGCCAGCAAACACATATCATTGAATAGGGTGACGGTTTCCGTAGTGTCCATATCCGGTCCTGATTGGTGAATCACCGGTATTTTTCCAAAAAGGCGGATATCCATTGTGGCGGAAGCATCCACATACCGGTGATAGCCGGGTACAGTGATCCCATACATGGCCGCCTTCATAAAGAATAACCTGGCGGGGTTTTCAAAAAAATTATACTGTTCAGACCGGAATGAAAAAAAATCCTTCCCTTTTTCCCGCATTTGTCCTTCAAACATCACCTGCATATTCAGCACCTTTGGCTGATTCAATACACCGCAATAAATCAGGTAGCGTTGTACCGGAACCGGTAAGTGCCCGATATCTGCACTGGTCAGAAGGGGTATGGCATTCAGGGAGTTCTTTTTCACCAATTCAGCGGCTTCTTTTTTATACGACTGTTCAAACAAACGGGTGGTCAGGCTCAGCAAGGCGATCAGTAAAAGAATACCATTGGCAATCGTACCAAATTTTGCATCCTTCCAGCTCAGCACAATAATAACCTGTGAGAGGATACAGGCGATGATACAGGTATATATCCATGAGCCAGACTTTAATACGAAAATTGTGGTCGATAACAAAAACAGCAAGGCGGTCAACAGCCATAAGAGGCCGATAGGTTTTGAAATGGGAACACTCAGCTGTTTCATGTCAGCC
>DAORKK010000268.1:0-3907 GCA_035439525.1 Chitinophagaceae bacterium
TGGCCCTGCTCTCCATTATTCCGGGAGAAAATATCGGCAGCCGTTTATTATTAGGCGTGTTGGTCATCATCTTCGGTGCTTTCTTTGTCACCGTGTCTTCCCGTATCGTAGGACTGATCGGTTCCTCTAATAACCCCATCAGTGGCATGACCATTGCCACCATCATGGCCACCTGCCTGGTATTTATCGGGGTGGGCTGGAGTGGTAAGTTATATGAACCCATGGCACTCGTGGTCGGAGGGATGATCTGTGTGGCAGCGGCTAATGCCGGCGCCACATCACAGGATTTAAAAACGGGTTACCTGGTTGGGGCTACGCCCAAGTACCAGCAGCTCGCTTTATTTATCGGTGCTATTGTATCCTCGATTGTGATTGGCTGGACAGTCAAAATTCTTGATACCCCATCTGCTGCGCTGGCCGCCACGGGTGTACAGCATGCTATTGGTGAAACCTATTCCGCACCTCAAGCCACCCTGATGGCTACCTTGATTAAAGGAATTTTGTCCTTCAATCTCGACTGGCAGTTTGTACTCATCGGTGTATTCATTGCCATAGTACTGGAACTCTGCGGCGTGAAGGCCCTGAGTTTTGCCGTAGGAACCTACCTGCCTCTTTCCACCACCCTGCCCATCTTTATAGGCGGTTTTATACGCGGAGTGGCCGACCGTAAGGCGAAAAAGGACACTGAGCCGGAAGAAGAGGAGGATCTGCGCAAAGGAAACCTGTTTGCAACAGGACTGGTGGCCGGAGGCGCCCTGTTCGGGGTCATTGCAGCTATCCTCACTGTATTCTTTGAATCCGCCATGAAATCGGTTAATCTGGAAGAAGGGGTGACCGGCAGCTTTGGACATAGTGGTTATATGGCCTTGGGCGTTGGCTTTTTTGCGGCCATGACATTTATACTTTATAAAGTGGCAACGGGGAAGAAGAAGTGAGTGGTGAGTAGTGAGTAGTGAGTAGCTGATCGATCATACTTAAAGAAAGGAACCCTCCGATAAACAGAGGGTTCCTTTCTTTTTTTATTTTCGAACTATACTCACTACTCACCACTCACCACTCACCTCTCTCCACTCACTATATGAATCCCAGATACTCATACTTCCTCCCCAAAATCCCCACATCATCCGCCTGCAGCCATTTATTCAAAATCGTGGCATATACATTCTTAAAGTCCACATTATATTTCAGATCGCCTTCATTCAGGTTCGCCAGGTCGGGCATCGGATTCAATACTCCTTTCTTTTTCAGCCCACCACTGACGAGGAACATATTATTAGCTGTACCATGATCCGTACCGCCGCTGGCATTCTGTTCCACCCGGCGGCCAAATTCTGAAAATGTAAACAACAGTACATCCTCAAAGCGGTGTTGCTCCTTCAGGTCTTTTACAAAAGATTTGACCGCATCGTTCATTTCCGTAAACAACCGCTGTTGCTGCGCTTCCTGGTTGATATGGGTATCAAAACTACCCAGGGAGACATAATAGACCTTGGTATTGATTTCTGAAAAAATCAAAGAGGCGATTGTCTTCAGGCTGTTGCCAAGGTCGGTCTTAGGATAGTCGGCATTGCTGGGGTGGAGACGACTTTGCTGAAAAATATAATCGGCACTGGACAGGGTTTCCGCCATCGTTTTATAGAGATAGTCCACGGGTTGCTCACCGGACTCATCCTTATGATTCTTCATCACTTCGCGGAAAAACTTTTCATTGGCCGTGCCATATAACCGGCGGGGATCCTTTACGGCGATCCCTTTTATATTTTCTCCCTTAAGAGCAAGACTCAGCACATCATCCAGTTCAATGGCCTGCGTGGGTTTATCACAACCCTTACACTGCGCATCCAGGTAACGGCCCACCCAACCCTGGCTCCAATACTCCGTGCTCTGGCTGGCCGTGTGCCAGATATCCATACTCCGGAAATGCGACCGGTCGGGATTCGGATACCCGACATTATTCAAAATGGACAGACTGCCATCATCATACAATTCTTTAAAAGCAGTGAGGGCCGGGTGTAATCCTGTTTCATCGGTTAAGCTTAACGCTTTATCCCGCAGAATGCCCAGGCGTGGCCTTGCTTTATAATAGAGGTCATTCCGGTAAGGAATCACCGTATTCAACCCGTCATTCCCCCCGCTCAGTTGCAGTACCACCACCACTTTATTGCCAGGCATCACACGGGCCGGACTTTCAAAGGCCTTCAGAAACTTGGGCACCATCAGGGAAGCGGTGGCCAGGGAACCGATTTGGATGAATTGTTTACGTTTGAAGATCATGCTAAAAATTGTTTAACTGATTAACTAAGAACTGTACGACAAGTACGAGGTACGAAAACCTAAAGCAGAAACATTCACTCCGGAAAGAACCAAACTACAAGTACGAGGTACGAAGTACGAATGTTCAAAGCAGAAAGACTCATAACGGCAGTAAGTTTCGTACTTCGTACTTCTAACTTCATACTTTCTTCGTACTTCGTACTTAACACAATTGGTATTCCGGCGTACTCATCACCTGTATCGTCGCTGTTTTAATAAAATTCTCCCTTCCGGTCTGATCCGAAAAACGGGTGATCAGCTCTTCACTCACCGATGATTTTGTCTGCAGTAAAAAACTGCTGACAGATGAAGCCAGTTTTTCCCGTGGAATACTTTCATAGTGTTTTACATAAGGCGACCAGTCCACATTGGCATTGATCTGTTGCTTTTTCATTCCCGGCATTTTCGGGGCATTCTTAATACCCATCATCGTATCATCATCATCTTTGGCCTTCACATTCATTTCATCCACATCATTGATCAATTGGGGAATCCGCATGCGCATCATAAGGGAAGAACTGTCGATCCAGTTGCGTCCACCGGGCCAGCCGGCCACATTGGGCGGATAAAACAGGAGTTGGCCCAGCACCCGTTGTAACAGCATCAGGGCTTCTTCATTTTCCAGTTTCATCGGCAACATCCGCTGAATGCCTACCAGTAGTTCCACCGGTGATTTGATCTGCGCCCCGATATTCTTATCCTCATAAAACCAATCACTGGTAAATATATCTTCCATCAGCGCGTTGATCGAATAGTCGCTTTTATAAAAACGGTCGGCCAGCCAGCTGATCTTTTCCGTATCCGGTTTTTCATTTACAAAAAACTTATAGATTTTCTGCGTAATATAAAGTGCGGTCTGTTTTTGTGAGAGTAAGATATCCAGCACTTCTTCGCCATCAAAATTGCCAGTCTTGCCGAGTACGGTCTTGGGACCGAAATCATGCTGGAAACGGCGGAACTGAAACTCGCCCTTAATATTCGCTCCCCAGCCGGTAAAGGCCCGGGCGGCTTCTTTTACATCATTTTCGGTATAATGACCCCGTCCGAGCGTAAAGAGTTCCATTACTTCACGGGCAAAGTTTTCATTGGGGTGATCCTTTTTATTCTGCTGGTTATTCAGGAAGTTCAGCATGGCGGTAGAGCGGGATACTTCCTTTAACAAGGTCCGGAAACTTCCCAACGCATTGCGGCGGATCGTATCCAGTAATCCCTGCTGGTAAAACACATTCAGGTTGCGGCAGGCAAAATGGCCATGCCAGAAAAAAGCCATTTTCTCCCTTAACTGGGCGGAGGTATTGACCATTTCATGTAACCAGTACATATTCAGGTTACGGACCCCTTCCCTGTTTTTCTGTTGTGCTTTTTTCTTTTCATCGGCATTCAGGTCCTTTTTCTGCTGACGACCCACTTCCTCAATGCCCATCATCAGGCCTTTGAGAAAATCATCCGCCACATCAATGTATTCAGGCTTTTTGTCTGAAGCCTTAACCAATGCCTTGTAAAATTGCTGGGGGGTGTACCTGGACAGATCACCCAATTGTTCCACGGCAGGGCCAAACCCGGCCCTCCACATCAGGTGCTGGTTCAATAACTG
>DAORKK010000269.1:0-3876 GCA_035439525.1 Chitinophagaceae bacterium
TTCCTCGATATGTTCCTGTCCGAAAATGCTGAAGGCGATCCCGTGTTGATTCAGGGAAATCTCCGCGCCTTCGGTCAATGGAGCCGGCATTAATTTCTCCGCCACCGCTTTCAGTGATTCATCTTCCAGGTAGTTCTCCGGTGCATTCAATACCTGTACCAGTATTTCCAATGCTTCTTTCTCCGTGTGGTGTTTGAACTTGCTGTTCATCACCTGCATGGCCACGCTGATTACCGGTCCTTCCGGATAACCGATGGCGCGTAGTTGCTTTCCTGTTAATTTTAATTTAGGCATGATCAGTTCGCTAATTTAATTCTTCTATTCAGATTCAGTAAAGGTTACCTGCCCCTGAATGTGACAGGTAACCTGATTGTACTATTATTCCTTTTTCCCGGAAGCAGGTACAAAAAGCTGCTTCAGCTGTTCCACCAGCATCCCGTTACCGGAGACACTGATATTGCTGATCTTCTCTGCGATTTTCTCCACATATTCCATCTCTTTCAGTTTCCAGAGCATCGCGTTGTCTTCCATCAGTTTCGCGGTGTTCAGCAAGCTCCGGGTGCTGGCGGTTTCTTCCCGGCGCATGATGGCATTGGCCTGCGCTTTTTTATCAGCGATCAGTACCTGGTTCATGATCTCCTTGACATCACCCGGCAGGATGATATCCCGGATACCGAAGTTCAGTACCTCCACGCCCAGACCCGCTGCTTTTTCTTTAACCTGTTCAAGGATAAAGGGCGCCAGGCTGTCTTTTTTCTCCAGCAATTCATCGAACGAATATCCTGCGATATATTCCCGGAGGGCGAGCTGAAAAGCAACGTACAATTGTTTATCGTACTCCTTGTTCAGCACCAGCGCTTTTTGGATATCCACCAGTTTGTACTGGGCCCAGGCATTGATCCGCAAGGCCGCTTTATCCCGGGTCAGGATCTCCTGACCGTTGATCTCCAGTTGCAATTGCCGCATATCAGCCCGGAATACCTGTACAGAAATCCGGTTCTTCCACCAGTAATAAGTACCCGGTTCCAGCACTTCCCTGAATTTACCATCGATATACAACAAGCCTTTTTCATAGTTCAACACTTCAAAGGTCCTGACCCAGGCCATTACCATGGACTTGTTCAACCAGGACTTATTGATGGTTTCCTCAATTTCCGGCTTGCTCATATCCACCCGGATAAATGCATAACGGATTACCGATTTCCAGAAAGTGTACCGGCCGGCAGTCAGTACGGTTTTCAACAAACCGTTTTCCAGTTGCAATACCAGTTCTTCTTCCTTTACTTCCACCACTTCGAGTAAACCTGAGAGCTTTTCATCCAGTAACAGGATATTCAGTTCCACGGGTGCTACGAAAGACATAGTCATATCATACACATACACTTTCTCATTGGCCCAGAACCAGTATGTCCCTTCTGTGAGACACCGCAAGTAAGCGCCGTTCTTAAATACCAGGGCTACCTGCCAGGCATTCAGTTTTAATTTTTTCATATACATTTTTTTGTCCGTTGCCCGATCATTCGCTGTATCGCATGATTACTGAACGGAATGTTCAAAATAAAAGGCCGGTGATCGACAAGACCCACGAACCACGGAGGCTGACCGTACTGTTGTGCTGACTGAATGAGGATAAAGAGTCATCCGACTGATTATCCCGGATTCAACCGTTGTACAACAGGATCAATCATCCTGCAGGCGGTTCACCGGCTTTCCCGGAATTCACAGGGGGTGATTGTTCAATCACCCGACCTGCAAGTTCCTTTGTTGTCAAAGCCGGCCTTCGTTGTTGGCCATTTTTAAGGAAGTGGCCTCCTTCCATTCCGCTACATTACAGGTGTAGTGCTCTGCCACTGAGCTATCCGTTTTTAAGACGGAGCAGGATTCGAACCTGCGTTGGTGCTTTGCTCTACCAATTGAGCTACTGCCTAAGGCACTTGGGATTCGAACCCATAACACAAGCTAGCAATGATACCTACCCGTTTACTCAACAGCATACAGGTGGCAATGGCCCCTGCACTGCGATGCGTTTTAAGCATCCGCCCGGGTTGATTCACGGGCATCATCATCTTGCCGTGAGGCAAGCTTTTATAAACAGCCAGTTTTACTTTAATCGAATCACTCAACTAAATGAGTAATGAGTAATCAGTAATGAGTGGCTGATCGGACGCTACTACATTTTATATATACTGAAATCCAAAGTGCGTAAACCTTAATAATCAGTTCATCATCGTCTCCGCCAGACGGAAACCGATCACTTCTACGGGTTTCTCCCCATTGTTCTTTTCATGCGGATTGGCGATTTCGGCGATCGTCATCGGTTCCGTGATCGCTTGATCAAATCCCAGGTGATTGCTCAACCGCTGTGATTTAGTGACGCTGAGTTTTCCAAACTCATAGCGGGCGATCAGTCTTCCTTTCCGTAACAGTGCGTTATCAACCGTAGTCAGCGCACTGTTAAAGGTGCAGATCAGCTGCACATTCAGGAAGTCGGCCAGCAACCCGTCTGAAATATTCAGCAGGTTGGACACCGCAGAACTGCTGTTGTGCCTTCGGTCCATGATAATATTTTCCGCGTCTTCAATCACCAGTACCGTATTCGGATTGTCCACGAGCAATTCAATGAAGTCCGGATTCATCAGATTACCGGCCACTGAAGGCGACAGAAACAAGACCCGTTTCCGGATTTTTCCTACCAGGTAACGGAGATAAGTCGTCTTACCCGTTCCGGGGAGTCCGTGCAACAGGACGATTCCTTTATCATTCTTCCGGCTAAGCCTTGTACGGATCACTGTATCCACTTCCTTAAAGTCATCTTCATAAAAAAGATCCAGGTCGAGTTTGGTCCTTTTGATCTCCATGGCTTTCAGGTCCAGCGCATTTCTGGACTGGACAATCAGATTGATCTCCAATGGCTGTCGTCTTTGCCTTTCTTTAAACTGGCTGACCAGTCCGGTAAGTTCATCAATAAATTCACTATTGGATCCGTCATGAAGCATTTCACAATAATCATCATCAAACTCGATGATGCAATTACTCTTCATGATTACCACGGTACGGTCAAACTGATAATTCTTCTTTTTTTGTTTGTACCAGCGATACCTGTGTACCCGGCTGATATTGTCCTTGTACCGTTCACTGAATTGATTAAATGCCTTTTCGCCATCCACCTGGTTTATAAAATTCAGGCTGGGGAGTACATTAAAACAGTGAAGGAACAGAATCTTCGTATCCAGGAACCGGTCATCAAACACATTGTTGATGTTGATGACTTTCTGGTTGTATAAGTTGTCCATTTTTGGTACTTTCCTTGTTATTGGTTAATTATCTTTTTTACCTAACATCACATAATGAGTAATCAGTAATGAGTAATGAGTAGCTGGTCGAACAGCATTATAACTCAGCCCATCCCGCTTTATGAAATAATTGATTCATTATTGACTTTTCCCTTCATACTCATTACTCATCACTCATTACTCATCACTCATCACCCTTCGGCAAGCTCAGGGTGACAACAGCTACTCCATTTTCCCGGTCACTGCACCACCTTATTCGCACAACTCGAGCTCGCAAACGCTTCCGGCTTGGCCCTGAAGGCGAATCCCATTCCCAGGATATAGCCCATGGCTTCGGCGAGTGCGTCGTTGCTTTTAAACTGCGGATTGGTATTGATATCCGCGTGCACTTCCATGTCCACCCGGTACCGGCTGAAGAGGTTGCAGAGTTCATACGCCACATCGATACTCATGCGTACTTCGGTGAGCATCCGTTCTTTGACCGACATCCGCTGGCGGGTGGTTTCACTGCATATGTACATGAACCCCCCTTTACGTTTCCGAAGGAATACGATCACCGTAGCAAAACCGGTCATGCCGGCTT
>DAORKK010000270.1:0-3858 GCA_035439525.1 Chitinophagaceae bacterium
TATCGACTCCGCGCATGTGGGTATGTGGGGCTGGAGCGGGGGCGGACAAATGACCCTGCATGGATTGTTCCGGCATGGCAATGTGTTCAAAACCGGTATTGCCGTTTCCTTTGTGGCCCTGCAAACCTTATATGATAATGTTTACCAGGAACGCTATATGGGTTTGCCGGAGGATAATAAATACGGGTATAAAGAAGGTTCCCCCCTGACCCATGCGGGTAAATTACAAGGAAAACTCATGATTATTCATGGCACCGGTGATGATAATGTGCACTACCAGAATTTTGAAATGATGGTGAATGAACTGATAAAGAATAACAAGTTGTTCAGCATGATGTCGTATCCCAACCGGGACCATGGCATCTGGCAGGGCGTAAATACCACCTTGCACCTGCGGAGAACAATGGAACAGTTCTGGAAACTGAATTTATAATCTTCAATCAATCGTATGGCGATCTATCCCAGTATATTCAATGATGTGATCGGTCCCGTGATGCGGGGTCCTTCCAGTTCGCATTGTGCGGCCTCTTTACGCATTGCCCGTATTTGCCGCGACCTGATGGATGGGGAGATCCGTCATATCCTGATTGAATTCGATCCCAACGGATCGCTGGCCACCACGCATAAAAGCCAGGGTTCGGATATGGGATTGTTTGGCGGCTTCCTCGGTTGGGAAGCCGATGATGAACGTCTGCCAGCATCGGAACGTTACCTGGCGGAAGCCGGAATTACCGTTGAATTTGTGGTCCGTGATATCGGGGCGGATCATCCCAATACCTATCAGCTCACGCTCAGTAGTGAAAGGGAAGTACGACGACTGACGGCTATTTCGACTGGTGGTGGGATGATTGAAGTGATCAGTATAGAAGGAGCCGCCGTATCCATGGCTGGTGATTATTATGAAACACTGATCGGTTGTACGGAGCCGGAACAAATCCTGCGCTACCTCGAAGCAACCGTGGTACATGATTCAATAACATTACATCAGGCAGAGCACCCTTTCCTCTTACTCAAAGCACAATCATTTCCTGATGAAGTAATTTGTCGCGAATTGCAGGCGATGGAGCATGTCACCGTTGTTAAAAAAATAAATCCGGTGATGCCGGTCATGGCCCGCAAAGACCTGGAAGTGCCGTTTATTACCTGTCATGAAATGCTGGCGTATAACGACGGAAAGCATAAATCACTCTGGGAACTCGCCATCGATTATGAAATGGCACGTGGAAATATTTCAGCGGAGGAAGTGATGGATAAAATGCGGTCCATCATCCGGATCATGGGCAATGCCATTGAGACAGGAATGAATGGCACTGAGTACAAGGACCGGATACTGGGCAGTCAGTCGCCCCGGTTCCGTGAGAAAATGAAAGCAGGAGCATTGGTTGAAGGCGATGCCGGTAATCTCATGATCCTGTATGTCTCGGCTATCATGGAAGTAAAGAGTTCGATGGGCGTCATCGTGGCAGCGCCTACGGCCGGCAGTTGCGGGGCTTTACCCGGCGCCTTGTTTGGCGTGGCCCATGCGTTGAAATTACCGGAAGACGAACTGGTAAAAGCCATGTTATCCGCCGGGTTGATCGGGGTATTCATTGCCGCCCATGCTACATTCGCTGCGGAAGTGGGCGGTTGTATGGCCGAGACCGGTTCGGGTGGCGGGATGGCCGCCGCCGCTATTGTACAACTGAAAGGTGGTACTTTGGAACAATCCCTTGCTGCCGCCTCGATGGCTTTGCAGAATTCACTCGGTATTATCTGCGATCCCATTGGCAACCGGGTGGAAGCGCCCTGCCTGGGAAGAAATGTGATGGCGGCCGGGAATGCCATTTCAAGTGCCAATATGGCTTTAGCGGATTACCAGCACCTGATTCCATTGGATGAAGTGATCAGCACCATGAAAGCGGTGGGGGATCAGATCCATCATACCCTGCGTTGCACCAATCTGGGTGGTTTGTCCATTACCGATACGGCTAAAAAGATCGAAGCACATTTGGAAGAGCAACCAGTCCGTTTGTATAAAAATTGCTGATAATCCCGTAAAACACCGGAACAGCCCTTCTCGTGCTTTATTTTTACCTTTGCTTTTCCCTCGTTCGCCGGGGGAATTTTTATTATGATTGACAAGAAGAATAAGATACAGCAGGAAGAGAAGGCCGTACTGGTGGCGGTGATTCAAAAAGATCAGACCGAAACCCAGGTGGTTGAATACCTGGATGAACTGGCTTTCCTGGCCGAGACGGCCGGGGCCATTACGGTAAAGCGGTTTACCCAGAAACTGGCGCATCCCGACAGCCGGCATTTTGTCGGCAAGGGAAAGCTCGAGGAAATCAAAAACTATTTAAAGGGCAAGGATATCGGCGTGGTCATTTTTGATGATGAGCTCAGCGGTGCCCAGATCAATAATATTGAAAAGGAACTGGATGTAAAGACCATCGACCGCAGTGACCTGATCCTCGACATTTTTGCCCGCAGGGCCAAGACCGCCCAGGCAAGGGCTCAGGTGGAACTCGCCCAGTACCAGTATATCTTACCCAGATTAAGAGGGATGTGGAAACACCTTGAACGTCTTGGTGGTGGTATTGGAACGAGGGGACCTGGGGAAACGGAGATTGAAACGGACCGTCGTATTGTAAGGGATAAGATCACTTTATTAAAAAAGCGGTTGGCCGAGATTGACAAACAGGCATTCACCCAACGTAAGGACCGTGGTGAATTTATCCGCGTGGCGCTAGTTGGTTATACCAATGTGGGCAAGAGCACACTGATGAACCTGCTCAGCAAGCGCGATGTGTTTGCCGAGAATAAATTATTTGCCACGCTTGATACCACCACCAGTAAAGTGGTGTATGAGAATACGCCTTTCCTCCTGAGTGATACAGTAGGATTTATCCGTAAACTGCCCCACCATCTTGTGGAGAGTTTCAAGAGTACACTCGATGAAGTAAGGGAAGCGGACATCTTATTGCATGTGGTCGATATTTCCCATCCCAATTATGAGGAACAGATAGCGGTGGTGAGCAAGACTTTGCAGGAGCTGAATGCAGCAGAGAAGCCTTCGCTTACGATTTTTAATAAAATGGATCTCTACGAGCAGCAGACCTTTGATGAGTGGCTGGAAGAAGACACCAAGAAAGAAATACTCCACGATCTATATGACCGCTGGCAAAACGAGACCGGGGGCAATGCCGTGTTTGTCGCTGCTGTTGAACGCCGTAACCTCGATGGCCTGCGCAAGACGATCCTCGACAAAGTGCGGAAGCTGTACAGG
The DNA here is from genome assembly GCA_035439525.1 of Chitinophagaceae bacterium. Lineage (GTDB taxonomy): Bacteria > Bacteroidota > Bacteroidia > Chitinophagales > Chitinophagaceae > JJ008. The sequence continues at coordinate 3,266 of DAORKK010000270.1, forward strand.
ATCAGGTATCCGTATAAGACGGATTTTTTCTACGGGGAGGAAGGTGAAATGAGTAATGAGTAATCAGTAATCAGTAATGAGTAAGTGTGGAAGACCCGGAAAGTATAGATACACCCTATAAGCAGGAAGCTTTTGATCCCAAAAACAGATTTCATGGTATTTTAATTAATATTTTCAGTTTTCAGTGTCTAGCTATTCTTAATTGAAATTTCCGGAGCTACTCATTACTGATTACTCATTACTCATTCTATTATCAACCTCTTCCATGCCAGGGAAATTTACCTTCCACCAACTCGCCGACCACCCCAACGAGCTCTCCTGGGCCGAAAACGGCATTGCCGTGGCCGAACTGAAGGGCAAAAAGATCTGCCTGGGGCGCTATAAAGACGAAATTTTCGCTTTTGCCTATAAATGTCCCCATGCCGGCGGCATCATGGCCGATGGGTACATTGACGCCCTGGGAAACGTGGTTTGTCCCCTGCACCGGTACAAATTCAGCCTGCAAAACGGCCGGAATGTAAGCGGGGAGGGCTATTATCTCAAGCACTGGCCGGTAGAGATCCGGGAGGAAGGAGTCTTTGTAGGGATGGAGG
>DAORKK010000271.1:0-3851 GCA_035439525.1 Chitinophagaceae bacterium
AAAAAAGTAACAATGATCGTAATCAGGGAAAAAGTGAGGAGGCCCGGAACGAGGGCTTCTGTTTTCGGATGACGGTAAGAAAATATTTTTGGTAATACTTTATCCTGGCTCATGGCAAACATGACCCGTGGATTACTCATCAGGAGAATATTGACATAGGCCAGTACGGAAAGAAACATCAGGGCGTCGAATACTTTACCCCCGGCTTTACCAAACCAGGCTTCACATAACAGGGCCCCGATAGCGGATGCGTTTTTCATTTTTTCGTACCCGATCACTTCCACATACGCCACATTGATGAGCAGGTATAAACCGATTACAATGATGATCCCGATGATGATCCCTTTGGGAATAATCCTGGTTTCTTTGACCTCACCGCCGAAATTGATGGTTTGCTGGTACCCCCCGTACGCAAAACACACTGGAATCAGTGAAATCACAAACAGGGAAAAGGCGGATTTATCATTCAGTGTGAAAAGCGGTGAGCCTTCTTCATAACCATGTGGTTCAATGACCACCCCTTTAAACAAGGCGGAGATCAGTAAAACCATCAATCCTACTTTAATAATTATGAGTACATTCTGGGTACGGCTGCTGGTCTTCAGGCCAAACAGGTTGACCACAAAAAAAGCAGCTACAGCGGTGATGGCCACTACTGAATTAAACAATACACCACTTGGTTTGCCATATAAAAGATCGCTCACATAATCGGCACCGATCAGGGCTACTACGGCAAGTGAAGCAGCATTACTGATCAGGATGATGGAGTTGACCGAAAACCCGACGGATGGATGATAACACTCGGCAAAGACTTTATAATAACCGCCCATGGCCGGCAACCGCTGTCCGATCTCCGCGTAGGTCAATGCCCCGAACAGGGCAATGATACCTCCGGCAATCCAGAGCAGGAAAAAAATCGTGCTGGTACCCGAAGTTGCTGCTACGGAAGCCGGATTCCGGAAAATACCCATACCGATCACCAGGCTTACTACGATCAGGCTGATATCCGTTAAGTTGAGTTTGTTCTTTGCCGTCATAAGCGGAAAGATACAACTAAAACATACTAACTTTAACCGCCTGAACTGACGCTGATGTACAGATTTCCCCTTCTATCTATTTGGTTATTTTTCGCTGTTTCCGGAATTGCCCAGGAAGAAATAAATGACAGTACAAAAGCGCTCGATGAAGTCATTATCCGGGCCTTTGAGCAAAACCGGAAAGCCCGGTTCAGTACAGCCACGGTAAAAATCATTGACTTGAAAAATGCGGACCGCAACAATAAGCTGTCCCTTGTCAACGGACTGAACACTGTACCCGGTGTACGGATGGAAGAAAGGAGTCCGGGCAGTTACCGGCTCAATATCAGGGGCAGTTCGCTCCGTTCTCCTTTTGGCGTCCGCAATGTGAAAGTGTATTGGAATGAAATCCCGGTAACGGATCCCGGTGGGAATACCTATTTCAATCAGTTTGCCTATACTAATTTCTCTACCATTGAAATTTATAAAGGTCCTGCCGGCAGCATGTACGGAGCCGGCACCGGCGGACTGGTGCTGATGAATAATTTTCAGCGTTGGAAACCCGGCCTGAGCCTGGAATACCTGAAAGGTTCGTTTAACACCGATGCGCTATTTGCAACAGTACGTTACGGAACCAATGACAACCGCCATCAGATCAGCTATGCGCACAACCAGAGTGATGGCTATCGTAGTCAATCAGCCATGCGACGGGATAACATCAGCTGGCAGACCCAATTAAAACTTTCCGGTAAACAGGAACTGACAGCTTCACTCTTATATACCGACCTGTATTACCAGACACCGGGTGCCCTGACGCTGTCCGAATTTACCAGCACCCCCAAAGCGGCCAGACCGGCTGGTGGCGGATTTCCCAGTGCGGTCAATGCAAAAGCTGCCATCTTCCAGAAAACAATGACCGCAGGATTTACAAATGCTTATCAATTCAACACCCGTTTTAAAAATACCACCACGCTGTATGGCGCTTTTGCCCAGATCCGGAATTCGGCCATTCGTAATTATGAAAGAAGAAATGAACCGGGTTATGGCGGACGTACGGTTTTTGTGTATAACCATGAAACGGTTACCGGCCAGCGACAAAACGGTCTGCAATTAGTGGCCGGCAGTGAGTTCCAGCAAGGACGGTTCAATATCCAGGTTGCCAAAAACCGAAATGGGAATCCGGATACTTTACAGACCAATGATGATATCAGCTATACCGCACTCAGTGTTTTCGTACAGGGCGACCTGCAACTGAATCAGCAATGGCTCTTCACGGCCGGTATCAGTCTGAATAAATCAACAGCCAGCCATACCCGGCTCAGCCGTTACCCGGTACTCTCGCAGAAAAGAAATTACCGGAACGAACTTGCCCCGCGTTTTTCCCTCAAAAAATTCATAACACCCGATTTTAGTCTGAAATCAACCCTCTCCCGTGGATTTTCGCCACCCACGGTATCCGAGTTACTGCCCTCCACAGGAGTGATCAGTACAGCACTGGAAGCTGAATACGGTTGGAACTATGAAATCACCGCGAATCATGATTTTTTCCAACACCGGTTGCAGACCGAACTGACGGGTTATTATTTCAGGTTAAATGAGGCACTGGTTCAACGCCGGGACCTTTCAGGAGCTGATTATTTTGTCAATGCCGGGGATGTACGTCAGCAGGGAATTGAATTGCAGGCGGATTATACACAGTCCTGTAAAAAAGGACTGATTGATTATTTTTTAATCCAGGCAGGATATACGTATAGTCATTACTGTTATGGTCAATTCATTAAAGGTACGGATGACTTTTCCGGGAAAACCGTTCCTTCGGTACCAGCCAATACCCTCTCAGTGCTTTTTGATCTGCAAACCCGGGCCGGTTTCTATTTCAACAGCACTTTTTACAGCGCCTCCCGTATTTATCTGAATGATGCCAATACAGCGTCAGCCGATCCTTACCAGTTGCTGGGTGCCCGGCTGGGCTGGAAAAACACGGGGAAAAAGAAATACACGATGAACTTCTATGCGGGAGCAGATAACCTGCTGGACCAACACTATAGCCTGGGGAATGATATCAATGCAGCGGCCGGGCGGTTTTATAATGCAGCCCCCCGGCGGAATTATTATGCAGGCATCAGCCTTGGCTGGATCAGGACGCCGCACCACTGAAATTACTCTCAACGACCAGCAACAGTGCCTCATTACTACGCGCTTCCACCCCCGCTTCAGCTGTATCCCAAAGGGCCAGGCCATCACGTGTATGCAATAAACGTCCCTCCACTTCAAATATGCCGTCAATCACAAACATGAATAAGCCTTTGCCCGGGTATTTGCGTTGGTAAATGGTTTCACCTCTTCCACTGAACTTCCCGATGGAAAGCCTCCATTGATCCCCGCTCCCGCTGCCAACAGCCGCTACCTGCAACAGTACATTCATGAATTTATTCAGATCAGCATCAGCGGGTGCGGGGACCATATCCGGCATATCCGGCTTTTTTGCCAGAAAGAGTTCAAGGTAATTCACCCCATTATCCCGGGATGGGTTACTGACCCGGAAAGTCTCTTTTTCATGAATAGAAAAGACCTGAAGTTGTCCGGCAGCAATCATTCCGGGTGCCGAAGCACCGATAACACACTCAATTGAACCAGACAGTGGAATTAAAACCACATAGGCTGAGGTGCCGGCATCCCGCAGCCAGCTTTTCCCGGCAGCCAGCAATATATCATCAAACCGGCATAGATCACCCAATGCGGTTTTATATTCATTAAAGCGGGTATCCCCGTTAAAGAGATGATGACAACGAAAACCCGGGCTGCTTTCCACGTCCCGTTGCCCGGACAGATATA
>DAORKK010000272.1:0-3827 GCA_035439525.1 Chitinophagaceae bacterium
TACTGGCCCGTACATCATCTTCGCCGCCATAACTGCGGTGGTCATCGTCAAAGGCCGTAGTGTATACAAGGCCCTGGTAATTATAGTTTTTCTTGGCCAAACCGGTGGCCGCCCGCTGCAGCACCACTTTCATATTCCGGGTAGCCGTATCCATGGAAGCGGTAATGGTATTGGTGGTGATATTTTCTTCTGATTTGGTGGCGGGTAAAGTAATGGGAGTGGCCGTCGGGTTTTTGCCCAGGCTGATGATATATGCTGGGGTATTCAGAAACTCTGTTTTGAAATCGTATGGGTTGGAAAAAATGGTGGCATTGAATATAAACTTGTCTTTCACTTTTACCATCCACTCCGGTTCGGTCCGGAAAATGATATCACCCGGTTTTGTGAGTGTCATGGGTGAGGTTACGACCAGGTCGTATGGAATTTTCCGGAGATCAAGGCACTGAGTAAGGCAGGATGCAAAAAGTTCACTGGAAAATCCATTGGCCCGGTAGAATGACATATGTCGCAGGATATAATAGGTTTTCTGAATAAAATCCTCTTCCCGTATATCCGCATAGCCGATTTGTTTGAGGTAGGCTTTGGCCATGGAATAGTACATGGATCCATCCAGCCGGTTATACAAATGGTTCATTTTAACGGCCAGTTCCTCCGGACTGATTGTTTGTTTCAGTTCCCCGCGGTCACCAATGAAGAGATCTGAACGGTTTTCGCTCCGGGAGAAAACGATCTGGAATTTCAACATGGGAAATTCGATCATCCGGTTTATCCATTTGGTGTCGGAAATTTTTTCCCGGTTCCTGTCTTCCCAGCTATACTCAGCATTTGCATTCCCGGTTTCTTTGAAAGCGGGTGCACCCATGGTGGATTTGGAATTGACAAAAGAATTATTATCGGTATCGATTTCAAATTTCTGGCTGAGGACCGGATACTCCCGTGTGCAAACGAAATAAATCGGGTCAAACTCGATATAACTCATCTTTTTTACCGTGTTGTCATCGTAAAATATGGTCCCGTAATCAATAATATCTCCCGGGTCGAGATCCGGTATGGCGATTTTAAAATAGATGACACGACTTTTACTCTTGTCCAGGTAAGTACTGGCCTTGCCGATGTACGGCGTAAAAGTGGAGGGTACATCATCATTGTCTTCCACAAATACGGCATTGCGCAGGGATACATCCTGCACCGTTCCATTTGCTTTAATGACTTTTATGCCAGCCCCGTCATATGAGGAACCAATCCGGAAGTATACGGATGAATAATTATTCACCGCATCCCGGTCATTCAGTTTGATCCGGCGGCGGGTAATTTCAAACACGGCGAGTTTGTTGGCGTCTTTATCAAAGGAGAAACGGGTTTTCTGGGCGATGATTACCCCGCTTTCCTCCTTCCATTTATCGGGAATAGCGCTGATGCCAAAATCCGGATCAGTATCATCCCATACGGTTTTCATATTCCGGGCAATGGCTTCCAGCTTGGAGGGGCTGAAGGTGTCGTCGTCCTGCGAAAAAGCAGCTAAGGAAACAGTAATTAAGCAAATGGTGATTAATGTCCTCATATAAGTTTTATTTCATTTTTTTCCCGCAAAGCCAAAAAAGACTTTTCCTTAATGGTAGCGTCATTTAATTAGTCAAGATCGCAAAGGGAGACACTTTGTGTCTCTGATTCATTATCTATTTCATGTACTGTCTAAATATCAAAAGAACTTTCCAACTTTCGGGCTGTCTTATAAAGGCTTAGGGGGCAAATATCCCGCAAAGCCAAAGAAGACTTTTCCTTAATGGCAAAGCCCTTTATAAATTACACACTGTCTAAAGACAAAAGAACTTTCCAACTTTCGGATTGTCTTATAAAGCTTAGCGGACAATTTTCCCGCAAAGCCAAATAAATTATTTCCTTAATGGTAGCGTCATTTTTTTATTACAACCACCAAAATGTGATACGTCGTTTTTTCACCTATAATCCATTTACCTTTCTATGAATTCCGTCTTTAATCAGTAATACATTAAAGTTGATGAGAAATCCAAGTTTTAATCCGGTAAGTCTCAAGTAGTTTATTGTTATTTTATGATGCATACGTTCAAGACTCTCTACGGATTTTAATTCTATTAATAACTTTTCCTCCATGATTATATCTGACCTGAAAGCTTTATCCAGTTTCGATTTTTTATATGGAACCGGGATCTCCTCTTGCCGGCTATATAATATGCCACGCTCTTCCAACTCATATACAAATGCAGATTCATATACGCTCTCTAATAAACCTGGTCCTAATATGTTATGAATGGTGTAAGCAATGTCTACAGCTATTTTAGCCAATTCATTTTCACACATTTTTTATTTAAATATCCGGAACCTTTAATGTCACACCATGTTGTTTTCATCAGGGTTTACATGTTTTTTTCCCGCAAAGCCAAAAAAGACATTTCTTTTATAGCATGGTCTTCAAATAGTAAACTCAGGCTTTTCCCTTTTCCTCTTTTGGGATTTTCTATATAAAAAGAACTTTCCAACTTTCGGGTTGTCTTATAAAGCTTAGCCGGCAATTTTCCCGCAAAGCCAAAAAGACTTTTCCTTAATGGCAGCGCCATTTTATATATAAAACACTGTCTAAGAACAAAAGAACTTTCCAACTTTCGGGCTGTCTTATAAAACTTAGCGGGCAATTATCCCGCAAAGCCAAAAAGACTTTTCCTTAATGGCAGCGCCATTTTATATATAAAACACTGTCAAAGAACAAAAGAACTTTCCAGCTTTCGGGCTGTCTTATAAAGCTTAGCGGGAAAAATTCGGCCAGATCAAGGCTTTTTTACCAAGATCAGGTTACTGTTAAAATCCTTCAGCTTTTTCGTAAAACTCTTCCAGTTTTCAAAGTCCGCTTTCCGTATCCTGCCGGTGTTGAAGGCCAGTGTTTTGTTGAAAATGACTTTATTGTCTTTGGCCGTATAAGAGCCGGTGACTTCATAGTCTGTAGCTTTTTCATTGATCGGGGCAGGAAGAGACGTTACCTTGTAACCTGCCGGAAGTATCAGCTCTGTTTCATCCACTGATACATAACTGGAGGAAAGGGCATAATCCTGTTGCCGGTCTTTTTCCGGTACAAGGCCACGCAGATTTTCCGGGAAAAAGTCAATTCCCAGATAAAGCTCTTTATCCTCGGTAATTACATAATTACTGAGATCAATATCGCCTTCAAATACAATCGGGATTTCGCGGTTGTTCAGGTCCGACGTTTTGACATTGGATACGACCAGGTTGCGGTTGCCGAATTCGAGGTAGCGCTGGATCATTTTCTTTTTTTCATCATTGGGCAGATCGTGGTAGTACTGGTGGAACCCGGTCCGCTGCTCCCCGGTGAGGGTGACCTTCACATGCCCTTTGAGCAGGTTATCTTTTAGCTGAAAACTGGTCTGGGTGAGTAATTTATTTTTTTCTTTATCCTGTACCGGTACTTTCTTTACTTCATATTTTTCACCCTTACCTATCAGGACTTCCTTGCCCTGGATCCGCCAGGCATATTCGCCAAACGGGATGTACTTTTCGGTGCCATCCAGGTAATATTCCTTGCCACTGAGTATAACCGTACTGATGCAGTGATTATCCACTGCCAGGGACGGCAGGGTGTAATCATACGGAATATGCCGGGTGCCGATCCAGGTCATGTAGGCTTCCAGTCCGGCCAGTTTCAGCATCTCCGTCATGAGGTTGGCCATGCCCTTACAATCCCCGTATTTAGATTTAAATACATCCTGGGCGGTGGCGGGAATAAATCCGGCCAGCCCGTCTTCAAAAGCGATATACCGGATATTATCCTGTACCCAGTA
>DAORKK010000273.1:0-3822 GCA_035439525.1 Chitinophagaceae bacterium
CCATGCCTGCCGGCAGGCAGGTTTAGCGAAGGAGGGATTCGCCCTTCGAAGCTTTTGCATAAAAAAGCCGGACCTCCCCTGGTCCGGCTGTATAAAAACGTAAATATATTATCAGAAAGTAAGGATTCCTTCCCTGAAACCGGTGGTCTTCTCGGTCACTTTAATCGTTACTTTTTTACGGGCCTGCAGCGCCTGTTCGAGTTTTTCTTTTATATCTGTATATACAGATGCCGGATAATAAATACTCACCATCCCTGCTTCGCGGGCTACAGCCAACGGCACCTGCTCCCCTTCGGAATAAAATACCAGCTGGTAATTCCCGGCTTTAGGATCGGACATTACCAGATTCATGGTAATCCTTAGCATGTGTTTATAACTGTTTGCACTGCCATCGGCGGTATTGGATGCGGCAAAGGAAACCATCCCGATACTCTTTACTTCAAAATTCTCTGTTTTATCAGCAGCCGGATTTTCGGATTTAAACACCCGTTTTCCCATTGCCGCTTTTCCCTGAATCACATTCGGATCCTGCTCAAATTGCTGACCCTGTGCCTGAGTTACGAAAAGACCTGCTGTCAGCAGGATCGCGATTACCTGTTTTTTCATATCTTCTTAATTATACATTTAGCTGACAAAGATAACCAAAGCAGGTTAAAGTCAACGGATGCGTATGCTATGCCTGCTGCTTTTTATTTATAACAAGACGTCCTTCCATCACTATCCGGCGCACCGCAACAGGCGGTTCCTGCTTATTAATAAGCTGTAACAATACTTCTGTCGCTTTTTCAGCCTGTTGGTACGGGAACTGTTCAACCGAGGCGGCAGGTGGATGATCCAGGTAACTGGTTACCGGCAGGTTGGCAAAACTCACAAAGTCAATGTCCTTATTAATTTTCAGCCCAAGGCTCTTTACATATTTCATGGCATCAAGTGCCACATAATCATTAAAGGTGATGACCGCCGTCGGGCGGTTCCGTAATGCCAGTAGCTTATGTATCGCATCCGCCGTTTTTGTGGCACTCAGATCGGTAGAGACCACATAAGAAGATTCCGGTTTTATGCCGTGCTTCTTAAGGCCCTGCTGGTAGCCGAGTAACCGCTCGCGGGAGGGCAACAATGTATCAGGTCCCTTAATAAAACCTATTTTCCGGTGACCTTGCCCTGTCAGCCAATCCACTAACTCAATTGAACTGCTTTGCAGATTGCAGGAAACCGAATACATATCCGGAAGATCCGGAATCCGGTCAAAGAAAACAACCGGTATATTATATTTTTCCAACTGGGTGAAATGGTCAAAATTTTTGGTGGTTTTTGCTAAGGATACTACCAGGCCATCCACCCGGTGCCGGCGCATGGTATCCACAATCCTGGCTTCCCGGTCTGTATTATCCCTTGACTGACCTATCAATACGGTGTAGTTATTCCGGCCGGCAATATCTTCTATTCCATTAATAGCCAGTGAAAAAAACTCTTCCTGCAGGTTGGGCAGAATTACGCCCAGGGTCATGGTCTTCCCTTGCTTAAATGAAATGGCAGCCTGGTTTGGTTCATAATTTAATTCCGCCGCCAGCTGTTGTACCTGCATTTTAGTCCGCAAACCGATACTCGAGTGATTATGAAGCGCCCTGGAAACGGTCGAAACCGAGACATTCAGTCGTTTCGCTATCTCTTTTATGGTTGTGGGTTTCTGCTCCATCCGGACTGTGGTGTTTACAACCGCAATGTTACAACATATTAAGTGAGAACTGCTACTTAGCTGATTAACGGGCCTGTAATTTTACGTCCTTAAAAAAATGATTTTGTATAAACCTGTTTATTTTGTAACTTTTGCATCAGAAACATACGCCATATGATTAATGTTGCGACTGTATTAAACAGAAAAAATTTTAAGCCGGTTACGGTTGCCCCGGATACATCTGTGATAGAGGCCCTGGGAATCATGGCCATAAAAAACATCGGTTCCCTGGTCGTGATGCGGGGTGAAGAGTACCTTGGTATAGTGACGGAACGGGATTACTCACGTAAAGTGATTCTGAAAGGAAAACATTCCAATGAAACAAGAGTGGAAGAAATCATGTCCACTGACTTACCCCATATCAAACCGTCCGACAGCATTGATCATTGCATGGAACTGATGTCAGGCCAGAATATCCGCTATATGCCTGTGTTTGACAACGGAAAATTAACCGGAATTATATCAATGACCGATGTGGTGAAAGAAACAATACTGGCACAGAAAGAAACCATAAACCAGTTACACAGTTACATCAACAGCTGACTTACCTGCTCATTAAATAGCAACGAAGCCCCGTAAGGCTTCGTTTTTTTTATTTCGTATCTGCAGGTGGATCTGCTACTTTTTCTTTCACGACCACCAGTCCGGCAAGATCAGTCTGAATGGGCAGCATTCCGATTTTTACGATGGCTTTTTTACCCCTTAATTCGATCACTTGTCCCACCTGGTGATTTTTTTTCATTTTTACTTTATCACCAACCCGGATCTCGCCTCCCACTTCTTTAAACTTTTCGTCTATCTTCTTCTGCATTTTACCAACCACTTTCGTCTCATCTTTTTTAAACAGGAGTGCCTCCATTTGTTTGATCACTTTCTGTTTATTGTCCGCTCTCCGCCATTCGATCATGATCTGTTTCAGTTTCCGCTCCATATCCTTCATATAAGCGATCTTCTGTTCAGCCACCCGGTTCTGTTCTTTCAGCAATTCCACCTGCTGACGATGCTTCTCTTTCTCCAGTACCTGCTGCATTTCCTTCCGGATCTGTTCATTCTCCTTCAGGGTATGGCTCAGCTGCTTTTCTTTTTTCTGCAACTGCTGCAAATCCTGCTCAGTACGGTTCAGCAGTTTATCCAACCGGTATTGATCTTCATCCACCAGCTGACGGGCCCGGTTGATCAGTTGTTTATCCATACCGATCCGTTCCGCAATGGAAAACGTGTAGGAACTGCCGGGTTTCCCCAGCACCAGTTTATATAATGGCTGCAGGTTTTTCTCATCAAAACTCATAGCACCATTCATGATACCCGGTGTTTTGCCGGCCATCACTTTCAGGTTGAGGTAGTGGGTGGTCACAACACCAATCGCATGCTTTTTTACCAGTTCCTGCAGAATCACTTCCGCAAAAGCGCCACCCAGGTTCGGATCGGTACCACTTCCCAACTCATCGATAAAAAATAATGTCCGCCCATTGGCATGCGTGATAAAATCTTTCATATGCAGCAGGTGACTGCTGTACGTACTCAATTCAAATTCGATACTCTGTGTATCCCCGATATGGATCATCAGTTGTTTGAAGATGCCAAACCTGGAAGAAGGGTGCACCGGCACCAGCAATCCACTCTGCACCATCAGCTGCAACAGCCCGATGGTTTTCATCGTTACGGTCTTTCCTCCTGCATTGGGTCCGCTGATTACCAGTATCCGGCTGGATTCTTCTAGCGTAACAGAAACGGGGACGGTTTCTTTATTCAGCTTACGGTTGTACAGGTACAATAACGGATGGCGGGCTTCCACCAGGTGTACGCCGGCCTTGTCCATAATTACCGGGTATTCCCCGTTCATATCTCCGGCAAGACGGGCTTTGGCCCTTATAAAATCATACTCACCCATTACCCGGTGGTAGGTATTGAGCAAAGAGGCATAAACAGATAATTTCGCAGTCAGTTCTTTTAACAACCGGATCACTTCTTTCCGTTCATCGTTTTCCAGTTCATGGACTGCGTTGTTAAGTTCAATCGTTTCTTCGGGTTCCACAAAGGCTGTTTTCCGGCTGTCACTTTCTCCGTGCAGAATCCCTTTCACCGTT
>DAORKK010000274.1:0-3775 GCA_035439525.1 Chitinophagaceae bacterium
ACGGGAATTAATAGCCGCTTCGCGGTTATTTTATTGCCCGCAAAGATTTTAAGACTTTTCGAAAGAAGAAGAGTCCTCATTAATCATAAAGTCTTATCAGGCTTAGCGGGAAAAATTTGTGGGCTTTCGTGCCATTTCGTGGCCAAAAAACAAAGCCGAAGGCTGCGCCGCCGGTTTTAAAAATAATTCACAAATCCAAAGTGGATCTTGGATTGCCTCAGGTTAAACGCCGCATCATTGCGTTTCCCCACCGCCCAGGCCAGGTTGAAGATACCGGCCTTTGTTTCAAACGCGAGTCCCAGCCCCGTACCGAGGTAGGTATATGACTGACCGGCATTCAATGCATTATTCCTGCCCCATCCGCCATCCGCCAGTACATAGAAAAAAGAATTCTGCCCAACCAGGTACCGGTACTCAGCCGTGGCAATAGCAAACTGGGAGAGATACTGACTCTCTTCATCAAAGCCTCTCAGCAGGCGATAACCTCCCAATTGAAACAATTCATTCCGGAAGATCGAACCACTCTCAAACAAACCGGCATTAATCGCGGTCTTCACCGTACTGCGCTTATTACCCAATGGAAAATATTTGGCAGCGGTCAGCCGCAACCGGAACTGATAGGTTTTCAGTTTTACCGTATCATACAACGTCCCAAAGTCAAACAACGGATCAGCAGGGTCTTTATATTCAAGCACACTGTTATTCTTTTTCAGCGTCTTCGTACCCACGGAACCGATTATCCTGAGTTCATTGCCTTTCCGTGGATTCAACCGGTAATCTGTACTATTCAGTTCGTAATCGATACCCACATTAAAAGAGCTGACATCGCCCAGGTCCGGCAATCGGCGGTAGGTAACCACATACGATGAATCTATCCCCCCTTCACTGACGATGGTCTGGAAACGCTGGATAAACAATTTCCCCGATTGATTTTTATTGAGCACATACTGGGCTCCTAACTGGAGATTTACATTCACAAAACTGCTGTCCTTCCGGAACATATCAAAGGCAAAATCCAGTCCGACCGCGGACTGAAATAAATAGGGATGCTGGTATATGATATTCAGCCGCGGTGACTTCACCTGTAACTGCTGCCAGTTGAGCCCGATGGTTTCCCCGGCTCCCAGTGAATTGCGCAGGAGGATATTGGCTTCTCCCGTGAGCAATAGTTTTTTGGACGACAACTGGTCATTATTCGGCAGAAATCCGATCAGCGCATTTACCTGGCTGCTTTTCTTTTGCTTCAGATAGAGATTCACCACGGAACCCGTACCCAGGAGGGTGATGTCAAAGGGCTTTTCCTCTTCCACATAGGCCAGCTCGCGGATCTTCTGGTTGATTCGCATCAGCTTTTCCCGTTCATACCGGCTGCCATTGGGAATAGCAAGATAACGTTGCAGATATGCAGAAGTAATTTTCGCATTTCCATATACCCGGATACTGTCAATTTTATACAGGGGACCTTTATCCACTTTTAATATCCCGCTGACTTTATCCTGATCCATTTGCAGGCTGTCCAGGAATATCTTCGCAAAGGGATATCCATGGTTTTCCAGGTAGTCCATGAATTTTTCCTGCCAGTTCCGTACTTGTACAAAATCCATTGGCTTGTCCGCAAAATTCCGGTCCCGCCATCCCACCGCCTCCAGCAATCCGGGTTCTACCAGCCGGGTATCGAGCCGGGCCCATTGGTAACGTTGTCCCAGGAAAAGTACAATTGCTGCATACGTACTGTCAAACCGGATACTATCGAGCGAAGCTGTTACAAACCCTCTCGCCTGTAAACGGGCCGGAAGCTGGGCCAGGTAGTTGGAACAATCAATACGGGTTGAGAATGTTTGTTGAACCAGGGAAGTGTCTGCCATAAGAGCCGAAAGGGAATCTGCATAACGGACCCGCAGGGTATATTTCTCCTGACCCTGGGTACAAATAGCTGTAAGCAAGGCCAGCAGTACCGATATTTGCAGTCTGTATTTTCTCATGCGGCTTTTCAGCGGATTTCCGGTTGATAGGTCAGCTAAATTATTCAATTAAAAACAAACGGGTGGCAGGCATTTACATTCATATCCCATTTTGTAAAAGTGCCTGTCACTACTGCAACTTCCATTTCAGCACTTCCCTGCATTATAAGAACGAATTACTGGCTGCTTTATTGAAAGAGAGCAGGCTGCAGCAATCCTTTCCCGGCATGGAGTCAGTCAGCAGCCTTTATTTTGGGGGTGGCACCCCGAGCCTGCTTGAAAATGAAGAAGTGAATCAACTGATCGTTGAAATACGCACTCATTATAATCTTTTGCCCGATGCCGAAATTACGCTCGAAGCCAATCCGGATGACCTGACAGAACAAAAGTTGCAGGCCTGGAAATCCGCCGGGATCAACCGGCTAAGTATCGGCGTGCAGAGTTTCTTTGAAGAAGACCTGCGCTGGATGAACCGGGCCCATACTTCATCGCAGGCAACAGAAGGGCTGGAACTGGCGCTTCGCTATTTTGACAATATCACCATTGACCTGATTTATGGCACACCGGGACTCACTGACGAAAAATGGCAACAGAATGTGGCGAAAGCTATAGCCCTGGGTATTCCGCATTTGTCCTGTTATGCATTGACGGTGGAACCCAAAACACCACTGGACAAACTGATCCGTAACGAACAATACGAAAATGTGGATCCGGATCAGCAATCGTCACAGTTCTTACAACTGATGCACTGGCTGGAAGAAGCCGGTTATGAACATTATGAGATTTCTAATTTTGCGGTTCCCGGCAAGCGCAGCCGGCATAACTCTTCATACTGGAAGCAGCAGCCCTACCTCGGACTCGGACCATCTGCCCATTCTTTTTATGGCAATGAACGGCAATGGAATATTGCCAATAATAACACCTATATCAAGGCCTTGCAGGAAGACTGTATTCCTTTTGAAAAAGAAATACTGACCCCGGCCCAGCAGGCAAATGAATATATCATGACTTCCTTACGTACAATGGAAGGACTACACCTGCAACGGATGAATGAAGCGCAACAAAAACAACTGGAAAAGGGTGCTGCAAAGTATCTAAATAGCGGACTCCTGCTATTCCGGGAGGATCATCTGATACTGACCAGAGAAGGCAAACTACTGGCTGACGGAATCGCCGCTGATCTTTTCTTTTAAGCCTTACTGATCCAGCTGACCAGTATATTCAGAAAACAACCCAACGCTACTAATGAGGTGAGGATAAATGTAAACCAGCGGATCGGATATGCCTTCACCGCTCCGGATTTGCGGCTTTCATTCCACTTGTTTAAATCAAGGAAATTCATCACCAGCAATACCAGCGAGGCGATAAAAAAGAGGACCTGGAAAAATGCGATCATGGCGGTGGGGATTGCAGAATAAAGATAAGAAATTCAGCAGGAGTAAGGAGCAACGAGAAGCGAGAAGCGAGTGTCGAGCAAACAGCCAGGGGCGTTTGTCAGACGAGGACTTGTTCAATGTTTTTGAAACCTGCTGCCGCTTTTACATCTTCCCAAAGAATTTTATAAATAGTCTCGGCAATAGGAATCGGGGCTTCCAGGGATTGATTAATCAGGTGTATACAACGGGCCGCATTATATCCTTCTGCCACCATATTCATTTCCAGTTCGGCGGCTTTCACAGAATACCCACGGCCGATCATATTTCCAAAACGCCGGTTGCGGCTATGCAATGAATAGCAGGTTACCAGCAAATCGCCCAGATAGACCGAAGCGGCATAATTGGGCTTCTTACGGTGGGTCAGCGGGTCTTCTCCCT
>DAORKK010000275.1:0-3768 GCA_035439525.1 Chitinophagaceae bacterium
AAACACCGCCGGTCCATCTTCTCCAGGTGGGATCCACTTCACATTGCCGGCCATACACTTTACCTTCGCCATTATTACCGGCCGGGTCAAAATGACTGCGGGTCTGGATACCTGAATTTCCTTCCTCATCTTCCACCCATACATCCAGTTCCAGGATAAAATCACCATACTCTTTTTCAGTACATAAAAAGGTATTTCGTGTATTGGCGACCGTGGTTCCGACAATCGCGCCATCTTCCACTTTATAAGTAGCTTTCCCGCCAAGTATTTTCCAACCGCTGAGGTCTTTCCCGTTTCCCAACGGGGCCCAGCCATTCTGACTATGTACAGTAATAAAGGAAATCAGCAAGAGGGGTAAACAGAAATACCGGAAACGTTTCATATGTATCGCTTAAGAAGGTAAGAGAATGAAAGTAAATGTAAGGAATTCAGCAGCGATCCGGCCTGACCTGCATCGCTGTTTATTCACGGTTGTTGCACAATTCATACGCCGGCTTTTCCGCTTAATCCTTTTTTTATACCTTACTGGTTTCAAGCCCTGACCCCGTTGAATAATTCAAAATAAAGTATCATATGTTCACCTGCATCCGAACCGACTCCACCAATACCGATTTCAAGATGCTGGTTAATCAGCTGGACCGGTATCTCATGGGTATAAACGGAGACGATCATGACTTTTTTGATCAGTTTAATAAAATTGATAAGATCAGACATGTAGTGGTGCTCTATCAGGATGGCCAGCCCGCCGGCTGCGGTGCTATCAAAGAATATGAACCCGGCGTTATGGAAGTCAAACGCATGTTTGTGCCCCCTGCGGCCCGGGGCAAAGGACTGGCCACCGCTGTCTTAAAAGAACTGGAAGCCTGGGCGGCTGAACTCGGCTACGAAAAATGCATTCTGGAAACCGGTGATATCATGCCTGATGCCATCGCCTTGTATAAGAAGAACGGGTATAGCTCCATCCCGAATTATGGTCAGTACATAGGTGTGGCTTCCAGTGTTTGTTTCGAGAAACTGTTGAAAGGTTGACAGGTTGGAAAGCCTGCCTGCCGGCAGGCAGGTTTACAAGGCCCTTCTAAGGAGGGGCTGTTGACTATTGACTGTGGACTGTACTGACTACTAACTACTAACTTCTAACTACCGACTAAATCCCTTACCTTTGCAGCGCCTCCGCCACCCCCAAGGCGGGCAGGAAATCCTGTTTAACTACATAAAAAACAAGCTTTTATGGCAGATCTTTTTGAACGTTTATTGAAGAATGCCGGCCCTCTTGGCCAGCATCGTGAAAGAGCTCATGGCTATTTTGCATTTCCCAAACTGGAAGGTGATATCAGCAGCCGGATGAAATTCCGGGGCAAGGACCAGATCGTATGGAGCCTGAATAACTACCTGGGACTGGCCAACCACCCTGAAGTGAGGAAGGCGGATGCACAAGGTGCCGCTGACTATGGCCTTGCTTACCCGATGGGTGCCCGTATGATGAGTGGAAACAGTAACCTGCACGAACAACTGGAAGCTGAACTGGCTGCCTTTGAAAATAAAGAAGACGCGGCCCTGCTGAACTACGGTTACCAGGGTATGGTGAGTATTATTGATGTACTCTGCAGCCGTCATGATATTATTGTATATGATGCCGAGAGTCATGCCTGTATCATTGATGGCGTACGACTCCATCCCGGCCATCGGTATGTGTTTAAGCATAACGAAGTGGACGATTGCGAAAAACAATTACAGCGTGCCACCGCCCTGATCGAAAAACAAAAAGCCGGCGGTATCCTGGTAATCACTGAAGGTGTATTTGGTATGGCGGGTGATCAGGGCAAACTGAAAGAAATTGCGGCCCTGAAAGAAAAATATAATTTCCGTTTGCTGGTGGATGATGCGCACGGTTTTGGTACCCTGGGTAAAACAGGTGCCGGTGCCGGTGAAGAACAGGGCTGTCAGGATGCCATCGACCTGTACTTCTCGACCTTCGCCAAATCCATGGCTTCTATCGGTGCCTTTGTGGCCGGCGATAAAACTATCATCGACTATATCCGTTATAATATCCGTTCCCAGATCTTCGCAAAAAGTCTGCCTATGCCGCTGGTGGTTGGCAACCTCAAGCGCCTGGAGCTGCTCCGCAACCATCCTGAACTGAAGGAAAAACTCTGGAGCAATGCCACTAAACTGCAGCAGGGATTAAAAGAAAGAGGATTTGATATCGGCAAAACAGATTCCGTGGTAACTCCCGTTTATATGAAAGGGGATGTACCCGAAGCTACGGCCATGGTGATGGATCTCCGCGAGAACTACGGCATTTTCGCCAGCATCGTGGTGTATCCTGTTATTCCTAAAGGACATATCATTTACCGCCTGATTCCCTCTGCCGTTCACAACGATGAGGATATCGAACTGACCCTGAAAGCCTTCTCCGAAACCAAGAAAAAACTGGATGCCGGGGAGTATAAGGTGGAAGCGATCCCGGATATGGCGGAGACGAAGTAAACAGTAAGTACTTTTTTGAGGAGGTTGTTCTGGTTTAGAACAGCCTCTTTTTTTTGGGGCAGGTTGAAAAGTTGACAGGTTTACAAGTTGACAAGGAAGGTTTCTTAGAACAACCCTTGTAAACCTGTCAACCTGTCAACCTACCACCGGTCAACTTCCCACTTCCTCCTTTCCCCCCAATCCCCTACATTTACGTACCAAAAATTATCACATTATGCGTAAGCTTTTTTTATTGCTGTTACTGGCACCGGTATGGGTCATGGCGCAAACAAAACCCATCACCTTAGAAGATATTTATAAGAAAGGTACTTTCCGGGGCGAATTCGTTCCCGCGGTATTTGACACCACGCAGAAAGAACCGGAACTGAAACTGGATGAAGTGAAAGATGAAACCGGCAAATCTTTTGGCCGGGCCGATGACCAGGTGGAGAACCCGGTCAATAAAAATTTCTGGTTACTGAAAAAAGGATCAGAGCAGATTTACCGCCGTTCATCGAAATCCTTTGTATATCTCTACGATATGGTTACCGGCAAAGCCATTAAACTGGAGAACGAAAAAGTATTACACCCTACCTTTTCCCCCGATGGCAGTAAAGTAGCCTATGTAAAAGAGAATAATTTATACGTATATGATATTGCCGGCGGTAAATCCACTGCGGTTACCACCGATGGCAAATGGAATTTTGTCATTAACGGAAACTGTGATTGGGTATATGAAGAGGAATTCGAGTTTACCCGCGCTTACGAATGGAGTCCGAAAGGAAATTTCCTGGCCTATTACCGGTTTGATGAAAGCCAGGTAAAAGAATACAATATGACCATGTTCGATAATGCGCATAATAAGGACTACCGGTACAAATACCCCAAAGCCGGAGATGGAAATTCCTCTGTGGACATATACATTTATGACGTGGCCAAAGGAAGCAAGGCAAAAGCGCAATACGAACAAGGTGATATTTATATCCCCCGAATCAAATGGACCCGGGATGACAATACCCTGGTAGTATATTGGATGAACCGTTATCAGAATGACCTGAAACTGCTTGCCACCAATGCTTCTACAGGTTCCAGCAGCCTGCTTTATCAGGAGACTAACAAATATTATGTAGAAATAAATGATGATTGGTGGTACCTGAAAGATGGAAAAAATTTCCTTTTTACCAGTGAAATGAATGGCTTTAAGCACCTGTATCTCTATAGCCTGGATGGCACAGCAAAAACCCAGGTCACCAAGGGCAATTATGAAGTAACTGATATCAATGGCGTGGACGAAGCAAATAA
>DAORKK010000276.1:0-3757 GCA_035439525.1 Chitinophagaceae bacterium
TGGGGGAGGTACTATTAATAATAAAATCATTGTTATGATAAAGTATATTCGGACTATAGGGGTCTTTTTACTTTTTACTTTTGAATTTTTACTTTCCCACGGTCAGCAGAAGACTTATTGCAATCCGGTCAATATTGATTACGGCTATACCCCGATTCCCAATTTCAGTGAATGGGGCAGGCATCGGGCTACAGCCGACCCGGTGATAGTATTGTATAAAGGGGATTATTATTTATTCAGTACGAATCAATGGGGCTACTGGTGGAGTCCGGATATGCTGAACTGGAAATTTATTTCAAAAAAATTCCTGCGGCCCTGGAATGAGGGCTATGATGAACTCTGTGCACCGGGCGTGGGGATCATCGGGGATACAATGATTGTGTTTGGCTCCACGTATACCAGTAAGTTCACGATGTGGATGAGTACCAATCCAAAGGCCAATGACTGGAAACCACTGGTGGACTCCTTTGATATTGGCGGATGGGATCCGTCTTTTTTCACGGATGATGACGGAAAGTTCTATATGTATAACGGGAGCAGTAATAAATTTCCCATGTATGGCATTGAACTGAACCGGAAAACGCTCCAGCCCATTGGTACCCGCAAGGAAATGTACCTGCTGGAGCCCTGGCGCTTTGGCTGGCAACGGTTTGGTGAGCACATGGACAATACTTTTCTGGATCCCTTTATTGAAGGATCTCATATGACAAAGTATAAAGGGAAATACTATTTACAGTATGGCGCCCCCGGTACGGAATTCAGTGGATATGCCGATGGCTTGCTGGTGGGCAATCACCCCCTAGGTTATTTTGAAGCCCAGAGCGATCCGTTGAGTATCAAGCTAGGTGGTTATGTACGGGGTGCAGGGCATGGCACTACATTCATTGATAAGTTTAATAACTACTGGCACGTGTCCACTACGGTGGTTTCGGTAAAAAATACTTTTGAACGCAGGATCGGCATCTGGCCCACCGGATTTGATAAAGAAGATCAGATGTTTTGCAACACCACATTTGGCGACTATCCGCATTTTATTCCGGCCCCGGGAATCGATGGCTCGGTATACGGAAAAGATGGCAAGTCACCGTATTTCACCGGCTGGATGTTGTTGAATTATAATAAACCGGTTCAGGTGTCTTCTACTCTTGGTGGTTATGTACCGAATAATGCGGTGGATGAACTCACCAAGACTTACTGGAGTGCGAAAAGCGGGGGGAAAGGCGAATGGATACAGACTGATCTTGGGAATGTATCCACTGTAAATGCGGTCCAGATCAATTATGCCGACCAGGACGTGGAGGAGAACCGCCTTGGTAAATACAATGACCAGTATCATCAGTATAAACTCTGGTATTCAACTGATGGGAAGAAATGGGCGGTGCTCGTGGATAAAAGTCAGCATATGATGGATGTGCCGCATGATTATGTGGAGTTGCCAACAGCGGTACAGGCCCGGTATATTAAACTGGAGAATATCCATATGCCTACCGGTAAATTCGCGATCAGCGGTCTTCGCGTATTTGGTAACGGAAACGGCGCTAAGCCGGAACCCGTTCAGGGTTTTATCGTATTAAGGACCGAGAAAGATAAACGCAGTGCCTTTATTAAGTGGCGTCCGGTGGATAATGCGTTTGCCTATAATATATATTATGGCACCCATCCCGATAAGCTATACACCAGCATTATGGTTCATTCCAACAATGAATACTGGATGAAGGCCATGGATGCGCAGAAACCTTATTATTATTGCATTGAATCGGTTAATGAAAACGGCACCAGTGCACGGACTAAAGTCATAAAAGTGGATTAATATGAGAAAATCAGTTGTAGTTGTTTTATTGTTAGTTGTACTGAGCCAGACGGCAACGTCACAGGGAAATATCCCTTTCTGGAAGGAAGTACAGGTGCTTAAACAGAAGGACAGTCTTTCTTTTCCGGCACCCGGACAGGTTCTTTTCATCGGGAGCTCCTCGTTTACCATGTGGAAGGATGCGCAGGTTTATTTTCCGTTCCATAAGATACTGAACCGGGCATTTGGCGGATCCACCCTGCTGGATATGATCCGTTACCGGTATGAAGTGGTCTTCCCCTATCAGCCAAAGCAGATTGTATTGTATTGCGGAGAGAATGATTTTGCAGCCAGTGATACCGTCACCGTACCTATGGTGATGGAGCGCTTTACCACTTTTTATACCCTCATGCGGGCCAGGTATCCGAAAGTGCCCTTTCTCTATGTGTCCATGAAGCCCAGTCCGAGCCGGGTACTCCTGCTCCCAAAATACCAGGAAGCGAATAAATTGATTGCTGCTTTCCTGAAGAAAGATAAAATGGCTGCCTATGCTGATGTGTATTCAAAAATGGTGCATGCCGATGGCAGTCCGATGGAGCATATTTTTCTCAAAGACCGGCTGCATATGAATGCAGATGGATATGCGATCTGGAAAGAAGTATTGGAACCTTTATTGAAAAAGTAATGTATATGCAACGGTCAATCATTATACTGTGTATCCTGATTTTTTTAGCTTCCTGTACAGCACAGAAAAAGGAAGCCCCGGTTACCCGGATTGCCTTTGGCTCCTGTGGACACCAGGATGATCCGCAGCCGGTATTGGGAATAGCCGCGGAGCAAAAGCCGGATGCCTTTATTTTTCTCGGCGATAATATTTACGGGGATACCGATAATATGGATACCCTGCGGGCCAAGTACCAGCGGTTGGGAGCAAAACCGGAGTACCAGCAACTGGCCGCCGCCACTAAAATAGTTGCCACCTGGGATGATCATGACTATGGCCGGAACGATTCCGGAAAATGGTACCCGTATAAAGAGGAGTCGAAGAACATCTTCATGGAATTCTTTAAAGAACCGGATAGCAGTGAACGGCGAAAGCATGCCGGCATTTATAAAACGGAGTATATAAAAGCAGGCGATAAAACCATTCAGGTACTGATGCTGGATGTACGTTCTTTCCGGAGCGACCTGCGGCTTTATCAGAAAGGAGATACGCTACCTTATGGAGGATTTTTCTATACGCCGGATTATTACCCGCAAACTTCACCCGACAGCACGTTGCTTGGTGCCGAACAATGGGCCTGGCTGGAAGCGGAATTGAAAAAGCCGGCTGACCTGCGCCTGATTGGCAGCGGCTCCCAGTTCAGCATTGAATACAATGGCTATGAAGCCTGGGCTAATTTTCCGCATGAACAGAAAAAACTGCTGAACCTGATCCGGAGTACCAGGGCCAGTCATGTCATGTTCCTGACCGGCGATGTGCATTACGCGGAAATTTCCAGGATCAACGAAGAAGGACTCTATCCCATTTATGATGTAACGTCCAGCGGGATCACCAGTACCTGGAGTTTTGCCACGCAGAACAAGAACCGGATCGAAGGGCCGGTGATGGATAATCATTTTGGATTACTCACGATTACCTGGGAGAGTGATCCGCTGATCCGGATGGAGATCATCGATAAATACCGGAACAGCCGCATTGAGTATACGATCAACGCCAGTGAAATAAGTTTCTAAATTTGACAATTATAAACATCTACACATGAAAAGGATTCTGACGGTTGCAGCACTTGTACTTGGAATGTTCAGCATTCAGGCAGGGGCCCAGCAGACAACTGACGCTAAAATGAAAACCTTCATTGACGCGCTCATGAAAAAAATGACATTGGAAGAAAAACTGGGGCAGCTCAATCTTCCCGGCAGCGGGGATATTGTAACCGGCCAGGCACAGAGTTCGGATATCGGTAA
>DAORKK010000277.1:0-3729 GCA_035439525.1 Chitinophagaceae bacterium
GGATTTTCACCTTATTTGACTATTACTATTATGACTATCGATAATCTCATACCCCATATTGAAGCACTGATTTTTGCCAGTGACAAGCCGCTGACCACCATGGAAGTGACAGAGCTTATTAATAATGCGTTTGGTTTCATGGAAGAGAAGATCATGCTCGACCAGGCTGAATCGGCCATTGATGGTATTCGCGAAAAGTATGCTTCGGAATTTTATCCGTTCGAATTAAGGCAAAGTGGGGGTGGCTGGCAGTTTCTGACCAAGAAAGAATATCACAAAACGATTGCCCAGCTGAATGGGGACAAGTTCCTGAAACGCCTTTCTGCTGCTTCTATGGAAACCCTGGCCATTATTGCTTATAAGCAACCGGTTACCAAGGGAGAAATCGAAGCCATCCGCGGGGTGAGTTCTGATTATGCCGTACAGAAACTGCTGGAAAAAGAACTGATCATTATTACCGGCCGGAATGAAAAAATGCCGGGCCACCCGTTAGTGTATTGTACCTCCAAAAACTTCATGGACTATTTCGGGATCAATTCCGCCGATGATTTGCCAAAAATCAAAGAGGTGCTGGCCGACCAGTTGGTGGAGCCGACAGTAATGAAGGATATGCAGGTTACCGAAGAAGAGGAATCTACTGAAAGAAACGATGATATCGATGGTACAACAGCCCTGGCGGTTACCGAAGGCGGAGAACTGGTGATCAATGAAGATGCCGGTGAATCAGAAGAGAATTAAGCATTACTTATTATCCCAAATTTATAAACCGGCTCAGTTCATTACTGAGCCGGTTGTTTTTTTATCTTCGCCCCTATGGCGACTGAACTCTCACACGAACAACTGTCAGCATTGGCCCGTGAATACGGCACCCCTCTTTATGTTTATCATGCGGAAAAAATCGGGGAGCAGTACAAAAATCTACTGGATGCATTCCGCGGTGCTGATGTTCGTTTTTTCTATGCAGCCAAGGCGCTGACCAATATCAATGTGCTGCGTTATGTCAACCGTATAGGTTGCAACGTGGACTGCAGTTCGGTAAATGAAGCGCGGCTGGCGCTCCATGCCGGATTTGATCCGAAGAATGTGTTGTATACATCCAACAATGTATCTTTTGAAGAAATAGAAGAAGCCCAACGGCTGGGGATTCATATCAATATTGACAGTATTTCCAATCTCCGGAAGTTTGGCCTGAAATTCGGTCATAGCTACCCGGTAGGTATCCGGCTCCGTCCCAATATCATGGCAGGCGGCAACCTGAAGATCTCCACCGGGCATGCCGATAGTAAGTTTGGGATACCATTGGAAAACATCGCAGAAGTGCTTGATGTGATCCGGGAAACCAATCTGTTTATCCGTACCCTGCATATTCATACCGGTAGTGAGATCAAAGATGTGGAGGTATTTGCCAGGGGGATAGAAGTATTGTTTGAAGTGGCGCAACAGTTTCCCGAACTGGAAGTGATTGACCTGGGCGGTGGATTTAAAGTGCCCTATAAGCCCGGGGAAGAAGGAACCGATATTCCTTTATTGGGAAAGAAAGTAAAAGAAGAATTTGAACAGTATGAAGTAAAATACGGGCGTAAACTGCAGGCCTGGTTTGAGCCGGGTAAGTATATCGTGAGTGAGTGTGGTTATTTTATTACAAAAGTAAATGTATTGAAACCGGCAGTCAATGCCGTATTTGCCGGAGTAGATACCGGCTTGAATCACCTGATCCGCCCGATGTTTTACGGGTCATGGCATCAGATTGAAAATATATCGAACCCTTCAGGGGCGTTAAACAATTACAATGTGGTCGGTAATATTTGTGAAACGGACACGTTCGCGGAGAACCGGCCGCTTCCCGAAATACGGGAAGGTGATTTCCTGGTATTCCGCAATGCCGGTGCTTATTGCTTTGAAATGTCATCGCATTACAATTCCCGTTTCAAACCCGCGGAAGTAATGGTAGAAGATGGAACGGCCAGGCTTATACGAAAAAGGGATGAGTTGAGTGATTTGCTATCTGGTCAAATATACTAGTTAATCTATCCTGAGAAGGTGTTCGGTGTTAGCTGTTAGCTGTTAGGTGTTAGGAAAACATCCCATCAAGCGAGAAGCAAGAAGCTAGAAGCGAGAAGGAAACAGCCCATCAAGCGAGAAGCTAGAAGCTAGAAGCGAGAAGCTAGAAGGGAACAGCCCTTTCTTAGTATATTTATCATAGTCAACAAGAAGTTCCTCGTTTTACGAAAAGCCTTTCGTACTTAAGAATATAAGGTTCCTCCTTTGTCGGAATGACTGACCTTTAGATAGAGAAAAAGGAAATACAAGATTTCTCGCTTCGCTCGAAATTAAAGTGGGGGACGATAATTACAGCTGCTAATCCCTCGCTTCGCTTCGGGATGACAAGGTTTCTTAGAAGAATTTGTTTAAAAGTGGCTTCTGCTTTTCCCTTTTCGGAGTGGAATGACCGTGTCATCCTGAGTAGTCCCGCAAACAAAACTCACAGGGCGGGGTAAACAATCTCCCGGGACGTATCGAAGGGTGACGAAGCAAGAAGCGATGCGTCGTATCGAAGGATGTTATTCCCCCGGCTTTACATTCACCGTAATCACACTGGTTGATTTGGAGGTCAGTGGAAGATTGCCGAATGAAGATTCGGTGGTGCCGGTGGATTCGGTGGTCGTGGTTTTTTCTTTGATGATCATCGTGTTTTTGTCGAGAATGATCTTTCCGGATAACTTATGGGACAGGGTGGTCGTGGTTTCGCTGCCCATCATTTCTGCTTTGGTGACAGTGTTGGCGGTGCCGGTAAAATCTACCAGTACGGTGCTGTCTGTTACCGCTGTGAGTACATAGGTGGTTTCGTATTTATCGGTAAGCGTGGCGCCAGATTCCGTCCATGATTCACCGACTTTTACACCGCCTTCCTTTTCGGGTATTACCCGGAAGAAACTGGATTTACCCGCTTTCGGAGGTTGTACTACTTCCACCACTTCTTTCATCATACTGGAAATAATCGCCATCCGGCTGTCCGTTTCTTTGTTTGGAAAACTTTCCGGCATGGCCAGTTTTACTTTTCCATAGGGATCAATGATCATGTCGTATTTCTTGTCGAGCATCTCTTTTACCGGTTTTCCCATTTGTCCGTTCAGGTCTTTGGGATTGTCGGAATTAAAGGCCTGTTTCTGTCCCATACCGTCAAATTTAAAGCTGATTCTTTTGACAGTATGCCGTAAACTGTGGTTATCCTCTGTGGTATTGGTTACATTGTATTGATGCAGGCTGCCGGCATCTACATTAAAATCGATGGATTGACCCATGGCCTGCTGAGCAATGGTGGTTTTGGTTTCCAGGGTGATCTCAATCTGCTGGGCCTGTTGCAATTTAACCTTGCCATCAACAGTCTGGGCGGTTAAACAAAAAGGGGCTGATAAAAGACTGGCGAAGAGGAACAAGGTTTGACGTGACATAGTAGAAAAGCGGTTTATTTTTTCGGGTACCCAAAGTTGACGAATAAGTGGCAGATTCGTTGCAACTGGTGGAAAAATAATTCATATTAAGTTATAAGAGCGGGTTAATTTTTACCGGTATTCTCGTTACTTTTAAAAGAACATATCAACCTTAAAACTGATTTATATGCCTATCCGAATGACAGATGACCCGGTCGATCCGAATCAATCCGATGACAGTGGGGGTGGTGGGGGTAGCCGGCCCAATTTTCCCGGCGGTGGTGGGGGTGGTCTTTTT
>DAORKK010000278.1:0-3722 GCA_035439525.1 Chitinophagaceae bacterium
GCTGCGATATCCGCAGTGGGCGTGGTGATCACTTCGTTCACCGCCGGACCTCCATTGATGGAATAGCTAACATTAATATCCCCGGCAGAAACCACATCATCCAGGTTTTTGATCCGGATGGTAATAGCCTGTGTGGCAGAAAGAGCGGTACTGGTCAGTTCCCGACCCGATGTTACCGGAGAAAGGATGGCATCCAGTTTCAGATCGTTATCGGAAATGGCGCCCGCACAAGTACCGGTATTGGGCAACCGGCTGATCGCATTGGCTCTCCGTCCGGGATTGCCATTGATTCTTGGCCGGACCGTCACCCAATACGTGGAATCTTTTGATAACCCACTGAATGTATAGGTCAATGCTGTAGTGGTCGTCACCGAAACCATTTCAGTTCCCTGCAGCCACATCACTTCATAATCAGTGGCGCCGGGCACAGCCGTCCAGTTTATTTTTATATAACCTTCGCACTGCACTGCATCAAGCGATACGGTACTGAGTGTGGCAATGGTAAATACGGCACTGGTCTGGGTAAGTCCGCTGGTATTATTGGTGATCCGGATTCTTCCCTGGTCGGTGGGTGTATTGGGTACACCCCAGCTGTACACCCTGCTCGTTGCCGAAACCGCATTATTAAGTAATATCCAGCTGCCCCCGTTATCCGGGGAGAATTCAAGTGTATAAGTGCCACTACTTCCATAATCATCCCATTGGATATACACCGTATCTAATGTAGTTACAGTCGGGGTCAGTTTTTCTCCGCCCACCGGGTTGGTCAATACCAGGCTTCTTGGAATGATATCATACACCAGGAAATATTCCTGGGAGGGATTCTGTGTTATAGCATTGCCAATTATCTTCAGGTCGTAGTTACCCGCTGCCGGGTTATCGATTTCCACCTGTTCAATATTATTGATATGGTCGGTGCCGCTTACTGCGAGGTTGTTCACGTTCGCAGGTAACGTATCAAGTACAGCTGGGTATACGGTGAAACTGGATGGTGTAAATACTTCCAGATCGATATCATTAACCAATGTATGACTCGCCATAACCGCTGCAGGCGGATCCTGCCAGTAAACAAGTACTTTCAGTTTAGCGCTATTGGCGGGCACCGTAATGGTATGGGTATTGGTCACTGTATTCGCCACGGTTGAATTAAAGGAAGTGTTGCCCTCCAGCATAGCAAGTGAACGCACGAGGTTCAGTCTTCCGAATCCATACCTGAAATCAGGACCGCTGTTTCCTTTATCGTCAGCACCGTTCACCAGTATTGCTTTGGTTAATCCGTTTTTCGGATTGGCGCCTGCGTTCAGCTGACGATACCGTTGTACCAGCAGGGCCAGTCCGCCGGAAACACCCGGGGCCGCCATACTGGTGCCATTATTATAGCTATAGGAATTACTGGTCCAGGTGGAAGCCATAAACACCCCCTGCGACATGATCTCCGGTTTCACCCGGCCATCGCTGACCGGACCACGACTTGAAAATGATGCAATGACACTCCGTACGTCAGTTGCGCCAACGGTGAGTACATTTTTTGCTGACTGATATCCGCCTAATACTGTTTTAAATCCGGCCGGATAAGGGCTGCAGTTCAACGTGCCGTTATTTCCGGCCGCAAAAATCTGTTGCAGTTCAGGCAGGTCAATCGCCTGCTGATCGAGGATGCGGGAACTCAGGTCATACAATCCGTTATAATTGCAATCATCCACTACTGAACCAAAAGAGTTGTTGGTAATGACCATGCCAAAATCCTGCACATAGGCTGGCGCTTCTGTGAAGATGCCGGAAAAGTATTGAGCCAGTAATGTAGCTTTCGGTGCGTAGCCGGTATATAATTCCTGGATGATCCCGGCACCACCGATGGTACCGGCCACATGGGTGGCATGGGCCCGCATTAATTCAGCAGAACGGTTGATCAGCCTGCCATTAAAATCAAGATGGGATTGAATATCCCCATTATCCCCCACCCCCACTACTACGCCTTGTCCATCCAGGTTACGGCCACCGGCTGATATAGGCGCTTTCAGCACATTCCCTCTTGACGTGTATATACTGTTACTGTTCAGTTCACGGTCAGGCACAGGTATGGGCTGTACATATTCCACCCAGGGTGCTGATGCGAGTTCAGCAATACGGCTTGCGGCAATTCGTACGCCGAGAATCCGGTATACCTGTACATCGGTATTGACCAGGTCATAATTATTTCGCTTTAACTCCGCTTTTACCTGATCCAACATAAAGGATTTTGGAAAACTGATCCACAGATCGATCGTACCCGGTGTTTTCACCGCATGAGAAGGAAAAGCACCGCGCGCCAGTTCAGGCGTCATTTTTTGCTGGGCAGTTGGTTCAACAATAGCCCTGGCCCGTACCCGTTGTAAAACAGATTCACTAAGTGAACCGGTGATCGTAACCGTATAAGCATTGTTCGGAATATAATCGAGTAATTCAATCCCTTCCTGCAGCAGTTGCTGTCTTTCAGCCAATGTTGGCAACTGCTCAAACTGAAGTACAGCAAAGGTCTTGCCCCCCGTACGGGCAGTCCGGTTATTCATGGAATCAAGCCGGCTGGCACTGATATTTTTGATGGGGTAAACAGCCCCGCTTTTTAATAGAAGGGCATAGCGTGGATCCTGCTGTGCGTTTGCAGAAAAAACGAAAAACAGCAGGACGGCAATCAAGGGAATTGGATAGATTCTCATAGCGATTTTTAGCTTTCTAAAAGTAATATAAATACCTGAGAATTGCCAATACAGGCCAGGATTTCGGCGAGGGCCAGACTGATTCTTAAACAGTTGCAACAGGAACGGGAAAGCAATAGCGGTGCATAGCGGCCAGGAAACGGTGCATGGCTTCCATATGCTGCAGATCATGGGCCACCAGCAGGAAGAGGCGGCCGGTTTGTTTCAGTTTGCCTTTATTGGTTTCTGTCTGCAGGAATTCAATGATTTTCTGGAAAATTCCTGATTCAAAATAAGGCGAATCCGGTCGGTTGATAAAGAAACACCGGAGGGTGTTTTCCTTGAGACTCATTTTTTCAAAGCCCAGGTCAACCGCAAGTTTGCGGCAGCGTACGGTAATAAAAAGATCTTCTACCTGGCGGGGCAATGTACCAAACCGGTCTTCCAGCTCGGTCTTCATGGCCAGCAGTTCTTCTTCTGTTTCCGCATTATCCAATCGTTGATACAGCGAAAGCCGTTCCGCAATACTCTCTACATACTCATCCGGAATCAGAATTTCCAGATCGGTATCAATGGTGCAATCCTGAACAAAATCATCCTGCCGCGCAATTTCTTCTTTAAACAGTTCTTTAAAGTCTGTCCGTTTCAATTCACGGATCGCTTCATCCAGGATCTTCTGGTACATTTCAAAACCGATCTCTGCCATAAATCCACTCTGTTCCCCACCCAGCAGGTTACCGGCTCCACGGATATCCAGATCACGCATGGCAATCTGGAATCCACTGCCCAGTTCGCTGTGCTGTTCCAGCGTCTGTAATCTTTTCCTCGAATCATTGGGCAGGGTACTCATGGGTGGAGCCAGCAGGTAGCAGAAAGCTTTCTTATTACTCCGGCCAACACGGCCACGCAACTGATGCAGGTCACTCAGTCCGAACTGGTGGGCATTATTCACTATGATCGTATTCACATTGGGAATATCCACGCCGCTCTCGACAATATTGGTACAGACCAATACATCATAGCGCCGGTCAATAAAGTCCAGGATCT
>DAORKK010000279.1:0-3703 GCA_035439525.1 Chitinophagaceae bacterium
GATTTCAATTTCATCGGGCTGTTTAATTTTTTAGACAGAAAATGGGCTGAAAAACCTCCGGTCAATGGTAAAATAAACAAGTAGCCCTATCTTAGCCGGAAGAAATCAGCCATTCCTGATTTTTCGTCAATTTATGCATATCCGCACGATTATTACCGGCTCCGGCTGTTATATTCCACCCGTGATCAAAACCAATCGGGACTTTGCTATACAGACTTTCTATGGTGAAGACACCAATCGTATTGAAACCCCGACTGAAGAGATCGTGACTAAATTCCAGGATATTACCGGCATTGAAGAAAGACGGTATGCTGCAGAAGAAATGAATTCTTCAGATATGGCCACACTGGCTGCCCGTCAGGCCATAGAAGACAGCGGGATCAATCCCGAAGAACTGGACCAGATCATTGTAGCGCAGAATTTCGGGAATGTGATCAAGCATACGATTCAGACTGATGTATTGCCGGCCCTTGCTTCCCGGGTGAAACATGATCTGGGTATAAAAAATCCAAATTGCGTGGCTTATGATATATTATTTGGTTGTCCGGGCTGGGTACAGGGTGTCATCCAGGCTGATACCTATTTCAAGGCCGGTGCGGCTAAAAAAGCGCTGGTGATCGGTACCGAAACCCTGAGCCGTGTGATTGACGTATATGACCGCGACAGCATGATTTTTTCCGACGGGGCGGGTGCCACTATTCTCGAAGCACAGGACGTGGATGAAAAAGGACCTGGTATTCTGTCATGGAGTGTGCAGAGCCATTGCCTGGACGAGGCTTACTATTTGTACCTGGGAAAAAGCAATTTTCCCGGAAGTGATCCCCGGATCCGCTATATTAAAATGAAAGGCCGCAAGGTCTATGAATATGCGATGCAGCATGTTCCTGCCGCGATGAAAGACTGTCTGGATAAAGCGGGTGTTTCAATTACGGATGTAAAAAAAGTCTTTATCCATCAGGCCAACGAAAAAATGGATGAAGGGATTATCCGCCGTTTATTCAAGCTGTACAATATCAAAGAAATTCCCGAACATATCATGCCCATGAGTATTCATAAACTGGGAAACAGTTCCGTTGCCACCATCCCCACTTTATTTGATATGGTTAAGCGTGGACTCTGGGATAATCATGACCTGAAGGCCGGGGATATCGTTCTCTTTGCTTCGGTGGGCGCTGGCATGAATATAAACGCGATCTGTTACCGGATGTAAGCACTGTCCGGCCCGCACTTCCTCCCGTTTCCATATCTTCGCAGCTATTAAAAGAAGCAAGCGAACATGACGATTTCTTATAAATGGCTGAGTGAATACCTGCCAGTAACAGTGGACCCTGAACGGCTGAGCCGTATCCTGACTTCCATCGGACTGGAAGTGGAGAGCATGCATCCCTATGAAGAAGTAAAAGGCGGGTTGAAAGGACTGGTGATCGGGGAAGTATTACACACTGAAAAACACCCGAACGCAGATAAAT
This sequence comes from Chitinophagaceae bacterium, assembly GCA_035439525.1. Classification (GTDB taxonomy): domain Bacteria; phylum Bacteroidota; class Bacteroidia; order Chitinophagales; family Chitinophagaceae; genus JJ008. Next base: position 1,470 of record DAORKK010000279.1, read on the forward strand.
TAACCCTGACCAAAGTAAATACCGGTGGGACGGAACCCCTGCAGATCGTGTGTGGGGCACCCAATGTGGCCGCCGGACAAAAAGTAGTGGTCGCCACCGTAGGCACTACAATCTACCCTTCAGCCGGTGATCCCCTGACCATGAAAGTGGCAAAAATCCGCAGTGTGGAAAGCCATGGAATGATCTGTGCGGAAGATGAGATCGGGCTTGGCAGTTCACATGCAGGTATCCTTGTTTTACCCGCCGATACCAAAGTGGGCACCCTGGCGGCTGAATATTTCAAGCCGTATGAAGATATCATCTACGAAATCGGACTGACCCCCAACCGGATGGATGCGATGAGTCATTGGGGAGTAGCCCGGGATGTATGCGCCTATCTGAGTCATCATGATAAAAAAGACCTGCGGCCCAAAATCCCCTATAGCAATGGACTGAAGGCTGATTCTCTTTCCTTCCCGATAGAAATTAAAATTGAAAATGATACCGCCTGTCCCCGTTATTCAGGCATCAGCATTGACAAAGTGACCATTGCTGAGTCACCCGTCTGGCTGAAACAGAAACTGAAAGCAATCGGTTTGCGTCCTATCAATAACATTGTGGATATCACCAATTATATTCAGCATGAAACGGGGCAACCCCTGCATGCATTTGATGCAGACCTGATCCGGGGCCGCAAAGTGGTCATTAAGAATTTACCGGAGGGCACCCCTTTTGTCACCCTGGATGAAAAGGAAAGAACCCTCAGTGCCGATGATCTGATGATCTGTGATGAGGAAGGTGGCATGTGCATTGCGGGTGTGTTTGGCGGATTATACAGCGGGGTAACTGAAAAAACAAAAACGATTTTCCTGGAAAGTGCTTTTTTCGAAGGAATCGGGTTACGCAAAACCTCGTTCCGGCATAACCTGCGTACGGATGCGGCCAGCCGTTTTGAAAAAGGAACGGATATCTCCGCTACTGTCAATGTACTGAAACGTGCCGCGTTGCTGATTAAGGAGATCTGCGGCGGCGAAATCGCTTCCGAGATCGTGGATATATATCCAAAGAAAAAAGAAAAAGCGGATGTGCAGATCAAATGGCATTACATTAAAAAACTGAGTGGTAAAAATTATCACCCGGACAGTGTCAAGAATATTCTTTCAAGTTTAGGTTTTGAAATAATCAAGGAGGGTATCGATGAGTTACGGGTGGCCGTGCCGTTCCACAAACCAGACATCAGTCTTCCCGCCGATATCGTGGAAGAAATAGTCCGGATTGATGGCCTGGACAATATTGATATTCCAGAATCGATCACCATCACTCCTGCCGTAGAGGACAATTATGCAAGGGAAGTCGTGAAGGAAAAAACGGCGGATTACCTGGTCGGACTTGGCTACCATGAAATGATGACCAACTCCATTACCAATGCTGCTTATTTTTCAGCGGCGGAACTGGAAACCATGGTTACCATGAAAAACAGCCTCAGTGCCGAGCTGAACATCCTCCGCAGTTCTCTTTTTGAAACCGCGCTGGAAGTGGTGGCCCATAACCTGAATCACAAAAACAGCTCCCTTCGGTTATTTGAATTCGGTAAAGCATACAGTACGTCCGGGGCCGGAAAATACCATGAAGCTGAACAGCTTTGTATACTGATCTCCGGTAATAGCCGGGAAGAGGAATGGAAACAAAAGGCTGTCGCCGCTGATTTTTATGCCCTCAAGGGAACGGTGGAAGCGGTTATGCGCGGGCTGGGAATAAAAGCAGACAGTGTGGAAGCAATGGAAGTTCCCAAACTTGAAAACCATATCGTTTATAAACTGAATAATCATGTAATTGCAGGAGCCGGACAGGTCAGTAAAGGGGTGCTGGATCAATTCGGTATAAAGCAACCGGTTTTTTATGCCGGCCTGAACTGGGAACTGATTTCGGATCTGGCGTCCAATCATAATCCGAAGATCCGGGAGATCCCCCGTTATCCGCAGGTACAGCGGGACCTGGCGATGATTGTATCCCGGGAACTGCCCTGGCAGGAAGTGGAGAATACCGTGCATAAGATCCGGCTGGATAAATTACGCGACATCAAACTCTTTGATATATTCGAGAGTGAAAAACTCGGAACCGGTAAAAAATCACTGGCTGTGAATTTTACATTCCTGGATGAGGAAAAGACACTTACCGACAAAGAAATAGATGGCTGGATGAATAAGATTATGGGGGCACTCGAAAAAGAATTACAGGCTGAAATCAGAAAATGA
>DAORKK010000280.1:0-3691 GCA_035439525.1 Chitinophagaceae bacterium
GGAAAATCTATCCTGGGGTCCCAGTCCGGACTATAGGATTGTCCATCCACATACCAATTGAATTTTGCCCCTTTGGGCAGTCCTCCTGGCGTAGTATTGGTGAAGAAAACGGTAGTACCGCCCAATACCTGCTCGGTAAGCGGATCATATTTGTATTGTTGCCATCTGAAAGAAGGTTTGAGTGTACAAACCATCGGGCAATCTGTTTTTACTTCGGCCATGAAAGAATCCGTTCTGGCCACTGCCCCGTTTGCATCCATCAACATCCAAAAGTGTTTCACTTTGTAAATACCACAGTCAGTATATACATGCACCGGGGCAGTTTGTTCGCTTATACGGCCGTCACCAAATAACCACAGATGCCGGACATTACTTGTGTCTGTTCCATACTGACTTACAAACCGAACAGTATCTTTTACCGAAACAATGGAAAACACGGCCTTACCTGGCAAAGGTTCCTGTGCAAATGAAAAAAAGGCAAATAAAACCACAGTGATCAGCAGCATATTCTTTTTCATAATCCAGCTTTTAATAATATGGTTGAACAGGCCAAAAATACGTTTTGTCAACAACAGGTATTTAACAGCCGAAAATCTCAGGAGATATATTGAAATGTTCAATACTCTGCAACACCAATACGCTCACAGCGCTCAACCACACAACCATTCAACAGGGTAATTCGCAGACAAACAGTAAAGTAACCACCATATGGAAAATGTATTAAGGGATCAGATCTTTCTGAAGTAAGCTGTCCGTCAACAAACCAGTATATCTTTGCCCCTTTCGGTACCCCCCCACGTGTTGTATTGGTGAATAATACTGATGACTTGCCTGCAGTAACCTGAGCGAGTGGATTAACCTGGGTCTGTTTCCAGGTGAAATCAGGTTCTGTTTTACAAACCATAGGACAAGCTGTCCAGACCGTTAAAAGTGACGAGTCTGAACTGATTATTGCCCCCTCTTTGTTTAGTTGTAGTAAAAAATGCTTTACCTCGTATTTGCCGCAATCAGCATAGACATGAGTCGGAGAATCATCCGTACTTATGCGGCCATCGCCGAACAACCACAAGTGACGGGCTGCGACTGAATCGCCTGTAAACTCTACGTGAAACCGAACCGTATCGTTAACCGAAGTAGTGGTAAATGAAGATGGATTAACGACTGGTTGCTGAGCATGTATAATAAGCGGAATAGTTCCGAAACAAAGAACTAATAAGATTATTTTCATAGATAATAATTTAAGTATTAAGGTGTGTGCAAATCAAATATAGCCGCATCTCATTCTGAAAAAAATGATATAAATACGGATTCACATTTTTTGCTATACTTTAACGCAACAAAGAGAATCTGAAATATATACTGCTATCCATCTTAGCCATACAATTTTCTTAGTTTTACAAAATGGACAAAAAAAAGCCGGATGTATATTTTACTGAACGGAGCCATGAACTGACCACAACGATCATTGGGTTAAAAAGAACAGCGCTGATGCTTTCCTGGTTACGGTTGTTCAGTTTCCTCTCCATCATCTTATTGGGATGGTGGCTTTGGCCCATGGGCTTATTACCCGCATTTACGGGCATTGGTGCCGGCCTGCTACTTTTTATCGTGATCGTAAAACGGGACCTGGACAATAAAACTGCCATAGAAAACAGTAGCCGCTTACTTGCTATCTGCCGGAATGAGCAACTGGCACTGAACCATCAGTATCAGCAATTTCCGGATGGAGCCAGGTTTCCTGATCCGCATCATGCCTATGCAAACGATCTTGATCTCTTTGGTCATGCCTCCCTTTTTCAATATATCAACCGTACTGAATCCGAACAGGCTGGACGTTTACTGGCTGACTGGCTGCTGGAACCCGCTTCAGCAGAGACGATCCTGAGACGACAGAAAGCAGTTGACGCCCTGTCCGATATTCCTGAATGGAACGAACAACTCCAGTCACATGGTGCGGCAAAAAAAATAACATTGTCAGCAGAACTTCATATCTGTCAATGGATGGAAGAACAAAATAATGTGCGCACTCATATGGGCTGGAAGCTAACCCGCTATCTTTTTCCGCTGGCCAGTTTAACCTGGCTATTACTTTATATAGTGGATCAGATTCCGCAATCCTTATTCCTTACCGGGTTGACCATTTTCTTAGCTATTTCTTATGCCATCACAAAAAAACTGATACCGGCCTGGAATAAACTGGGTAAGATCAGTGCGGAACTGGAGAGTTTCTCAGATAGTATCCGGCATATTGAAACCGCCAGCTTTAACAACGAATTACTGAATGCCCATAAAGCCACTTTTAGTAATCCACCACTACCAAGCGCATCAACCCAAATCAAATCGCTGAAGAAGATCATGGACCGGCTGGATTACCGGCTCAATCCAGTTGTATTCATTCCCCTCAGTGTATTTCTTTGCTGGGATCTGCAACAGGTATTCGCCCTTGAAAAATGGAAAGCAGCAAATAAAGCAGGCATTCAACATTGGTTTGCCTCTCTAGCTGAAATGGAAGCCCTTTCATCCCTGGGACGATTACGTTTTAATCATCCGGAATGGGTTTTTCCGGTACTGGAAACAGCCACCATATTTGCCGGAACTTCAATTGGTCATCCGCTGATTCCTGCTGGTAAAAGAGTGAATAATGATTTCAATACACAAGGTGACGGGATCATCAACCTGGTTACCGGTTCCAATATGGCCGGGAAAAGCACTTTCCTTCGCAGCTGTGGGGTCAATATCATATTGGCCATGGCTGGTGCTCCGGTCTGTGCCACGGGCCTCCGGCTCTCTCCCCTGCGTGTGATGAGCAGCATGCGGATCAGCGACAACCTGGAAGAAAGCACCTCCACTTTTTATGCGGAATTGAAAAAACTTAAAGCAATTATTGAAGCCGTTAATAAAAAAGAGCAGGTATTCCTGCTGCTGGATGAAATCCTCCGTGGCACCAATTCCGGCGACCGGCATACCGGCTCCAAAGCCCTGATCAAACAACTGATCGCCCAACACGCCACCGGCATCGTGGCATCACATGACCTTGAGCTGGCCAAACTAAAAGAAGTATACCCGCAGCAATTATTCAATTATCACTTCGATGTGCAAATCGCAAATGAGGAATTGTATTTTGATTATACCCTGAAGGAAGGGGTTTGCCAGAGCATGAATGCATCATTGCTGATGAAGAAAATCGGAATCAACATGTAAGTACGAAGTACGAGGTACGAAGTACGAGGTACGAAGTACGAATGGCGTGTTATGCGAAAAAACTGATTAATAAGAGTCAGTATCAGAGAGCAAAAGACCGGGGCTACCCGATCTTTTGCTCTTTAATATATTTCTTTCTTTAAAGTCTCTTCAACTGTAAACGACTCCCGTACTTCGTACCTCGTACCCCGTACTTTATCTGCCCCATCCAAACCAGTCATTTCCATTCGCATACAGCATCAGTCCCAGCAGCAGTACCATTCCCACCACCTGCGCGTATTCCAGGAATTTTTCATTGGGTTTCCGGCGGGTGATCATTTCATACAGCGTGAACATCACATGTCCTCCATCAAGGGCGGGTATTGGTAAAATATTCATGAAAGCCAGGATAACAGAAAGCATCGCGGTTAAACGCCAGAAAGATTCCCAGTCCCAGGTGGGAGCAAAAATAGAACCCATGGATTTGAAGCCACCAATCCCTTTGATCCCG
>DAORKK010000281.1:0-3682 GCA_035439525.1 Chitinophagaceae bacterium
CAGTTCGTTTTGCCAATGTCAGGGCTGAGATTGACGCAATTGACCGGGTAACCATTTCCTGGTCCAATATGACTGAATCCGAGATTCAACATTATACCATTGAAAGTTCATCGGATGCTGTTGTCTTTCAGCCAACCGGAACAATACTACCTACCGGTAATAGTGGAGAAAGGACTGATTATACTTATTCCAGCAGCCAGACAGCAGCAATCACCTATTACCGGATCAAGGCTACTGAAAATTCGGGCAGTGTTTTATACAGTAATGTGGTGGTTGTAAGAAGAAATATCCCGGTCACTGCGACAGATCAGTCTTTCAGCATTTATCCCAATCCTGTTACCGGAGCAGAATTGTCCCTGCGATTAAAAAATGCTGATCCGGGAAGGTATATTCTCACGGTTATTTCACCTGATGGGCAAGCTGTCCGAAACAAGTTAATTGATCATATCAATGGCGACCTGATCCGGCAGATTGATATGAACGGACTGGCTCCGGGTATTTACCAGCTCGTACTGCGCAATTCCAGCAAAAAATTCACTCAACAATTCCTGTATGTCAACTAGTGTATATACTGTAAATAAGGGCATCAACCGACCGATAGAATTCAAGGGACTGAAGGCGCAATATATCTGGTACCTGGGTGGCGGCTTACTGGCCCTGTTGATCCTGTTTGCCATCCTGTATATCTGCGGGGTTAACACATTTATTTGTTTACTGATCATCGTTGTTGCAGGAACGGGTTTGTTTATGCATGTCTATAAACTCAGCCGCCAATACGGGGAGCATGGAATGATGAAAACCCTGGCGAGAAGATCCGTTCCATCGGTTGTAAAAATCTATTCAAGAAAAACCTTCACCGGACTGTGGAAAAACAAATAAAAGATATACTACCCATTTTTGGCGTGGAGCATGATTGCATTTTGTCCAAGCAAGGTGATGTTACCATTGCTTATGAAGTGCAACTACCCGAACTCTTTACCTTGTCAGACCAGGAGTACGAAGTATTGCACCAAACCCTGATCCGTGCCATTAAGATACTTCCTTCGGGAACCGTCTTTCATAAGCAGGACTGGTTCACCGAATCCAAACATGCTGCAGATTTCAGCGCTATCGGCGTTAGTTTTTTATCCCGTGCCAGCGAACGGTTTTTTAATGAACGGCCTTACCTGGATCACCAGTGTTATATCCTACTGACCAAAAAGCCAGCCGGGAGAAAACCCGGTTCCTCTCTATTTTCCAATTTACTGCGGCGGTCCATTGTTCCGGAGCAAACATTGAAGCCACAGCTTTTACAGGATTTCCTGGATAATGCGGGACAGTTTGAACGTATTCTCAATGACAGCGGGTTAATGCAATTGAAAAGACTTACCAATGAAGAACTGAGCGGTGAACAACAATACTGCGGACTAGTAGAACGATACCTGAACCTGCAACCCAATGAAAAATCCTTTATTCTCCATGATATCAGCTTTGATGATGGCCTGAAAGTCGGACCCAATCATTGCCAGTTGTTTACTCTTGCCGATGCCGCTGATTTACCATCTTATTGCGGTTCCCGGATCAACTATGACAAGTACTCTACAGATAAAACTAAGTTCAGTGTTGGCTTTGCCTCTCCATTAGGGCAACTGTTACCCTGCAATCATATTTATAACCAGTACATTTTTATTGAAGACCCGCAGAAAACGATTCAGAAACTGGAAAGCAAGAGACTCCGGCTGCATTCTCTGAGTGCCTATTCGAGAGAAAATGCCATTAGCCGGGATGCCACCAATGAATTTTTGAATGAAGCCATCAGCCAGCAAAGACTACCTGTGAAATCCCATTTCAATGTGTTAGTGTGGACGGATAGTAAAGACGGGTTAAAGGACACAAGAAACCTGGTATCATCAGCCCTGTCCCAGATGGATGCGGTACCGAAGCAAGAGCTGTCGGGGGTGCCTCAGATCTTCTGGGCGGGCATACCGGGTAATGAAGCCGACTTTCCCATGAATGATTCATTTGACACATTTGCTGAACAGGCCTGTTGCTTCCTGAACCTGGAGACCAATTACCGGTCATCGGTTTCTCCCTGTGGAATCCGATTAGGCGACCGGCAGTATGGCAAACCGGTGCATGTGGACATCAGTGATGAGCCGATGAAAAAAGGTTTGATCACCAACCGGAATAAATTTATCCTGGGACCATCGGGAAGCGGAAAGAGTTTTTTTACCAATCATATGGTGCGTTCCTACTATGAACAGGGAACACATATTGTATTGGTTGATGTGGGGCATAGTTATAAAGGGCTTTGCCAGCTGGTGAAAGGATATTATTTCACTTATGAGGAAAAGAATCCCATTCGGTTCAATCCCTTTCATATCGGGGAAGGCGATGTGCTGGATACCGAAAAAAAGGAAAGCATCAAGACTTTATTACTGGCTCTTTGGAAAAAGGATAATGAAACGTTTAATCGCAGCGAGTATGTTGCACTTTCCAATGCTTTGCAGCTTTATTATACCCCCGCCCCTGAAGGGGAGAAGGAAGTTTTCAAATGCTTTGATACTTTTTATGAATTTCTGCAAACCGATTTTGTTGAAGTACTGAAGCGGGATGAAGTCAAGGAAAAGGATTTTGATGTTTCAAATTTTTTATATGTACTCCGGCCATACTATAAAGGTGGCGAATTTGATTACCTGCTGAATGCCACTGAAAACCTGGACCTGTTACAGGAACGATTTATCGTTTTTGAACTGGATAATATCAAAGATCACCCGATCCTGTTCCCGGTCGTTACGATCATCATCATGGAAGTGTTTATTTCAAAGATGCGGAAACTGAAAGGTATCCGTAAGATGATCCTGATTGAGGAGGCCTGGAAGGCGATTGCCCGGGAGGGTATGGCAGAGTATATCAAGTATCTTTTTAAAACGGTCCGTAAGTTCTTTGGCGAAGCCATCGTAGTAACCCAGGAGGTAGAAGATATTATTTCCTCCCCGGTTGTGAAGCAGGCCATTATTAATAATTCTGATTGTAAGATACTTCTTGATCAGTCCAAATACCAGAACAAGTTTGACCAGATCCAGGAATTACTCGGGCTGACTGAAAAAGAAAAAGCCCAGGTGCTTTCTATCAATAAGGCCAACGATCCCGGTAAAAAATATAAAGAGGTTTTTATATCCCTCGGAGGTATGCTTTCCAAAGTTTACCGGGTGGAAGTATCTGCAGAGGAATACCTGGCCTATACAACAGAAGAAACTGAAAAATTCAAAGTAATGCAACTGGCCGAGCAATTTAACGGGAATATAGAAAAAGCGATTACTCATTATTTAAACAATAAAAACCAAGTATTATGAAGCGAATGATTTGTGTGTGTTTGTTAAGTACCCTGCTTTTCGTTGCCTGCAAAAAGAAAGAGCAATCCGGAACTGAAGTGGGTAAAACTGCAAATGCCGCGGCAAAGATGGCTGTCTGCGGCAAGGAAATATTAACTGATAAGCCCGTAAAGGCAGGGGAAACCGGTATCATATTGCCGGCGGGTACAAAACTGTGTATCACTCCGGATAACATGGAAATAAGGGTCGAATTGCCTGAAGGATATGCTTTTCTTTCTAAGGAAATATCGTTTACAGAGAAGGCACTACCGGTGTTTGCCACTTACGCCTGCTATTGCAGTGTGGTGAATAATGCCTGCCAGGTATTT
>DAORKK010000282.1:0-3663 GCA_035439525.1 Chitinophagaceae bacterium
GCATTTTTCACCCCGTTAGGGGTGCATTGTTGGTAGAAAATAATCACGCGATAACGAATCCCACCTTTCACCCCGTTATGGGTGTATTGTGAAAAAACAGATTGTGTAGAAAAAGCGGAATCCAACATTTTCGACCCGCCTCTTAGCAGGTCAATTGGCACATTAAACACAGATACTCCTAAAATAATAAAACATCAATCCAATAACATCTGTCCTAAGAACATCAACGGCCTATTTGCATTAACCTCTCCGGCTCATTCGTGGTAATAAAATCAAACCCTTCTTTGATCAGCCATTGCATGGTCGCTTCGTCGTTTACCGTCCAGGCATTTAAGGCAATGCCATTTTCTTTGGCTTCGTTGATCCAGTGCGGGTTCTTTTTAAATACGGAGAAATGATAATCCGCGCCGTTCACACCATCGGCTTTTAACTGAGCAGGGGCAATATTACCATCCAGGAATTGAAGACTGGCCTGGGGATCGAGTCGACGGAGTTCTTTCAGGATATCGTAATCAAAGCTGATATACACGATCCACGGTGCGGCTTTCAGTTCATTGACCAGCTGCCAGACTTTACCCGCGATGATTGTTGCTCTTTCCTTACTGATGCCGGAGGGTTTGATCTCCAGTACCAGTCGGGTATGCGTATTTTTTTCCATACCGGCCAGCAGGTAAGACCGCAGGGTGGGCAGCGGTTCACCATTGGCCAACGGAAAATGACGGAGTTCGGCAAAACTGGTTTTTTCAATGTCCAGGCGGTTATGGTGCGGATCATGATTGATCACCAGTGAATCATCGGCCGTCATCCGGACATCGAACTCCGCACCGGTACAGCCCAGGCGGATAGCTTCCTTCAATGAAGCGATTGAGTTCTCGGGAAATCCGTTTTTCTTAAAGGCCCCGCGGTGTGCTACAACCGGATTCGCCGCAAAAGAAATGGTTTTGTTTATTTGTGCACTCATGTCGGCCACATTTAACCCTGTCAGCACTAAAAGAAGAAGATACTTTTTCAACATAAAGTTATTTGTTGGATGAACCCGTTTTTCTCCGCTGTGAAAATAACCATTTCATCAATTCCGGTTCAGCAAAAGCCGGATCCCAGCTGTTATGATTGGCTTCCGGATACAGGGTGAATTTCACCTTGGCTTTCAGTTTCCTTAACGCATTCACCATCTGTATACTGTTGACCGGTAACACAACATCATCTTTCTCCCCGTGAAAAACCCACCAGCTGGTGCCGGTGAGCTTTGAAGCCGTAGCCGGGTTTGCCCCGCCGCAGATCGGGATGGCGGCCGCAAAAGTACCAGGCATCCGTCTGACCAGTTCAAATGTACCCATTCCACCCATGGATAAGCCCATTACATAGACCTGTTGCCGGTTGATCCGGAAACGGGCCTGCAGGTTTTCCATCAGGCCCATTACACCCTGCATGGCCCTGGTGGGCTCACCGCCCGGAATAAAATAAAATACACGCTTCCCATTCTTTCTGCCTTCTGTTACCGCCTGAACATTACTCCAATAGTTATTGGCCGGGCACTGGGGGAAAACGACAATAGCGGGATGTTTTTTACGAAAACTATCCGTTACAAAGAGTTTAGCCCCGTGGGTCAGTTGTTTCTCATTGTCCGAACCACTTTCACCCCGGCCATGGAGAAATAATACCAGCGGGTAAGACCTGGACGAATCATATGCATCGGGTAATAAAATACGGTAAGGCAAGGTATCCCCGTTCTGGATGATCCATTCCTTTTTAAACAGGCTGAGGTCCTGTGCCTGTATCAGTGTGCTGAGCGGTATAAACAGCAAAATAAGCAGACAGTATCTTTTCATAACCTGTTATTTTTTAAGATGCGGGCTTTCAAACCCGAGTTTAGTCAATCCGGCTTTGATCTCCGGGCAACTCATAAATAAATTCCAGAGCAGCCCGCTGCGGTAATTTTCCATCATCACCACGATCGGCCCCTGGTCTATCGCCAGATAACGGGGTATATACCAGTTTTCGGTTTCACTGAACGCATCATAAAAACCAAAAGGTCCCCATAACTTATCTTTCTTATTTGTATACCAATTCCGCATGGCTGCCATGGATTCCTTTGGTGTATACGGGAAGGAGGATAAGGCTGCTGTAGGTGAGATAACCCCCAGGTCTCTCTTCATGGTTGGTGCATGGCCCGCATAGCCTCTCATGGAATAACTGGAAGTGAGTCCCCAACTATCAGGTCCATAGCCTTTGTATTGTTTAGGATTATTCACGGCCCATTTATAATGAATCAGGGAATGCGCGGTATTGTCTTTCCAGTAATCGGCATACTGATCTTTCAATCCGCGGGGATCCAGTCCGAGCCAGGAATAATGCGCCCAGAATAAAGGGCCGATGGTCCCCTGTTCTCCCTGGTGACGCAGTTGTAACTGGATGCCATCATAAGAAGCCGGTGATGCATTGATTCTTCCTTTTTCCGCCCAACCATCATGGTACACTTCAGCAGGCACTCCATGGGTAGGGGAAGAAGCAGCGAGCACATACATGATCAGGCATTCATTGTATCCATGTACCGCAAAGTTCATGTCCCAGTTATACTCCGGACTCCAGTGCCAGTACAATACATTTTTCCCGTTACGGTACCAGTCAAACTCCACTTCTTTCCAGAGTTTATCGATCCTGGCCGCCAGTTGTTTTTCGGAGTCATTGCCTTCCTTAAAATATTGCCGTACACAAAGCAATCCCTGGATCATAAAGGAGGTTTCCACCAGGTCGCCGCCATTGTCTTTTCGGCCAAAGGGTTTTACTTTTCCCGTTTCACCATTCCACCAATGGGGCCAGGCTCCATGAAAACGATCGGCTGTTTCGAGGAAGTGCACGATCTTTTCCAATCGTTCCCGTCCTTCCCCGCGGGTTATAAATTTTCTTTCAATCGCAACCAGGATCGCCATCACACCAAAACCCGCACCGCCACTGGTCACGGTTGTCATATCCTTCTGCGGATATATATTATCGGCATGATAACGCTCCCTCGCCAATCCGCTCACCGGCTCGGCCCCTTCCCAGAAATAACGGAAGGCTGCTCGTTGCACCGAATCAAAAATAACCTGGTCTTCGTTGGTCAGTTCAGGCGCTGATTGCACTGTTTTAACCGGCCCCTTACAGGAACCCAGCCACAAAACCAAAATCACAATACCGTATCGCATAAAATATGATTTAAAAAAGAGGGGCTTATCAGCCATAAAGCGATAAACCCCCATATATGACCGATTGCTGCTTATCTGCATTCACACCCCATTCCCCACTCTCCACTCACCACTCACCACTCACCACTCACCATTTATCCTCCGAAGCTTTAGCGAAGGAGGGCTACTTATTCGCTTTCCCCAAATTAAACAACGCCTTAATATGCGCATCCGGCAGCGACCTGTTATAAAACCGGATCTCATCCACCTGGCCGGTCATCGGTGCAAAAGAAACATCTCCGCTTACAGCCATACCGGGTATACCATTGTAGTTGGAACCAATGATCACCTGTGTGGGTTCATACGCTTTGAAGTTGTTATTGCCGGTACCCCTGTTCGGGAAGGCGCCCACTTTCACGGCATCCGCCCAGATATTGAATACACCGGTGGTGAATTCATAGGTCAGGACAATATGCGTCCATTTGTCTGCCCCGATGGT
>DAORKK010000283.1:0-3652 GCA_035439525.1 Chitinophagaceae bacterium
CATCTTCGGGACGGAGGATGGCGGCCAGTTCTTTTACGAAATCAGCCCGGAGGAATTTGGTCGGCTTGTAGCCATGGGGCTGAAACCAGGCCACCACTTTCGGGGCGATCGGCTGACAGGCCGCAATGGCTGCCGCACATTTGACGGGATTATGGGCATAGTCGTCAATCATCCATACCCCGTTCTTTTGTCCCAATACCTGGTGACGGCGATAGATGCCCTGGTATTCTTTCAGTGCTGCCGCACAGGTGGCCAGATCCACTCCCAACTGGTGAGCAACCGCTGTTGCAGCTATGGCATTTTCCATATTATGTTTGCCAGGCAGGTGCAGACTGAATGACTGGTTATTGACCTTGAAACTGATTTCCATACCCACTTGTTTGAAATCGCTGGCCGCATAACCTGCCTCATGACCGGTATCAGTGGCAAAATCATTGGCCCACTGAGCAGAGAGCGGGGCCGTCAATGGATGCGACTGGTTCGTAATAAATTTGCGGGAATTGTTCTTGAAGGTCCCGAACAGGCTAAGCAATTCATCAATTTCCTGGTGATCCTTATCAATATTCATCAGCAGCCCGATCTCGGGCTTATATTGAACAATTGAACCATCACTCTCATCCGCCTCAATCACCAACAACTCTCCGGCTCCCACTTTTGCATTCCCGATCTTTCCTTCTTTGATGATACTGATCAGTCCGGCCCCGCTGATTATACTGGGTTCAAGTCCGGCTTTCTCAAGGATATCAAAGAGCATGGCACTCGTAGTGCTCTTGCCACTTGTTCCACCCACGGCGATCGTTTTCTTACTATCCGCAATCAGGGAGAGCAGTTCAGACCGGCGAAGAATAGGAATATTGAGCTGTTTGGCTTTCTGGACTTCCATCACCGTATCCTCAATGGCGGTCGAACAAACCACCAGGTCGGTACTATCGGTAATCCCCGACCCATCCTGAACAAAACAACGGATCCCTTCAGCTTCCAGTTTCTCCTGGGTTTCGTTGTACACTCCCGGGGCAAAAAACCGGTCACTTCCGGTTACATTTTTACCGATGCCTTTGAGGTACTGGGCCAGGGCACTCATACCCGAGCCTGCTATGCCAATAAAGAAGGGATTTTTGAAGTCGTTGATGGAGGATATCATGGTACAAAGAAACGAAAAATGAGGGGGATAGGAAAATGAAAACAGCCCAAAAAAGTCATAAAAACTTATACCACCAAATGACACTATTTACCTTGACCAAAATGCATAATTTTATCAGAGAAAAGGAATGTAGCCAACAATATTTTTGCTATAGTTTCCATTGTTCTGAAGAAAAGCGAGCGTACTGATAATTAACATAACGACACTCTTCATCATCCGTGTTTAATGAAATATACTCTATTAATATCAGTATGTGTTATGCTGTTTTCATGCATAAGTAGCAAGCCAGGCGGCTTGTATACCGATTGTATACAGCACTGCTTTGCGAAAAACGAAATTCAACTTCTAAAAAACAAAGAATTCATTTATTCTCAATTCTATGATGTTGGAGGCACTACAGAGGTCAGGGGCCGATGGAAGCTATCAAATGATACTATTTCACTTACAACTTATGAGCAACACGAAGACAGAATTGATTCCATTTATGAAAACAAAATAACTTCAGATTCGTTGATAATCATATTCAAAAACGACTACGGTTCAGTTGTCTTAAACGATACGGTTTTTGCTGACCAAATTTGCGAATCGAAATTCAGGTTTCAAAAAATGCAGGTTTATAAATTAAATATTTTCTCTTGTTCTGACCAGCTTTATAAGCCAATATCCTTTGATATTAAAGACCCGAACAGCAATCATATTACTATTGTAACTAAAGAAATAAATTCGAGAATATTTCTTAAAGACAAAAAATATGTTTACAAAAGAAACCGATTAATTGAAATAAAAAACTCAAGCGACTCCACTAAATACAAACATATACTTCGGAAATTAAAATAGAGATCAACCCAATTCCCATTCACCATTCACCACTCACCATTCACCATTCACCACTCACCACTCACCACTGACCACTCCCCGCTCACCTCACATCCAGTCCTCTGATCTCCTGCTTATATTTACCCGGGAGTATTACATGCTTCACCAAACTATCCAACCGCATCATCCGGCTGAATTTGTAAACGGGTACTGCCGGAGACAACCATTGAACAGGACTGAACTGCAGCATTTCTTTAACGGCTGGAGGCAGCAACAGTTTTTGAGCTTCGATGAGCAGTTTATAACGGAAGTTGCCCAGGTGCTTTTTGTACTGCCGGAAAAGATCATCTGTGTAATGGCTTTTTTGCAAGTCCGATTTAAGATGCGCTTCCCGGTCAGGCAGCCAGGTGGAATAATTCGGGGGTAACTCTTTCAAACCCATTCCTGTTCCCAGCCGGTAAAACACGTTGTACACTTCTTCCTTTTCCTCCTCCGATAATTTTCGTTCGAGTAACTCATAAGACACGATCGAATAGTAGATCAACATATAAAGGACATCCCGGTAAGCCCAATCCGGTATAGCACTGCCACGGTTTTGCTCCACGGCCCCATGTATATGGCGCATCCGGCCGATTGCCTGTTGCGCTTCGGCTTCCGGGGCAAAGACAATTTTCCTGGCATAACCCACAGTGGAGAACAATCTTCCCAATGGATCGGCAGGCAGCTTGCCGGTAAAATAAAGCCAGTCTACCGCCTTATTTAAAGCAAACTCTGCCGATGCCCCGGCAAAAATAAACAGGACCGTATCACTGTGGCCCCAGATACGCCGTACAATAGAATCTTCTTTTACAAAACCTTCCATAGCTACATTTTCAGGTCAAAAATCTTGCAGGAGTCAAAATTAATCATTTACTTTGTATTTCAAAGTACTTTTTGATAAATCAACAACTATGACTTTACAGCAGCACCTGAAACACACTTTTAAATCCCGTTCCCTTGTACGCAATATGCTGACAGGAGCCATCATCGGCCTGATGCTGATCGGCTTCTTCCTTTACAATGCTGACGCTCCTGATCCGGAATGGCCCCGGTTCTGGATCATACGTCCCCTCCTGCTGGTCCCCTTTGCCGGAGCCATGGGCGGGCTATTCTATACTTTTATGGAACCCTGGAGAAATAAAAACGGCTGGATAAAAGCCGCGGCGTATTTCCTTTGCCTGATCGTCGTTTTGATCGGGTTGTTTATGGGAACAGTTTTGGGACTGGATGGTACATACTGGGATTAAGCGGAGGCTGAGTGACCAAAAGCACTGAACTTTACGCTGCAGTAAACGAGCTTTAGTCATTGCCTCCACGCTAAATTCCGGCGACATGAAAAAAATAATCCTGCTGTTCAGCATTCTGTCTGTGGTCATTTTTCTGACCAATTGCGATTCAACAACGGAGAAAAAAAAGGGAATCCCCACCGCTACAACCGACACTACCAGTCAACTAAAAGGTCCGTTGGAAACCGGGCAGGAAATGGCGATGAAAACCAAAGCTGTATTGGGCAAGTACCTGGTTACAGCCATACAGGATAAGGGTACGGAAGGCGCCATTGAATTTTGTTCCACCCGGGCTATACAGATCACCGACAGCATGAGTACGGTGTTGGGCAGTCGCCTGAAACGGGTGGCCGAAAGAAACCGGAATCCG
>DAORKK010000284.1:0-3649 GCA_035439525.1 Chitinophagaceae bacterium
AGACTCAACAAAAAGCCCTCCGTAGCTTTAGCTTCGGAGGGCGAAGGCGGAGAGGGAGGGATTCGAACCCTCGATACAGATTTAAGTCCGTATAACGGTTTAGCAAACCGGCCCTTTCGGCCACTCAGGCACCTCTCCTTATCTACTTTATTTTGAGGTAACGGTTAGAAAACCGGCCCTTTCGTCCGCCGCGGCGGAACCTCTCCAAAAGGACTCCGGAATCATTTCCGGGGCTGCAAAAATATGAATAACCGGGATTATAATCCAAAATACAAGGAACAAATCCCAAAAAAAATGAAACCGGGTACCGGGTATCCCTCAAAAAAAACCCGGACGACATAAATGTGTCCGGGAACAATATTTTTTGGCTTGCTGTTGAGTCGTTTACATCGCTGCCAGCTGTACTTTCTGCTGCAGTTCGAGCACATTTTCCCTGAATACGCCATCGGTATCCATCAGGTCTTTTACGGTCTGGCAGGAGTGGATAACGGTGGTATGGTCGCGTCCGCCGAAATGCTCCCCGATCGTTTTCAGTGAATTCTTGGTAAAGGCTTTGGCCAGGTACATGGTAATCTGGCGGGCCTGTACGATTTCGCGTTTGCGGGTCTTCTGCAGCAGCTTATCATAAGGCACATCAAAGTATTCGCAAACCATTTTCTGGATGGTATCGATAGTAATTTCCTTACTGGATGATTTTACAAAATTGCGCAACACTTTCTTAGCGAGATCTAAATCAATCTCTCTTCTGTTCAGCGAAGATTGTGCCAACAGTGAAATCAGGGCCCCTTCCAGTTCCCGGACATTATTACTGATGTTGTAAGCAATGTATTTTACCACTTCCTTGGGCATTTCCAGGCCGTCATTCTTCATTTTTCGCTCCAAAATCTCGATCCGGGTATCATATTCCGGCACCTGAAGGTCGGCACTCAGTCCCCAACGGAAACGGCTGAGCAGGCGCTCCTGTACCCCATCCAGGTCTTTGGGTGATTTATCGGAAGTAAGCACCAGTTGCTTCTGCGACTGATGTAAGTGGTTGAAAATGGCGAAAAAGGCATCCTGGGATTTCTCGGCTTTGGCAAAAAACTGCACATCATCGAGAATCAGGACATCGATCAGCTGGTAAAAGTGGATGAAATCATTGATCGCATTGTTCCGGCTGTGATCCATAAACTGGTTGATGAACTTTTCGGAACTGACATATAAGACCACTTTATTGGGATGCAGTCTTTTTACTTCATTTCCGATCGCCTGAGCCAGGTGGGTTTTTCCCAGTCCTACCCCGCCATAGATCACCAGCGGATTAAAGGAGTTGGCACCTGGTTTTTCCGCCACCGTTTTACCGGCACGACGGGCCACCCGGTTACAATCACCTTCAATAAATGCTTCAAAGGTATAGTTCGGATTCAGCTGCGGATCAATCTGCATCTTCTTAAGACCCGGTATGACAAACGGGTTCTTAACAGGGTTGTTTATGACGAGCGGAAAATCCATTTCGTTATTTGAAAAAGTTTTAAATCCCTGCCCACTGACATCCATCGTTACCGGCTTGTTCTTGCTGTTACCGCTGTCCACCATGATCCGGTATTCGAGCCGCGCTTCTTTTCCCAGTTCCCGTTTCAGTGTCTTTGCTAATAAATTTACGTAATGTTCTTCCAGGTATTCAAAAAAGAATTGGCTGGGAACCTGTATGACGAGCACATTATTCTTTATGGAAACCGGTTTAATAGGCTCAAACCAGGTCTTGAAATGCTGCCATTCAACAATATCCTTGATGATCTTCAAACAATTTGACCAGATTTTATCAGCATTTTTCTCCATCAGTCTGTAAGCAGTTTATGTCGGGTTAACTATAGTTTTTCCTGAATCACTCCGCTAAAAATCTTCTCGACAGGTCAGTTAAAAAAGTTGTACAGGGAGGCGAATATCACTAATTCTTTCCTAAAAAAAAATTTTATCCACCTGATTTTTGTGAAACCTGAATTGCGTGATTTTTTACCAGTTTTTTGCCTGAAAATTTGGTAAATTCAAAATCTAGTCTACCAAGAATCAGGCCGGCAAATCCCACCTGATTGACCACCACATCGTTCCCGTTTTTATTCTTATACACTTGTGGCTGATCCAGGAACGTATGCGTATGTCCCCCAATGATCAGGTCAATATTTTCACTCTCTTTTGCCAGTATTTCATCACTCGGTTTATCGGTTTCCTTATATTGGTTACCCAGGTGTGAAAGACAAATGACCATATCGCATTTTTTGCTCTTTTTCAGAAATTCAGCCGTCTCATTGGCTTTCTGCACGGGATCCAGGTACCGTGTATTGCCAAACAGGTTATCCGGTATCAGTCCCTTTCCTTCAATCCCCACGCCCAGCAGACCGATTGTTAGTTTGCCTTTCCGGATCACCCGGTACGGTTCGGTTTTATTTTCCATCGGGGTGCTGCTGAAATCATAGTTACAGACCAGCATCGGAAACCGTGCATGTTTGGTCAGCTGCGTCGCCAGGTTTTCCATACCGGCATCAAAATCATGATTCCCGATTGTACAGGCATCATAGCCGAGCAGGGTCATGGCTTTGATTTCCGGTTCTCCTTTATATATATTGAAATAAGGAGTGCCTTGAAAGATATCCCCTGCATCGAGTAATAATACCTGTTCTTCCTCCTGCCTGACCTGACTGATCAGGCGGGCCCTGGATGCTATTCCACCCATCCCCTGGTTTCTGCCGCCATCCATGGGAAAGGGCTCCAACCGGCTATGGGTATCGTTGGTATGCAGGATGGTCAGCCGGAGTGGATTGAAATACTCCGCAGCCTCCAGTAATGCTGGTCCGGCCAAAAGGCCGCTGGCTGTCAGTGCCGCCTGTTTAAAAAATCGTTTTCTACTCAACATGGGTCACCCGGTTTTCAATGGTTGCAGCAATCGTTTTACCCTGGCTGTTCAGCCATGCGATATAATCAATAATCGCATCCCGCATCAGGTAGCCATTTGTGATCTGGGGTATATTCCGAAGCATGTCCGCATTATCCCCCCCGTTTGCAATAAAATCGGAATTGGCGATGGTATACACTTTTTCAGGATCCAGCGGCATTCCTCCGATTAGTACATTTACCGCTTTCCCGTTTCGGATCTGCATACGCATACCCGACACCGGCCACCCGCCTCGTGCCGCTACCAGGTCAAGCACCTGTTGCAGGATGGTCCCTTTTACTTTTTGTAAAATAAGCAGATTATCAAAAGGCATCAGTTCAAAGACTTTACCACGGGTGATATTTCCGGCGGGTAACTGGGTCAACCTGATACCGCCGAAATTAACAAAGGCAATGTCTACCTGCGTATGGTATTTCTCCCTGGCCATCGTGAGAAAAGCATCTACCATAAAATTACCCAGGCTGCTTTCCGGCAGCTTCTTTTCCATGCTCACCGTAGAAACACCCAGGACCATATTCATGCTGTTATTCACGCTGTCACTGAATGGTTGCAGGAAATTCAGTACGGATGAATCAGCCGGCATGGATTTGCTGATCCTGTATCCTTTATATTGAAGTGATTGCCCCTGGTATGCAGTAGTACAGGATAATCCTGTAATGATTAAAAGCAGAGCCGGAAAAAAATAGTACCTGGGGTTCATAACAAACGATCTCGTTTGAA
>DAORKK010000285.1:0-3618 GCA_035439525.1 Chitinophagaceae bacterium
GGGTAGTTTGACTGGGGTGGTCGCCTCCTAAAGAGTAACGGAGGCTTGCAAAGGTACCCTCAGTACGGTTGGTAATCGTACGTAGAGCGCATTAGTATAAGGGTGCTTGACTGTGAGGCTGACCAGCCGAGCAGGTGCGAAAGCAGGCTAAAGTGATCCGGTGGTTTCCGTATGGAAGGGCCATCGCTCAAAGGATAAAAGGTACTCCGGGGATAACAGGCTGATCTCCCCCAAGAGCTCATATCGACGGGGAGGTTTGGCACCTCGATGTCGGCTCGTCACATCCTGGGGCTGGAGAAGGTCCCAAGGGTTCGGCTGTTCGCCGATTAAAGTGGCACGTGAACTGGGTTCAGAACGTCGCAAGACAGTTCGGTCCCTATCTGTGGTGGGCGTTAGTAAATTGAGAGGACATGACCTTAGTACGAGAGGACCGGGTCGTACGTACCGCTGGTGTATCTGTTGTGCCGCCAGGTGCAATGCAGAGTAGCTATGTACGGACAGGATAAACGCTGAAAGCATCTAAGCGTGAAACCTTCCTCAAGATGAGTTTACTTTTAAGGGCCGTCAAAGACTATGACGTTGATAGGCTACAGGTGTAAAGGTGGTAACATCAAAGCCGAGTAGTACTAATTGCCCGTACGCTTTAATTTTTTTTCTTTCTTTATAACCTTTACTGGTGAAAAGGAAGTAGATACTCTCTAACATTTTCCAATATGACATTATTAATGTTGTACGGTTAATAAGTTAATAGGTTGAAAAGGACGCCCTGTCAACCAGATACTTATAAACTTGTCAACTCAATGACTTATGGTGGTTTTGCCGAGGGTGTTCACCTCTTCCCATACCGAACAGAGAAGTTAAGTCCCTCATGGCCGATGGTACTGCACAACAATGCGGGAGAGTAGGTAACTGCCATATTTATTAAAAAAGCCTTTCAGCAATGAGAGGCTTTTTTTATGCCCCTGAGAGAAGCTTCGAGCTACGAGTTACGAGTTTCGGGCTCATTAGTTCGAACCGAACTGTATGTCTCGCAGCTCGCAACTCGCGACTCGTAACTGCTACATCCCGGCAAGTTGGATTTCTCCTTTCTATTGACAAACTTTGTCCATCATGACCCCCAAAGAACGCATCATCCTCTTTCTCCTGGCTGCGGTGAATTTCACCCATATCCTCGACTTCATGATCATGATGCCCCTTGGTAATTACCTGATCCCCCATTTCAACATCAGCCCACGTCAATTCAGCTTTCTCCTGGCTTCCTACCCGATCAGCTCCTTTATCTCAGGCCTTTCCATGGCCTTCCTGGCCGATAATTTTGAACGGAAAAAACTCCTGCTGTTTACCTATGCCGGGTTCATAATCGGTACTGCGGCCTGCGGACTGGCACAATCCTACGAAATGTTGCTGATTGCCCGCATCATTGCAGGCATTTTCGGCGGGATTATTGGCGGACAGGTTCTTTCAATGATAGCTGACCTCTTTTCCTATGAACGACGCGGCACAGCCATGGGAGCCGTTATGAGCGCGTTTGCCGTGGCTTCCTCAGCAGGAGTAACCTTTTCCCTCTACCTGGTGGATATTTTTAAAGACGACTGGCATGTGCCCTTCCTCTTTGTCGTACTCGTGGCCCTGGTTATCTGGCCACTTTGTTTTATCTATCTTCCCGTGCTTAAAGATCACCTGGGTACACGTGAAACAATCGGGGTTAAAGGTCGCCAGCTGCTGAGCACCCTGACAAATAAATACACAGGACTGGCCCTCCTTTTTTCCGGGATCATGATGATGGGACACTTTCTTATTATCCCCTTTATAAATCCCTATATGGAATTCAATAAAGGGTATCCCAGATCCGTTACCCCGCTGATCTATCTCGTGGGGGGAATCGCCTCGCTGATTTCGGCGATCTTACTGGGAAGACTATCGGATAAAGTAGGAAAACTGAAAGTGTTTCTCTGGTGCGTGCCGCTCTCCTTCATTATGGTCATCCTGATCACAAATATGCCTTCCCTTCCATTTGCGGTGGTACTGAGTTTTTTTGCTATCTGGTTCGCCCTGGCAACCGGACGAGCCGTAACCTCACAAACCATGGTGAGCAGTGTAACAGGTTCAGCAGGAAGAGGGAGTTTCATGAGCCTGAACAGCAGCATCCAGCACCTGGGTACCGGGGTGGCAGCACTCGTATCAGGATTTATAGTAAAAACAAATGCCAACCGGCAATTACTCCATTATGAATGGGTGGGCTACCTTTCCGTAGGGGTTTTGTTTATCGCTCTTTTACTCGGCTTTTATCTTTTTCGGGATACCGAAAACGGAAAAAAAGCGGCATTATAATACCCGGTAAACAGGGTATCGCATATGCACTGGTTCAAACCAGGGCGATTGCTGGTAAACAAAATTCAACTGGGCCCGGCCATCTTTCGCAAATACGGTATCCGTTGCTTTTCGCTGATCCATTTTTATCTGCAGGTCTTTATTATTACGGAGATACTCAGCGGCAATATCTTCAAACGCATAACCGGAATACCCTTCTTTCTGGCCAAGGATCCCATCAAAAAAATTCCAGGCAAAATAAGAATCCTCCGCCACAGGTTCCAGTGTTTCAATCAGGAAACGGTTGGCCGCCTGGTTCATCGGGATATACCAATCCCCTTTACGGAAAGAAATTTTTTGAATACTGGAACTGGTCTTCACTTCTGTATTCAGGTGATGCATTTCATATTGCCGGGCAGAGGATTTGTAATCAGCGATCCGGTAAACTTCCACTTCGATCACCGTATCTTTTTTCAACGGTATCATCTGAACTTTATTCAGCTGCAACAGATCGGTCACTTTCCACCAGCCTTGTGGAATGATATAAGCTTTGGGCTTCTTCACGAATGTGACCGGTTTAAAGTAATTAAAGATCTTCACGGTCTGCTCAAAAGGCTTTGAGCGGTCATAGAACAAACGGGGGAAACCGGAAACCTCACTGGGTTTTTGACCGGACTGATAACCTTTGTACAATACTTCCTTGAATACAGATCTATCCAGGGACCAGGCAACGGGAAACTGTTCCCGGGTCTTCATCATTTCTTTGGTCTGTGTCCGTAGCTGACGGATCTTTTCACTGTTCACCGCGGTGTATTCAATAAAGGATTGCATCAGGGCATAAGTCGATTTCACCCGCTGGTCATAGGGTTTCAGCATATGTGTCTCCGGTACAAAACTGAATGTATTCCATAGCGCGGCATACCCACTCGCGTAACGCGGACTGTCCCAATACTCACTCCAGCCATTCTCAGGCTTATCTCCCCAGGCATTGACATAGGGTACCAGGTCAAATCCTTTTTGTTTCATCAGACCGTATAATGCCGGTTCAAATTCTTTACTGATATAATCGCCCATCACCCCGCCGAGTTTGCTGCTTTGGGTGGTTAGCAGGGTCATGACATGCTGGTAATCGGCGCCATCACTTACATGGTTATCGACAAACACATCCGGATCGGTCAGCTGGAAGATCTGCGCGAATGATCGGGCTTCCTTTGAATCACTTTTGATCGCATCGCGGTTCAGATCCAGGTTCTGCGAATTGCCACGGAAACCGAACTCTTCCGGTCCGTTCTGATCCACCCGGTAATT
>DAORKK010000286.1:0-3607 GCA_035439525.1 Chitinophagaceae bacterium
CAATACAGAGGCGGCTTCCATAATAGCAGTCAGCTGTGGTACACCGGCACCGGCCACAATACGGGTGGTACAAATGGATCCTGGTCCGATCCCCACTTTCACGGCATCGGCACCGGCTTCGGCCAGGGCTTTGGCGCCTGCTGCGGTACCCACATTACCGGCGATCACATTCATGTTTTTGAAATTCTTCTTCACACTCTTCAGTGCATCAATCACTCCTTTGCTATGTCCGTGCGCACTGTCCAGGGCAATCACATCCACGCCAACGGTTTGTAAGGCGGCTACGCGATCGAGCATGTCTTTGGTGATGCCCACACCGGCACCTACGAGTAAGCGGCCGAAGCCATCTTTCACCGCATTAGGATGACTCTTGAGTTTTAAAATATCACTATAGGTAAAGAGACCGGTGAGCTTACCCTGTTTATTGATGATGGGTAATTTCTCCACCTTGGTCATTTTGAATAACTGTTCTGCTTTTTTCAGGTCAGTGCCTTCGGGGGCAGTGTAAAGATTTTCTTTGGTCATCACTTCACTGACTTTGCGTTTGGGATCATCTTCAAAACGCAGGTCACGGTTGGTAAGGATACCCACCAGTTTACCACTTTTATCAATAATGGGAATTCCCCCGATCTTGTTTTCCCGCATCAGCCGGAGCGCATCACCAATGGTGGCATCGGCGTGGAGAGTGATCGGGTCGATGATCAGTCCGCTTTCACTTCTTTTTACTTTACGAACCTGCTCGGCCTGTTTGTCGATAGCCATGTTCTTGTGCAGAATACCGAGTCCGCCTTCGCGGGCCAGGGCCGTTGCCAGGGCCGCTTCGGTAACGGTGTCCATGGCGGCAGAGAGCAGGGGCACATTGAGGGTAATGTTTTTGGTCAGGCGGCTTTTTATTTCCACATCACGGGGCAATACCTGGCTGTAGCCGGGCATCAGCAGTACATCATCGAAGGTCAGACCTTCACCAAAAAATTTTGCGTAATTGGGTTTGGAGGGGGATTTTCTTGTTGCCATGTGCAAAGATAGCGCATGCGAAAAAATCACCCAAATGAAAATTTTTAGCGGATCAGGGTCACGGTTCCCTTCCGGAAAACGTCCTTCCCGGTATCCCGGTGCTTATAACTCAGCATCCAGACAAATACACCGGGGTTCTGAAGGACACCACCGAAGCGCCCATCCCATTTTTCCTGCCAGTTGCGTGTCTGGAAGACCAGTTGTCCCCAGCGGTTGTACACCCGGAAATCATAATTGTCGGCCTTGAAAGCGGTATGCGGATGGAAAAAATCATTCAGTCCGTCATTATTAGGTGTAAAGGCGGTGGGCACATCGATGAGGCAGAAATCCAGCACACGGACCACTTTCCGGGCACTGTCAACACAACCAATAATATTGTTATAAGCCAGCAATTTCACGGTGTAATAAGCTTCCACATTCCGGGCCGGAAAAAGATACGGAGGTGGGTCTTTTAAGGTACTGCTGCCCGTGACATCGTATTTCCATTCCCAGGAAGTAACAATGCCGGTGCTGGTGTTGACCACTTCCAGCGGATCTTCCGGACAAATAATATCCGGCATCGTAAAGGAAGCACGTACTTCATTATTCAGTACCAGTTGAAGTGCAGCGGTATCCGCACAAGTGCCATTGCTGACGATCAGCTGAATATCATTCGTACTCGTGGCCGGAAAAATAATACTGTGCAATGGGGTATTGGCGCGGATATTATTATTAAAGGTCCAGTTCCAGCTGTTTACATTATGCGCTCCGTTGTGGTTGAACGTATACGTATTCTGCAAACAACTGAGGGTGGTGGTATAGGTGAAACCGGCATTGACGGTATCGGCCGCCACAAAAGAACGTGTATGCTCCGGCATTTCCTGTCCGCATTCATCCAGTATCACCGAACCATCATTTCCGGCTTTGAGGGTAAGCTGGTAGGTACCGCCCACATAGACGGGAGTGGTGAACTTTACAATCGCGTAATCCGATTTTCCATTGACACAATTACCATAGGCGGTGGCCACGGTGAGCGGGGCGGGTCCGGATACAGAAAAATCACTGCCATCCGGACTGATCGTATTACAGGCGACTTTTTTGGGGAAATAAACGATAACGGAATCGGTGGCACAACCGGCTTTGCCCACACTGTCGGCAAAAATAGGCTGTGGGATGGCGTATAGAAAAGGTACTTGTTCGTCTACAGGTATATTTCTTCCGCAGTTATCTCTTAATGTATTCGCATCCGTCCCGTTTTTGATGACCAATTGATAATTATTATTGGTTAATGGAGCCGAAAGGATCAGGGTGATTTCATCAAAATCAAAACCAAATGCACAGGAGTCCGGTGTGGCTGAAATAACTGTGGCTACCGCTGGTACAATGCTAAATTCAGATCCAGTGGCTGTATAACTGTTACAGCGTACTTTTTTATTCAGTTTCACCGTGATTTTAGTGCCATCGCAATCTGCTTTTGCACTGACCAGGTGTGGGTCAAGCGGGTCGGTTATTACAGCGGTTCCACCAGAAAACGAAAGATTGTAGCCGCTTTGTGTATCAGTAAAATGACTAACGAGCAGAATATATTCGTGACCCTGAATCAACGTAGGCATTTGGGCAAATGTCGGTGCGTTATCCTGTGGCTGGGATGCGCATTGGATCCCAGTTGTACCTGTACTTGAAGCACCGGTTGGCCCATATGTGCCGGCCCAGTTTCCCGTAACGATCATTGAAGTGTTTACATAAATATCATTCACGTTTCTGCCTGTAACATCATACAACTGCCAGTCGTAATCTTCATTGGAGGCCAATGGTGTAATCGTAAACCCCAAAGTGCCGGCAACATAACAAGTAAACCGATAGAAAAAAGGATTGCGGTCCGGGTAACCAGGTGCACAACCCGTTACAGGGACTTGTTGGTTATTGATGCATAATGGAACGGTAAGTTGTTGAAAAACGGAGGTGCCGCAGACCGGAAATGCTGTGGCTGGTGTCTGTCCGAGCGTTGTGCACGGTTGAGAAAAAACATTGATATTCGTAAAAAAAAGTACTAACTTCAACAGTAATAAAACCTTTGACCTATAAAATATATTACTATGCGTAATTATCATTTACCCTTATTTTATATATTAATTATTTTTATATTTGGAAGTTTTAATAAGTTACCACAAAGTGAGAAATTAAAACCTGCGTCAGCTATTGTTTTTATAAAAA
This sequence comes from Chitinophagaceae bacterium, assembly GCA_035439525.1. GTDB lineage: Bacteria > Bacteroidota > Bacteroidia > Chitinophagales > Chitinophagaceae > JJ008. The sequence continues at coordinate 3,208 of DAORKK010000286.1, forward strand.
ATAACACTTCAAATTCTACAATTAATAGTCTTGTGATTGGCTATTCTCAACCTCATAATAATCAATATACAGTAACTGTAAATGTTACAATTACTCCCGGATCTGTTTATGAGTTAAATTTAGGTAATATAACAGAGTATATATCTCTAACTTTAAATTTATCTAACTCAATATCTGGTAGTATTAAGGTAGTTGACGTTGATGATTACTTTTATTGTCCAGAGCTAGCTTGCAATATTTTTACAAACACTAATTCACCTAGTACGTATTATTATCAATATACGCCAAGGTGGCTTTTTTTAACAAATGTACAAGCTTGTCCATGTTAAATAAATCAAATTGGCTAAGCTAATTTATACTGCTTTCCGGGCAAAGATAATACCACAGACTGTAATTCTAA
>DAORKK010000287.1:0-1642 GCA_035439525.1 Chitinophagaceae bacterium
AAGAAGGACAATGAAAATGCGGGTGGGGGCGAAGAACTTTTTCATCCTGCAAAGGATAAAAAGACCTGCCGGTATGGATATGACCTGAGTTGGACTGTCGCCTGATAATGCTCAGTAAGTAACCTGAAATCTCCCGGACCAGCCAATCAGCCAATCAAATACAAAAATCAGATTCTCAGCCTGTAATCTGGTAAAAAATAATTAATATGGGATGGAATTACGATACAGTTTCCCGCCTTAATTTTAAAGACAACTTAAACAATGGATAAAAAAGAACTATGGCTGCAGCTCCGGACTTACTACTTTGACCATGTAGTGCAACCGGGTCTCTTTGACCGTATTGCGGCAAAATTTGGCAATGCAAACCCATCCTATCATGCATTTGCGCATAAGATTGCCCGTAAGCATGGCTGGAAAACCGGTTTTGCCCTGAGGGCATTGAATGAATACAAGAAATTCATTTACCTGGGGCTGGTCAGTGATTTCCATGTTACGCCCTCAAAAATCATAGATGTGGTATGGCATGAACATCTCCTTTTCAGCAAGGCCTACCGGGAATTCTGTGACCAGGTGATCCATCAGCCGTTTGATCACTTTCCCGAACTGGTGCCGATGGAAGACCAGACAGGTCGCTTCAGTGCCCAGTACCTCGATACAATCGCCCTGTATAAAAAAGAATTTGACCTTGATCCTCCCGTGGATATATGGGGTAATACGAAGTTTGATCAGGAGCAGGTAAAACAAAATGGATTTACTTCTAAGAAAAAAGAAACTCTGGGGGATAGTGGCAGTACGTACGACAGCACCCCTTTATACAATCACTTTGAATCGGAACCCGCTACTTCTTACCCGGAGTTTACGGGTTTTGGCGATGGCGATTTTGGTGGCGGTGGCGCCAGTGGAGATTTCGGCAGCGACAGCAGCGATAGTGGCGGGGACAGCGGAGGTGACGGAGGAGGATGCAGTGGTGGATGCGGAGGAGGAGATTAAAATTAGTTAGTAGTCGGGAGTTAGTAGTCGGGAGTCAACAGCCCATTCTGTGGCGATATATTTAAATAATGAACTGTAACTGCTATTTCGAGCGCAGCAGAAAACATATATTTAAAAAAGGTGTTCGTTGTTAGCTGTTAGTTGTTAGTAACAGCACCTCCTTAGAATATTTATCTTAATAAACGTACTGATTCTCGCTTTACGAAATGCTTCTCGTACTTCGTACTTCTTACTTCTTACTTGCTATTGTAGTTGTCATTCTACAAGTATAAGTGATCCTACGAAGTTGATTTACGAGTGGTTTTACGACTACGTAAATCACTGATAAGCAAAGTAAGTGTTATCTTATAGCTTCGCTAATGTTGATCACCGAATTTGTAATATTAGATGCCATAATATTTTTTTTGCGCAATAGTCAGCCGTAGCTTCATGGTGCAATTAAGAACAAAGGATGTAAATCCAACCCTTTGAAAAACCAAACAAAAAGTCCAGATCCAATTTGAAAAAACCGTCCAGAAACAATGTCCAGACCTATCCAATGAAAACCAGTTAAGTCCTATGTCCAAGTCCGTTTTATCCGGATCTATGAAAACCAAAAGTTCTGTGTCCCCTAAACTTTATGCCCCGCCTCCCGGCGGGGTTTTTTCTTGGT
>DAORKK010000287.1:1742-3586 GCA_035439525.1 Chitinophagaceae bacterium
CGAAAAATACAGGGCCACGGATAACACAGATTCACACGGATAAGGTGGCCACGAAAGCACAGTAAAAAGCACGAATGAATACAATGTTGTATTTATTTCGTGACTATTCGTGTGCTTTCGTGGCTAATATCTTTTTGCCGCAGGCAAAAAATCCGTGTTGATCTGTGCAATCCGTGGCTAAAATTACCGCGAAGCGGGAATACATCAGTGGCCCTCTTTCAGGTTCCTGTAATTCACCAACCGAAATTTCTCCTGATGAAGCAATGCCTGGAATGAGGGCGATACCAATGCATCCAGTTCCGCCTGACGGTGTTTGCTCATATTTTTTGGTCCGAATGGATTCAGGTCTTCCATAGCTGAGAGTTCAGCATCATCAATGCCTACATGAAAAACAAATAATTTGGTGCCACCAGGTTGCAATGCACTGAGCTTACTGCTTAAGGTATCCAGTTTAGACGCCACAGGTGCTGAATAGCCTCCATCCACATCCACTTCATCGTAATATCGGGAGATACCCACTTTATATTCTGCGGCCAGCTTCTCCACGATCTTACGTGTTTCCGGTGTTTGCATCGCCGCCCCCATGTGATAATCGAGATAATCAATTTTTAATCCGGCTTTCAGGGCCTTATCAATCTGGGCCCTTAGCTCAGTTTCAATTTCACTAAGCTGCGGATTATTGGCAAATAGTTTCGCCCGGGAAGGAAAGAAATGCCCCAGTGAATCCACCAGCGAAGGCACCTGCCTCACACCGGCCACCGGTCCCCAGCGGTACTGCTTCCATTCTGCATTCAGGGTAAGATGAATTCCGACTGATACATTCGGGTACTGTTTTAGTATGTCCACGGCTTCACTGAACCAGGAACAGGGCACCATGACGGACATGGAGACCGGCATACCGGTTTCCAGTACTTTCTTCGCTGCCATATTCACGGAATGACTCATGCCGATATCATCACAACGGATTAGGACGGGGATTTTAGTGTCATTATGTTGCTGGGCCGATCCGGATAAACAGAGGAAGAACAGGCAGCATAGAATAGCAGGCTTCATATATTTTTTTTATTCCACTAAAGCTAAGCAATTAAAAAATTGGCTGATGTTTCCGGGGTTGATGAATTTCATGAAAATTAGTATATTACTGTATCATTAAACCTATCCGTTTATGGCCAAAAAAACCAGTGTAAAAGCCGCTTTTGAACAGAGCCGTTCATCCCATTTTGATCCTTATAAAATAACTAATTCCGATAAGGATATCCAGGTGAAAGTCATTCCCGGAGATACCGGCCAGTCATCCGTCACAGAAGCCTGGCTGGAAGAAAAAGCCATTTTAAAAAATCATGCAGGCCCGCTGGACTGGTTTACTATCGGCAGCAACCAGTCGCTCCGGGGCAAATACCTGGAATTGTATACCGCAGTAACGGATGTGCCGGGTCAGCCGGATAAAACCAGTTTTGATTTTCGCATACGCGGTGGCGTGAGCCCTTATAAATATTATGCCGAGAAAACAGTCACCACCCAGGGAGCCTCGGTGTTGTATAAAATCAGTATTTTCTTCACGATTCATTAATGCTTATGAAAATCATTCGGGTCCTGTTCATTGGTTTATTCTTTTATGGCCTTCCAGCCAGGGCGCAGGTAACGGTGGATACCACTATCCGGCTGGACCTGCTCAAATCACCGGCCTCTCCGGCTTTTAATATCCTGGGAATAGCACAGAGCGATATAGAACGTCCGGCCGACCTGAATGCTTTTGCTTTGTCCATTCAGAACGCCACCAATAATTTCACGGCCATCCCGGAGAGTTACGCTTTTCAGATTGCGCCATTCTTAATGGGAAGAAA
>DAORKK010000288.1:0-3581 GCA_035439525.1 Chitinophagaceae bacterium
GTGCGACATCATGATATTGCCGGCCATTTCCACCAGGCGTCGCGCATGAAAATCGGTATATTCATTATTCGCGGTTTCCATTACTGTTTTAACCGCTTCTTCGTACTCATTGGTCATTTCGCTGATATAATTGCGGTAGCCGAGCAATTCGGGTTTTACGTCCATCGCTTCATACGCTTTCATCTGGGCCAGGTATCCACCCGTGGTTACACCCCTTACAGCAGCCACCACCTGCAATTGTGTGGTGCCTTCATAAATACTTGTAATGCGTGCATCCCGGTATATCCGTTCGATCGGATAATCCTTCATAAAGCCTGAACCGCCATGAATCTGCAACGCATCATAAGCTACCTGGTTGCAGACTTCAGAAGAAAGACCTTTTGACATCGGAGTAAATATATCCGCCAGTTTCTGATAGGCTTTAAGCTCCGTGCGCTCTTCCGGTGTCAGGCTTCTTTCTTTGGAAATATGCTCATAGGCTTTATACACATCCACAAACCGGGCTGTCTCATACAGCAGTGAACGGATCGCATCCACCTTCGCTTTCATTTTAGAGATCATTTCATACACTGCAGGAAACTTACTGATGGAGCTTCCAAACTGCACCCGCTCTTTGGCATAAGAGACGGCTTCCCGCCAGGCAGCATCGGCAATACCCACAGACTGGGCGGCGATACCTAATCTGGCTCCGTTCATGAGTGCCATCACATATTTGATCAGTCCGAACTTGCGTTGTCCCACCAGTTCAGCCGGAGCGTTTTTAAACACCAGTTCACAGGTCGGGGAACCGATGATCCCCAGTTTGTGTTCAATACGGCGAACTGTAACCGCATTACTGTCACGGTCATAAATAAACATGGATAAGCCACGGCCATCGGCTGTCCCTTCTTCGGACCGGGCCAGCACTAAGGATATATTGCCATCCCCGTTGGTAATAAAACGCTTTACCCCATTGAGCAACCATTTGCCATCCACCAGGGTGGCTTTTAACTGAACTGCCTGAAGGTCACTTCCGGCATCCGGTTCGGTAAGGTCCATGGCCGCTGTCTCCCCCGCTGCAATACGGGGCAGGTAACGGGCTTGTTGTTCTTCATCTGCAAATTCATGTATGGTTTCGGCGCAATCCTGTAAGCCCCAGATATTGACAAAACTCGCATCCGCCCTCGATACCATATCCGCCGCCATGATATAGGGCACTATCGGGAAATTCAGCCCGTCATACTTACGGGGCAGGGTGATACCCATCAATCCTGCTTTTACAATCGCCTCCAGATTCTTCTGGGTCCCGGCCGCGTATTTCACATGGCCGTCGATCAGCAGTGGCCCTTCCGCATCCACACTTTCGGCATGGGGCGCCACCGTATTGGCACAAATATCCCCTACGATCTCCAGTACTTTATCATAACTATCCATTGCATCTTCGAAATCAACCGGTGCATAATCAAATCGTTCGTGCTCTGTATAGTTTCGTTCTTTCAAGGCCACGATTTTCTGCATCAGGGGATGTGTGAGGTGAAATTTCAACTCAGCGGTATCCGTATAATAATTTGCCATGTCAACTGGTTTATAAATAATTAAATCAAGTGGTACTTTTTACTTGATATTCTTTTTATAGTATTTGATCATTTTAGGAATGATCGTTTCCAGGTTGCCCTGAATCACATAATCCGCCAGTTTATTGATCGGCGCATTGGCATCATTGTTAATGGATATAACCATGGCCGAATCCTGCATACCGGCAATATGCTGAATCTGTCCGGAAATGCCACAGGCGATATACAGCTTGGGGCGAACGGTGATACCGGTTTGACCAATTTGCCGTTCTTTATCCGTAAAACCGGCATCCACGGCAGCCCGGGATGCGCCGACTTCAGCACCGAGCGTGTGGGCCAGTTCATAGAGCAGGTTAAAATTCTCTTTTGACCCTACCCCATAACCACCGGCGATTATGATGGAACTGTTCTTCAGGTTCACTTTCGACGTTTCCATATGCCTTTCAATGATCTTCACGACCAGGTCTTCATCGCGGAGGTATTGCCCGGCATCCAGGTAAATGAGTTCGGCTTTATGTGTATCAGAGATTGTTTCTTTTTTCATTACGCCTTCCCTGACTGTTGCCATCTGCGGACGGTTATCCGGATTTACAATCGTGGCCACAATATTACCACCGAAAGCGGGCCGGATCTGGTAAAGCAGGTTCTCGTATTTCTTACCGGCTTTCTTATCCTCATACTCTCCTATTTCCAGGTTGGTACAATCCGCCGTTAATCCGCTGGTGAGTGAGGAGGAAATCCGCGGTCCGAGATCGCGACCGATCGACGTAGCTCCCATCAGCACGATCTGCGGATGGGTTTGTTTAAACAACCCAACTGCCACTGCGGTATGAGGCAATGTGGTATAGGGATAAAGCCGTTTATCATCGGCCATATAGAGGATATCGACCCCATAGCGGCTGACTTCTTTTTCCAATCCATTCAATCCTTCGCCCAATACCAGTGCTTCCAGTTTACAGTTCAGCTGATTGGCCAGTGAACGGCCCTTGGTCAGCAGTTCATAGCTTACTTCCTGGATCCTGCCTTCTTCAAATTCGCAGTACACGCAAACATTATTCATGGTGCTGTTTTTTATCCTTGATTAGTTGGTTAACCGATTGTATGCTGACTGATCAGTTCCTGCATCAGTGATTCTATTTCCGCATCGTCTGTACTGATCACTTTGGATTCCTTGGCCTGGAAAACGATATTCTCCACCTGTCTGACCTTGGTAGGAGAACCACCCAGACCGAGTTGCACGAGATCGCTGTTTACATCCTTTGCACACCACTCGGTGATAAGCACAGTCTGGTCATTGTGTACAGCCAGGTAATCTTCGGCTTTTGTATGTCGTTCAGATAGCGTGGTGGCTCTTTTAAACCGCATTAAACGTTTTGCATTCCGGGGCCGGCATTCCGGGGCGGTACTATGTGCCGTGATCAATACCGGCAATGTACATTCAACGACTTCCACACCTCGTTCCAGCCGACGTTTTACCTGTATGGTCCGGTCATGAAGTGAAATGATTTCTTCTGCATACGTTATCTGGGGAATCCCCAGTTTATCCGCCACCTGCGGACCCACCTGGGCTGTATCGCCGTCAATGGCCTGTCGTCCGGCCAGGATCAGATCGGCTTCACCGATTTTGCGGATGGCGCAGGACAGCGCATACGATGTGGCCAGTGTATCCGATCCGGCAAAAGCTTTATCGGTCAGCAACACGCCGGCATCTGCTCCCCGGTACATCCCTTCCCGCAGGATTTCGGCTGCCCGTACAGGTCCCATCGTCAGCAGGGTGATCTTTGTGTCCGGATACTGATCCTTGATCTCCAGCGCCAGTTCGAGTGCATTGAGGTCTTCGGGGTTAAAAATAGCAGGTAAGGCCGCCCGGTTTACGGTACCATCGGCCTTCATTGCGTCTTTGCCTACATTCCGGGTATCCGGAACCTGTTTGGCTAAAACAATGATTTTATACATGTCCCAGTAAGGTTGTTGTGGAACTACAAACCTTGGAAATCCCTGGGTGGGAAAACCTGATAAAAATCAGGG
>DAORKK010000289.1:0-3578 GCA_035439525.1 Chitinophagaceae bacterium
ATTTCTTTAATTTTACTTTCGCTTGCTGCGTTGCTTTGAACACGTACACACGATATACGCCCGATGAACTGCTCCACCTGATAACACAGGATCATGAAGCGGCTTTCTCCGAACTCTATGAACGGTACTGGGAGAAATTATATGTAATTGCTTATAATCGTCTCAGGGATAAGGTGGCCGCAGAAGATATCGTACATGATGTGTTTACCGCACTCTGGACCAACCGGCATATTACCCAAATAGATAACGCTGAAAATTACCTCGCCGTAGCCGTGAAATATGCGGTACTGAACCGCGTGAAACGGACTATCCGGGACCGGGAAAAACATGCCCGCAGTGTGGCGGAAGTCCCGGTGGCGGACTGCCAGATAGAAACAGCCCTGCATTATAAGACCATAATCGAACGGGTAAAGCAGGAAGTGGAACACTTACCGGTCCGATGCCGGTTGATCTTTCAATATAGCCGTGAAGAGGGATTGCCCGTAAAGGAAATCGCCCGGCGGCTCCATATTTCTCCAAAAACCGTTGAAAATCAGCTTGGTAAGGCTGTTCGTCAACTCAAACTGGCCGCCCGTAGCCTGCTTCATTCCTTGCTTTAATTTTTCATGAAAATAGTTTTAAACCGCATGGGGGATTTTTTATTCCCGGTGTACTCATTTATATAACAGTATGAAACTGACAGAACATTTTGCAAAACTGATTGAAAAATACGAGGCCGGCACTGCCAGCCCGGAGGAGATCATTGAATTGAATGAATGGTATCATTCATTTGATGACACTGCCGCTACTGTTGCTTCGGATAATCCATTGACAAAGGAAGATCTGGGACGTAGTATAAAAGAGCGGATCAATTACAGTAGCCGGGAAGAACCCCCAGCGATATATCGCCGGGGCTGGTTTCGTGCTGCTGCGGTGGTACTGGTCCTGATCCTGGGAGCCACTTATGTTTATTATAACCAATCCGGCCCGGATAAACAGGCGATCGTTAAAACACCGGTAAAACAAATCCCTGTTGAAGTAGTACCCGGTGGGAATAAAGCCTTGCTCACCCTGGCCGACGGCTCCACCATTATACTGGACAGCGCAGCTAACGGTGTACTGAGTACCCAGGGGAATATTGAAGTCAAAAAAATGGATAATGGATTACTGGCTTATAAAGTGAATGGTAAAATACTGTATGAGGATGATGCTGCTTTTTACAATACCATTACAACTCCCCGTGGCGGACAATACAAAGTAACGCTGTCTGACGGTACTACTGTTTGGCTGAACGCCGCCTCCTCTATCCGTTTCCCTGTTTACTTTACCGGCAATGAACGGGTGGTGGAAGTAACCGGCGAAACCTATTTTGAAGTAGCAAAGAATGCGACAAAACCCTTTAAGGTCAAAACAGTGAATCAGGAAGTGGAAGTGCTGGGCACCCATTTCAATATTAATGCATACGACGACGAAGCCAGTATCAAAACCACATTACTGGAAGGGAAAGTAAAAGTAACTGTACCTGGAAAGTCGGCCACCCAGCCGGCCCGTTTCCTGCAGCCCGGACAGCAATCCGGTATCAGCAAGAATGGCCAGATCAATATCATTAACAATGCGGACACCGAAGAAGCCGTAGCCTGGATCAGGGGCCGTTTCCAGTTTGAGAATACGGACCTGCGCAGCATGCTTCGCCAGTTTGCCCGCTGGTATGATGTGGAAGTGGAATACAGGGGTCCGGTGGATTTATATTTTACAGGACAACTGACCCGCAACGAGGAAGTGAGAAAAGTATTTAAACAACTGGAACTGACCGGTGAAGTGCATTTCCGGATAGAAGGAAGAAAAGTAATAGTAACCAGATAAAAACGATCATATGAATACAAAAAACCGATTGCTTTTTCCCGTAGGTATGGATGGATAGGCAACGGCAGATTTGAATAAAAAACCGGATTCTGTTAGAGGCAGAACCCGGCGGATGTTCAGGTCTGCCAATAAACAATTGTGCACTGCTTATTATTCAACCCTGGCCGATGTAAACATCTGGCCTTTAAACAATACAAATTTATGTATTTCACTGCAGTTTGCCGGTCCGGCCTCAGCAGGCCCCCGCTGGCAAGACAAACGATTAAGTTTATGAAACTTACCACTGTATTACTGTTTGCAGCCTGCTTGCAGGTAAGTGCCAATGGCTTTTCTCAACGGGTAACTATCAAAGAGAATAATGCCACACTCCGACAAGTGTTTGAGGAAATCCGCAAGCAGACCGGTATACAGTTCTTTTATGCTGTAAACACGATGCAGGTGGCAAAGCCTGTCTCCATTTCCGTCAAAAATGAACCCCTGGATAAGGTACTGGAACTTTGTTTCCGTGACCAGGAGCTGACCTATACGATTTCGGAGAATACCATCATCGTAAAACGGAGAACAGCTACCCCGGATGTCAATGATCCGCCGGTTGTTATGCCGGAACCGGTGAATACCGTGATTAAAGGACAGGTAACGGATGACAAGGGCCAGCCGATGAATGGCGTTTCGGTCACAGTGAAAGGAAGTACCTCCGGTACGGTTACCGACGCCAATGGTAATTACAGTATCTCCGTGCCGGAAGATGCGGTGCTTGTTTTCTCCTATGTAGGCTTTACAAATGTTGAAATAAAACCCGGCAGCCGTACTACACTTGATGTATCACTGAAACCCAAAGAGCGTTCCCTCGATGAGATCGTGGTAGTGGGTTACGGTACGCAGAAGAAAAGGGATCTTACAGGATCTGTTTCATCTATCAAGGGAGCCGAAGTAGCCGATATGCCTTCCACCAACCCGATTGCCTCCTTACAGGGTAAAGTACCGGGCCTTACTATTTCCAATTCAGGAAGGGCCGGTTCCAGTCCCGTGGTTCGTATCCGTGGGGTGAACAGTACCAACAGTGCCAGTCCGGTTTATGTGGTGGATGGAGTGCTGCATGATAATATCGACTTCCTCAATCCGGCTGATATTGAAACCATCGATATCCTCCGTGATCCTTCCTCCATTGCCATCTATGGTTTAAGGGGTGCCAATGGGGTGATCGCGATTACTTCTAAGAAAGCGGCCCGCGGACAAACACGGATCAATCTGCAAAATACCACAGGGGTGCAGGTGGTACAGGATAAGATTAAAATCACCGATGCGGAAGGATTTAAAAAATTATACAATGCCCAGCTGGCCAATCTGAATGCCACTGCATTTGATTATACCAATTATACAGCCAATACCAACTGGCAGGACCTGGTGCTGCAAAAAGCCATGATCTCTTCCACCAACCTGAGCATCAGCAATACCGGGGAGAAATCCACCACCTATATGAATATTGGGTATACTGACCAGGAAGGTGTGTTGAAATATGACCGTTATAAAAGATACCTGGTTCGTCTGAATGAAGAGATCCGGTTTAATAATAAGATCAAAGTGGGAGGAGAAGTCACCGGTTATCATGTGGTGAGCAACGCGCCGGCTGCTTCTATTACCAATGCACTCTGGGCAGCACCGATTGTACCGATCCAGCAGGATGCCAATACGTATTACAGTATGCCTTCCTTCCAGCGGGCACAGGTGGGTAATCC
>DAORKK010000290.1:0-3560 GCA_035439525.1 Chitinophagaceae bacterium
TGGAAACCAAAGCCAGTTAGTAGATAGTAGTCGGGAGTCGGCAGTCGGCAGTCAACAGCCCTTACTAAGACGCCATTTCTAAACCTTTCCGCTATTTCTTTTTCTTCAACACGATTTCTTCCGCCATCAGGGCGTAAACGCGGTCGAAGAATTCTTTTATGCCGGGATATTGCTCTTTGTCGAATACAGGCTGACTGATTTCAAATTTCTGGTAATAAATGAGGCGTCCCTTGTCAAACTTAACGGAACGCCTGAAAAGAAAACTGCTGTCAGGTGCGCGGATGATCAGGCTGGTTGGCAGAAAGTCCGGGGTATATGATTCTGGTACTTCAATATTCAGCTGTAATACCAGTTCCTGGTTACAGCCAAAGTCGATATCTGTCAGCCGGTTGCTTTCTTTAAAGGGATTTCCGGCTACCGCACCGTACAACTGAGGATTCAGGAAGTAATAATCACCGGAATTATTCAGGGGGTAATGGAAATTCAGTTGCTGTATCAACGGATCATTGGATTGGCCGGTATTTTCGTACTTAACCGAATCTGTAATGATTCCCTGCGTAAAGGCGTTGAGCCGGGTTGCCTGGTTGTGGCTGCTGTCTGAAATAAATGTTTTTGCATAATCATAAAAAGTATTTCTTGCAATTCCCTGCAGATTGCCTTCGTTATCAAGAAGTCCATTGATCCAGATGGCATATTTAAGTAAAGGGCGGGAATCAATGATATCAATCCATTTGTAGGAATTTTTTTTCAGCAACAGACCCTTGCGGAACAATACATTCGCCGGTGGCACAAAAGGAGATTGTATTTCCTGGTTGGCATCCATTACATAGTAGGTATCAGCATCATGTACGAGAATGTACAGCGCGTTTAATTGTCCGGATCCCGGAAATTGTGTATTTATTTTTCCATGTTCCTTTGTACTGACGAGTAATGGATGTGCTTCTATACCGGATTTCCGGAGCAGGTTCAGCAGTACCAGGTTGATATCTGCCGCATTGCCTTCCCTGCTGGCCCAGGCCTTTCGTATATCCTCCGGGTATAATTCAGGAGAACGTTTTCCCGGAAATTGTTTTTTTACAGCATCGTAGATGAAACTTATCCTTTCTGCGGTGGACCTGATAATTTTTGCGGTATTAACGATAGCGTCTGTTCCGGGTATATCCCTTTTCAGGTCGAGTTCGGTGTTCAGGATGTGCAGGAAACGGCTGCCAAACATGGCCCACAGGTAATCCGGTTCATTTTTCTCCGGTTCTGCCGGGTTTGGCCGGATCGTATAATGAAAAAGCAGCCGGAGCAGATTGTCATTCAATGAACTCATCAGCGGCTCTGGTTTGAATGAGGGGATCTTTTCTTTATAGTATGTTTTTTTGATTTTTCCATCTACCCCGAAAAACACTTTTTCAGTGGAGGTGGTAATCGTGTCTGTTCCTGTAATTTTTTCCGTTATCCCGGAATAGCCGGGTATATGTACAATACAGGAGGCAACGTCAACCGGAATCTCATCCTGGATGATCCAGGGGTCTATTTCAATGATGTTCTGTTCTATTTTCCGGTAGCTGAATTCGATTACACTGCCGGGTTTTAATGCCGGAAATGTAAAATTGATCAGATTCAGGTTTTCCCGGCTTATATCCTTATAAAACTCATTTTTATCCAGTTTAGTGATGGTTATTTCCCCTTTTTCATCCAGATTGTAAACATACCCTTCTAGATCTTCAATACGGGTGGATCTTTCAATATTAAAATAGGGAATCTGTACGGAAGCGAAAGGATATCCTTTTTCATTAAACAGCTTTATCCGGACTCGTTTCCGGGTTTCCAGCCATATTGAATAGCCATCGGTTTCAATATCGATTTCCTGGAGGTCAAACAGTTTCATGGCATTGGCGCCTGGTTCAAAGTTGCAGGACGGAAGAAGTAGCTCTTCTTTTCCGACCTGTCCCAAAGCCGGGAATTTCCGCTGGGCATTCAGTGAATAGACGCAAAAAGAAAGGATGGATAAAAGGATAAGTTTTTTCATACTAAAAGGTAGGGGCAAATATAGAAAAACAGGTGTGGATAAGATTTGATAAATCCCCTGAGTTTCACTGATTCTGCAGGTTAAATTTGCAATATGAAGTACACCCAGTCAAACTTGGATAAATTAGAGGCGATTCCCGAACAGGCCGGCTACGTACTCCGCTATGAAAGGGGCACTTTTCAGAGCGGTTATTGCATTCTGGAGCAAAAGAAAGTGGTGGTCCTGAATAAATTCCTGCAAATCGAAGGCCGGATCAATACCCTGGCCGATCTCATTCCCCAACTCGAAATCGACCCCGGTCATCTTTCCGAAGAGTCTGCAAAGCTGTATACGAATATTATGGCGAAGCTGGAGACAGAGGAGGGCTGAGGAAAATAAGAAATAAAAAATCAGGCATAAGGAATGAGAAAGTGGCGCACAACTACTTTCTCATTCCTTATTTTTCTTTCCTTATTTCTTATTTAAATTACCTGTCATCCCAGGGGTTTGATATTTGCCCTCCCCGGTCAACTTATCAACCTCTAAACTTGTTAACTTTACCTTGTGACCTGCCCCCCGCTCAAAATAACTTTCCTCGGCACCGGTACCAGCAGTGGGGTGCCATTGATTGGCTGTGATTGCGCCGTGTGTACTTCGGCGGATCCGAAGGATAACCGGTTACGCTCCAGTATTCTCGTTGAATCAGCTACCACGACACTGGTAGTCGATACCGGACCCGATTTCCGCTACCAGATGCTGCGGGAAAAAGTAAAGAAACTGGATGCCGTGGTCTTTACCCATCCGCACCGGGATCATATGGCCGGACTGGATGATGTAAGAGCGTATAATTTTTTCCAGAAAATGCCGATTGATATTTATGCGGACTCGCTGATGGAGTCGGCCATCCGGCGTGATTTTTATTATGCTTTTGCGGATACCCGCTACCCGGGTATTCCTGAACTGAACCTGATCAGCATTTCCGATGAACCTTTTATAGTGGGTGATATCCCGGTCATACCAGTCAAGGTCTGGCATATGAAAATGCCTGTGCTTGGCTTCCGCTTTGGCAATTTTACCTATATCACTGATGCCAACCGGATTGAGGAGGAGGAAAAGAATAAGATCCGGGGTTCTGAGATCCTGGTCCTGAATGCCCTGCGGAAACAGCAGCATATCTCCCATTTTACCCTGGGGGAGGCCGTGGATATGGTGCAGGAACTACGGGTGCCCCTGGCTTATTTCACCCATATGTCGCACCAGATCGGACTCCATGCCGGTATAGAGGCCGAACTGCCTGATACTATTCACCTGGCCTGGGATGGGCTGGTGTTGAACTGTCCGTAGAAAAAATATGACGCTAACGCTTGTTAGTTCAAAATAAATTCCTGTACTTTGTATCGCCTTTAACGAATGCTTGCTTAATCTCTGACAGAGATACTGTGCCACCCCTTCCGGCTTTTCGGAATAAGGAGTGGCACAGTTTTTAAAAACCATTTACGATTTACCTCAATATGAATTTTCAACCTTCCGAACTGAACCAGCAGGTAGCGCAGACTGCCCG
>DAORKK010000291.1:0-3548 GCA_035439525.1 Chitinophagaceae bacterium
GGATTTATCTTCATTACATTAATCATAGATGTAATGGGATGGGGATTGATTATACCTGTCATGCCCAAACTGATTGCTCAACTGAAAGGGATCAGCATCAATCAGGCCAGCTCAGAAGGCGCTTTACTGATCTCCGTTTACGCCATTACCCAATTCATTTTTGCTCCCATCATCGGCAACCTGAGTGATAAATACGGACGCCGGCCTGTATTACTGGCTTCCCTGCTTGGGTTCGGTATTGATTATATTATACTCGCCCTCGCCCCTGATTATATCTGGCTTTTTGCCGGGAGGATCATTGCCGGCATAACCGGTGCCAGTTTTACCACTGCTTCCGCCTACATCGCTGATATCAGTACCCCCGAAACACGTGCCAAAAATTTTGGTCTGATCGGTGCTGCCTTCGGCATAGGCTTCGTTATAGGGCCTGCCCTGGGCGGTTTGCTGGCCGGATTAGGACTGCGGGCCCCTTTTTATGCTGCGGCGATACTGTGCCTTTTAAATGCCCTGTATGGTTATTTTGTACTACCCGAATCCTTATCCAGGGAAAACCGGCGGCCCTTTGATTGGAAAAGAGCTAATCCATTGGGAGCCTTACGTTTATTAAAAAAGTATCCGGGGATCGACGGACTGGCCCTCTGCTTTTTCCTGATTTACCTGGCCGCCCAGTCTGTTCAGGGTAACTGGAATTTTTTCACCATGTATCGCTTTAAATGGAACGAAAGCACGGTCGGTTTATCGCTGGCGGCTGTGGGAATCCTGGTAGGAGCAGTTCAGGCGGGACTTACCCGGGTGGTCAACCCCTGGCTTGGCAATGAAAAATCAGTCTATTCCGGACTGTTATTATATACACTTGGTCTGGTCCTTTTTGCCTTTGCCACCGAGGGCTGGATGATGTTTTTATTCCTGTTGCCTTATTGCCTGGGTGGAATTGCCGGCCCGGCCCTGCAATCGATCCTGGCCGGGAAAGTGCCCCAAAATGAGCAGGGAGCCCTCCAGGGTACGCTGACCAGCCTTATGAGCCTGACGACGATCATAGGACCCCTGATCATGAATAACCTTTTTGAGTACTTCACCACGCAAGCCGCCCCCTTCTATTTTCCGGGCGTGTCTTTCTTGCTGGGCGCGGTTTTCATGCTGTTCAGTGCCATCATTGCCTGGGCCGTTCTGAACCGCGAAA
This sequence comes from Chitinophagaceae bacterium, assembly GCA_035439525.1. Lineage (GTDB taxonomy): Bacteria > Bacteroidota > Bacteroidia > Chitinophagales > Chitinophagaceae > JJ008. The sequence goes on from DAORKK010000291.1 coordinate 1,181, forward strand.
AAGGGGCTAAAAAAGAGAGCGCAGGCTGACCTAATTAAACTCATAAACAAAGATGATGAAACGCATTAATCGGTAACCGGGTTTTTCAGATTTTTACAGGACTGAAATAATTACTTCGTTTCAGTGCCACGATTGCCCGCCTTTTTTATAATTTCCAACTAAACACTCTTTTTATGTCACAACAATCCAACTTTTTTGCAATGGAAACTGCACCTGCGCGTGCAGAACTGGAAACATGGGTTAAACAAATGGCGAGTTACTGTGAAGCATCCACTATTCATTGGTGCGATGGTTCAAAGGAAGAATATGATAGTCTTTGCCAGTTGCTGGTATCCAAAGGCACATTCATTCAACTGAATCCGGAAAAACGTCCGAACAGCTTTGCCTGTTTCAGTGATCCCAGTGACGTGGCCCGTGTTGAAGACAAAACATTTATCTGCAGTCTGCGTAAAGAAGACGCCGGACCTACCAATAACTGGATGGAACCGGTAGCTATGAAAAAGAAATTACAGGACCTGATGCAGGGCTGTATGAAAGGCCGTACCCTTTATGTGATCCCTTTCTGTATGGGTCCTTTAGGTTCTCCTCTTTCAAGATATGGAGTACAGATTACCGATTCCGAATATGTGGTGGTGAATATGCGCATCATGACCCGCATGGGCAGTGAAGTACTACCTTACCTGCAAAAGAAAAGCTATGTAAAATGCGTACATACCGTGGGTGCGCCGCTGGAAGGCGGACAAGCCGATGTAAGCTGGCCTTGTAACCCCGATGTGAAATACATCTCCCACTTCCCGGAAGAAAGACTGATCATTTCTTATGGCAGTGGTTATGGAGGAAACGCCCTGATGGGTAAAAAATGTTTCGCCCTGCGTATTGCTTCAGTGATGGGACGTGAAGAAGGATGGCTGGCTGAACACATGCTGATCATGGGTGTGGAATCTCCTGATAAGAAAAAAACCTATGTGGCCGCAGCCTTCCCCAGTGCCTGTGGTAAAACCAACTTTGCCATGCTGATTCCGCCGAAAGAATTTGATGGCTGGAAAGTAACCACCGTGGGTGATGATATTGCCTGGATCCATAAAGGAAATGATGGGGGACTCTATGCCATCAACCCTGAAGCCGGCTATTTTGGTGTGGCCCCGGGTACCAACTACAAAACGAACCCCAATGCGATGGAGAGCATAAGAGCCAATACCATCTTTACTAACGTGGCTGTAACTGCGGATAAAGATGTATGGTGGGAAGGACTGACCAAGGAGGTTCCCGAAGGGATGACCGACTGGAATGGTAAACCTTACAACCCCGCCAGTGGCAAACCGGCTGCACACCCCAATTCCCGTTTTACCGCGCCTGCTTATCAGAACCCCGCTATTGATTCCGATTGGGATAACCCCAACGGTGTACATATCGAAGGCTTCATTTTCGGCGGACGCAGAAGTACCGGTGTACCCTTGGTGTACCAATCCTTTAACTGGAACTTTGGCGTATACCTGGCCACCACAATGGGTAGTGAAATGACCGCTGCTGCCTTTGGTGAAATCGGTAAAGTACGTCGCGACCCCTTTGCCATGCTGCCCTTCATGGGTTACCATATCGGCGACTATGTAAACCATTGGTTACAGTTTGGCCGTGACCTGCCCAACGCACCAAGGATTTTCGGGGTGAACTGGTTCCGTAAAGACGAAAACGGACAGTTCATATGGCCAGGATTCGGGGATAATATCCGTCCGCTGAAATGGATCGTGGAGCGTATCCGTGGTAACAGTTCTTCTGTGGAAAGTCCCATTGGCTGGATGCCCCGCTATGAGGACATTGACTGGACCGGACTTGATTTCAGCAAAGAAGATTTTGCAAAAATCATGACCGTGGACCGCGAGCCCGGCAAACAGGAACTGCTTTCACACGAAGAATTATTTGAACGCATGTATGATAAACTGCCTAAAGAATTTTTCTTTATGCGTGAACTGCTTCTCTCCGCTTTATGGCGTTCCCCCGAACATTGGGGACTGCAACCGGAGTGAACATGACCTCTGGCTGATTGCTTGTAATTTACGAGTCTGAACAGGAGACCGGGACTTCCGGTCATCCTGTTCAGTACTTTCATCTTTGAACTTACTACTATGCCAGTATGGTTAACTGACTTGTTTACCAAGACTTCTATTGCCCAGTCTGTGATTATTTACGGCCTGGTCATCGCCTCCGGTATCTGGCTGGGACGAATAAAGATTGCCGGTATCTCACTTGGCATCACCTGGGTACTTTTTGCCGGGCTGATTTTTTCCTATTCGGGTGTGGGGATTGATCCATCCACCGAACACTTTGTAAAAGAGTTTGGACTGATTCTGTTTGTTTATTCCATTGGGCT
>DAORKK010000292.1:0-3535 GCA_035439525.1 Chitinophagaceae bacterium
CATACCGTCTGTGCCCATACTGATGCCATCGCTCACGCCGATGGTGTAAAAACGCAAACCCAGTAATCCGTCTGTGGCATTCACGCTATCACGTACGGTAGTGGCCAGGTCATTGAGGTGCATATTGCAGGGATTGCCATCCCAGCCCATACTCACAATACCTACCTGCGCTTTATTGAAATCTTCTTCCTTGAACCCGATTGCATAATACATAGCCTGTGCGGCAGGTTGCGTGGGGTCCTGGGTCAGTGTCTTCGAATAGTTGTTCAGTTCGCTCATGTTAATTTTTTTCGCTTATTGCTAGCCGTATTTAAGCCGGTTCTGTCTGTAATTGTGTTTGTTTTTCGATCACCCTGTTTTTATAGGCCAGCTGGATCATCCTGCTCAGGCTGTCTTCCCAGGGGAGCGGAAATTCAGTGTCGTCCAGTTTTTTCCAACCGATGACTTCCGCTGCTGTTCCGCAATAGAAGACCGCATCGGCCTGCTTCAGTTCTTCCAGGGTAATTATTTTTTCTTCCACGGCGATCCCCAACGTATCACAGATTTCAAAAACCGTAGCACGGGTGATGCCGGGTAAGATATTTCCCGTGGCAGGGGTGAAGAGCTTGCCGTCTTTTTCATAGAACAGGTTGGCACCCGGACCTTCGGCCACATTTCCATGCATATCCGTCAGCAGGGCTTCATCAAATCCCGCGGCTTTGGCTTCCTGGCTGGCGAGTATGGAATTGACATAGTGACCGGCGGCTTTGGCATGGATCTTAAATCCTTTGGGGTTGGGCCGTTGAAATGAACTGGTCATTACACTGAGCAGTTTATCTCCGAGAAAAGGCTGCATTTCCCATACTTCAATCACAAGAAAGGATTGCGTATTTACTACAAAACTCATGTTAGCCGGTGCGTAGACCACAGGCCGTATATATGCATCGTGGAGGTTGTTCCGTTTGAGCACTTCGTAGGTGATGTCAATCAGTTCTTCGGTCTTCCAGTGATAGGGAAGATTCAGGGCGATAGCGGATTGTTCCAGCCGGTCGTAATGCGCTTCCGCTTTGAAGATCTTTGTTTCGCCGCTGGCCGTCTTATACGAACGGATGCCTTCAAAGACGGAATAGCCGTAATGAAAGGACTGGCTGTAGAAATCCATTTTTGCTTCGGAGGCTTTTACAAAGTTGCCGTTCAGCCAGAGTATCGTATGTTCATTATAATAGGAAGCCATAGTTTTTCTTTAGTGGGGTTCAAAAAAAAACCCGCCTTTTAGGAGGCGGGTTGCTGTATGTTGTTTTTTTTAATTAACTGTCAGGCACCACCTCCGTTTGAAGAAGTAATAATAATCACCACCACAATAATAATCGCGGCCACAGGAGCAAGATGACTATGTAAAAAATTCTTCAACATAAAGGATGTATGCTTTCGTAAATATACACCCGCCGTTTCAATAAAAGAACTCAGCAAGCAATAATTATTTCACAGTGGACGAACCACCGTTCGTTGTATTGCCTGTTATATAATGGTTGATTTTCTCAACTCTATATTTTCCGTATTCACCGAACCTGAAATTTTACCACTTACAAAATCACTGATCAGTTCACCAATGGTGGAGGTGAAATAGAAGTTAACAGGGTCAATATCTTTAGTTACAAATGAATTCAGCAGCGTCCAGTTTACCGCATCCCGCACCAGTTGTGCTTCTTCTTTCATTTCAAAGTGGTCCAGCAGCATAGCGGCAGAAAGGATAGAACCGATCGGGTTTGCAATGTCTTTGCCGGCTGCCTGCGGATAAGAACCATGAATGGGTTCGAACAAGGCGGCCCCTTTTCCAATTGAAGCAGAAGGTAACAGTCCAAGCGAGCCACTGATCACACTGGCTTCATCACTGAGGATATCGCCGAACATGTTTTCTGTAAGGATCACATCGAATTGTTTGGGGTTTACAATGATCTGCATGGAGGCATTGTCAACAAACATATAGTCCACCGCCACTTCCGGGTAATGGGCGGCCAGTTCCTGTACCACTTTTCTCCAGAGCCTGGAGGTTTCCAGTACATTGGCTTTATCCACCAGGGTCAGTTTCTTTTTCCGGGTCATGGCGTGCTGGAAAGCCAGGTGGGCAATGCGTTCGATCTCTTCGCGGGTATAGCTGCATTCATCAAAAGCGGATGCGCCATCGGCGGCAGTTTCTTTTTTACCGAAATATATACCACCCGTCAGTTCACGGTAGATGACAAAATCCACCCCTTCGATCTGTTTGCTTTTCAGCGGCGAAAGGTGGAAGAGGGAAGAGTAAGTGCTGACCGGACGGATATTGGCATACAACTGTAATGACTTGCGCAGTTTAAGTAAACCCTGTTCAGGTCTGACTTTTGCAGAAGGGTCATTGTCATATTTCGGATGGCCGATGGCGCCGAACAGGATTGCATCACTGTTCAGGCAGGTTTCAATGGTTTCATCCGGTAATGGATTGCCGGTTTTGTCAATGGCATCGGCTCCCATCAGGTTATAGCTGTACTCAAATTCATGGTTGAATGAAGCGGCAATTGCATCCAGTACACGGATGGCTTGTTTGGTTACTTCCGGACCAATTCCATCACCTTCAATTACGGCAATTTTCTTTTTCATAGTTGTTATCCTCTTTCGGTTTCAAATTTTTCAATCGCAGGTTTCATACTCAGTAAATAATCAATATCATCATACCCGTTCAGTAAACAGGTTTTTTTATAGCTGTTGATGTCAAAGGAATCGCTGTCGCCGGTGGAAAGGATCGTGATGGATTGGTTCTCCAGGTCCACCAGCAGTACTGTATCCGGACCTTGTGCAAATATTTTCTCCAGGAATTCATCGCTTACCTGTACCGGCAATACGCCATTATTCAATGCATTGTTTTTGAAAATGTCGGCGAAGAAGCTGGATACCACCACCCTGAATCCGTAATCCAGGATCGACCAGGCGGCATGTTCACGGGAGGAGCCACAACCGAAATTTTTCCCGGCTACCAGGATCTCTCCGGCGTATTGTGATTGATTCAAAGGAAACTCAGCCCGGGGTTTAGATTCATCATCATTTTCATACCGCCAGTCGCGGAATAAATTTTTTCCGAATCCATCTTTGGTGGTGGCTTTTAAAAAACGGGCGGGTATAATCTGGTCCGTATCAATATTCTCGATATTGATCGGTACAAAACGGCTTTGTATAATAGTCAGTGCTTTCATTACTTAGTTCATTAATTCCCGTACATCCGATACCACACCTGTAATGGCTGCCGCTGCAGCAGTCAGGGGACTGGCCAGTAAGGTCCTGGCACCCGCACCCTGTCTTCCTTCAAAGTTACGGTTGGATGTACTGATACAATATTTTCCGGCAGGTATTTTGTCTTCGTTCATGCCCAGGCAGGCAGAGCAACCCGGCTGACGCAGCATAAATCCTGCCTCTTCAAATACTTTGTCAATCCCTTCTTCAATGGCCATTGCTTCCACCTGCTTACTTCCTGGGACGATCCAGACTTCCACTTCATCGGCTTTCTTTTTTCCTTTTACAAAGGAAG
>DAORKK010000293.1:0-3522 GCA_035439525.1 Chitinophagaceae bacterium
AACCAGACCAGCAAGGCCAGTAATAAAAAATATACCAGCAGGTACAACAGGGCTGTTCCGCTTTTATTCCATTTACGGTGATAAACCAGCTGTAAGTAACTGTTTCGGCTGATTATGTATAGGGTGAGCGCCCCCAGTAGTCCCGGGAAGAACACATAAAGTTCCCGCACTGACAGAAAGACCATCAGTATTAAAATCACCAGGATCATCACCTGTTTGATCTGGTTATTAAAACTGCCGGGTAGGTTCATAATGACCGGACGTGTTTTACAGGATCCAACAGTAAGGTACGTTAAATTATGCCGGCGCTCAATGACGCCGGTTAGTTAAACGAGTCATAAAAATCAGCATCTGGTTACTTGTTTGACTTTTCTGATTAAATTTAAAGGGATTGAGAGAGTCAAAATGGTATTGTTTTACATCTAAAATCACCAGTATGAAAAAAATATTCATGTTCACAGGGATTATTTCCCTGTTGACTCTATTTCTCTTCAGTTGTTCAACCGGGAAACAGGTAGGGGTGATGAATCAGGCATTGGAAGAAGCCATAGCAACAGATAGCTGGTTATTTATAGCCGAGCAGTCAACCCCGCAGTTTGGCGGCAACCGGGGTGGCTTGGATGCGGGGTATGAAGTAAAATGCAGTAAGGATAAACTGCAAAGTAACCTGCCCTATTACGGACGTTCTTTTTCCGGCGGTGGTGCATATACCAATCAGGGGCCATTGGATTTTAAAGCGAGTGACTTTACTATTACTAAAGAAAAGGGTAAGAAAAACAGCTGGATTTTGACAATTCGCCCGGCGGCGATTGCCGAAGTGCGGGAATACCGGCTGACTGTTTTCAATAACGGGACCGCTTCACTAGATGTACAATTGAATAACCGTACGCCCATGAGTTTCAGAGGGCGTTTGGAAATCAGCCAATAGTCAAAAGGGATAAGCCTGCTTCGCAGGCATAGATTTTGGCCACTAAAACACACGAATGAACTCGAAAGAGTTTGCTTCGCAAACAGATGTCTGCGACAGCTGGGGCCACGGATCACACGGATCAGCACGGATTTTTAGTTTGTCTTCGGCAAATGGATGGTTGCCACGATGGCACACGAAAGAACACGAAAAGTAAATCCAAATCAGGACTCGCGCCTGCCTTTCTGTATTTTTCGTGTTCTTTCGTGTGATTTTGTGGCCAACAATTATTGCCGCAGGCAATTCAATCCGTGCTGATCCGTGTGATCCGTGGCTAACCCTGCCGCAGGCAGTCCTTTGCCAAAGGCAAAACTTTCGTGTGTTTTCCCCGCATGAGGTGGGACAAGCGTGGCCAAAATCTATGCCTGCGAAGCAGGCTTATGCTTTGGGTTATTGGCTGATTTCCAAACGCCCGCGGAAACTCATGGGCGTACGGTTATTCAATTGTACATCCAGTGAGGCTGTCCCGTTACTGAAAACAGTCAACCGGTATTCCCGCACTTCGGCTATAGCCGCCGGGCGAATGGTCAGTATCCAGCTGTTTTTCTTCCCCTTCTCTTTGGTTATAGTGAATTCGCCGGTTTTAAAATCCAGCGGTCCCTGATTAGTATACGCACCGCCACCGGAAAAAGACCGGCCGTAATACGGCAGATTACTTTGCAGTAGGTCTTTACTGCATTTTACTTCATACCCGGCATCCAGTCCGCCCCGGTTGCCGCTAAACTGGGGAGTTGACTGCTCCGCAATAAATTTCCAGTTATCGGCCGCTATTGCTTGCTCCAGCTCCGTATTGATTACGACGGCTTGTTTGCCGGAAGAACAGCTGAACAGCGTAAACGTGAAGAATAGCATGCCCATAGATATGATGATCTTTCTCATATAGATGAATTTAAGTGTGTTCTGTTCATGTATGACTGCCGTTTCTCCTATTAATTTAACCGGTTTAATCCTGAATATCCCCGGAAGCTGAATTTTAAGATACGATTAACTAACCAATATCATTTCAGACGACTCTAAATAAGCGTACCTTACGTAAGGATGCAGCAAAACTGTTCCGGCTCTTATGAATTTACCTGGCAGTTTTAATAACCAGATCAAACAGGTGATGATCCTGGTCCTTTTATTACTGATGGTCTTTCTTTCAGTAAGGGAGCTTTATGTATTCTTCCCGGGATTACTGGGGGCGCTTACCCTCTACATCCTCAGCCGCAACAGTTACTTTCAGCTCATTTATCATCGTAAATGGAATAAAAGCGGGACCGCGCTTCTCTATCTCCTGGTTTACTTCCTGCTACTGGCATTACTGGTCTGGTTTACGTTTATATTGGTTGAAAAACAGGTACATCCGTTTATCAAGGATCCCGTTGTCACCATCTCCCAATTAAGAGAAGCGATTGATAAGGCACAGGAAAGAGCCGGTTTCAGTCTTATATCCGGTGACACCCTGGTGAACCTTCAGCAACGTATTTCCGGTTTTCTGCCTTCCCTCGTAAATGATACCCTTAACCTGATCACCAACCTGATCATCCTGTTATTCCTTCTCTATTATATGCTGGTACACGGAAGAGCGATCGAATCCTATCTTGGGAACATTCTGCCACTAAAACACAGTAATGTTGAAATTCTGGCCATCGAAACCAAACGACTGGTTAAAGCCAGTGCGTTGGGAATCCCGATGATCTGTATCATTCAGGGTGTTACCGCCACGCTGGGGTATTTCATCTTTGGACTGAATGATATCATCCTATGGGGATTCCTGACCGGCGTTTTGGCCTTCTTCCCGATTGTGGGCACTATGATTGTCTGGGTACCCCTGGTGGTATTCATGTATGCCAGTGGAAATAACTGGAATGCCACGGGTCTGCTGCTGTATAGCGTGATCGTAACGGGGAATGTAGACTACCTGGCGCGGATTACTCTTTTGAAAAGAATGGGTCAGGTGCACCCCGTGGTCACTGTACTTGGTGTCATCGTAGGTCTCGGTCTCTTTGGGTTCATCGGCCTGATCTTCGGTCCGCTGCTCGTCAATTATATTATCCTGCTGTTCCGCATTTACTGCAACGAATTCATTCTTGAAAAGAAATAAAAAAGGGTTGTCTCACCAAAGCAAGACAACCCAATACTTATCAACCATCTTTCTACGGCAGGCATACCTGTTAACCTATCAACCTGTTAACCTCTCAACCTGTTAACTTATCAACTTGTCAACCTCCCTACACATGCCCCTCAGCCAGCATAGCATCCGCCACTCTTACAAAACCTGCTATATTCGCTCCCTGTACATAGTCAATGGTACCATCTTCCCGCTTACCATGCTCCACACACTGTTCATGAATACTGCGCATGATACCCCGCAGTTTGTTTTCCACTTCGTCGCGGGTCCAGGACAGACGAATGGAGTTCTGTGACATTTCCAGTCCGGAAGTAGCCACACCACCTGCATTGGCGGCTTTACCTGGTGCATACATAATTCCATTCTCATGCAATATTTCTATGGCTTCAGGGGTGGTCGGCATATTGGCACCTTCGGCTACCAGCTTACAGCCGTTTTTCAC
>DAORKK010000294.1:0-2095 GCA_035439525.1 Chitinophagaceae bacterium
GAGTGGTTACCTGCACTGTTGGGGATCTCGATGATTTCAACAGTACGGAATGTTTTCAGGTCAATCCGCGCGATACGCGGGGTGTTATTGGCATTACCAAAAACCCAGCGACCATCGTGTTCACTTTTTGTCTCAGAAAGGGAAATATGGTGCAGGTCATCCCAGGGTACAAAACCATGAGAAGTGTTCAGCATGGGTTTTGTTTCTTCACTGTAGCCCCATCCTTTTTCAGGATCTACAGAGAATACCGGGATAACGCGGAATAAACGACCGGAGGGAAGACCGTAGACAGACATTTGTCCACTGAAGCCACCGGAAACAAAACTGTAGAATTCATCATATTTACCGGGAGCTACGTATGCTTTAGCCGCATCACCGCCGGCAGCCGATTGGGTACCTTTGGGTTTACAGCTGGTAAGGCCGGAAAAACCAACCGCCAATAAAAGGATGGCCGTCAGTAATTTTAGAAAAGAGTGTTTCATGTTTAATATTTAGCAGTTAAGAAATTGAATGGGAATCCGGTGGTTTTGTTTCATGTATTTTTATTTCTCGCCATCATTGCTGCGCATAAATTCGATTACCTGGCGGGCTTCGTCCTTGCTGATATTCTGATTAGGCATACGCACCAGGCATAGTTCCAGTAGTTTTTGTGCTTCGGGGTCTTTTTCCAGCATCATGTCTACATTGGTGATCATGTTCATGATCCAGATGGGTTGTCTTTTTTTAGTGACACCCAGCCATCCCGGGCCAACCAGTTTTTCTTCAGTCAGGCGGTGACAACTCTGGCATTTCAGTCCATAAGTGGCTTTGCCGGCATCTACCATGGCTTTATCAAGCGGGGTACTTAATGTGATTTCCCCTTCTTTGATTTCTGCACCATGGGTTTCAGGCTGGTCTTTTGCCAATTCCTGGATGTCAATGGGTTTTGGATCTTTTTTTACCCCCTCACTGCAGGAAGTGATAAAAAAGGCTGCCGAAAGCAGCGCGGTGGAAAGAATCAGATTGCGTTTCATGATCTGTTTGTTTTGTTGAGTTAAATGAGGTTGAACCTCTAAAGTTAAAAAAGATATTAATGTCTTTAATGGAGCAAATGTATTTTCGGGAAAAAGATCCGGGTCTGATATATATCAATCTCTTCTGTGATAGTTGTCACCTTTGGGGGTTCAAATATATTCCGGACCAGGTGGGGGGTATTGGTGACCGACATCATTTCTTATATTGATACTTGTCAGTTGCCGCAGTAAGTAAACCCGGTACTTTTGCCAATTATTCAAAATCTATGTTTCTTTCAAAATCATTCGGATATGCCCTTCGTGGGGTGCTTTACGTAGCCCTGATCCAGCAGGAGGGTAGAAAAGTGCAATTGGACGAGATGGCGGAAAAACTGCAGGTTCCCCGTCACTTTCTCGCCAAAATCATGAAAACAATGGTAAAGGAGGGAATTCTGCATTCCACCAAGGGACCTTATGGTGGTTTTTCGTTGAATGAGCATACATTAAAATCAAAAATAATACAACTGGTCAAGATCACCGATGGGGTGGAACAATTCAATAACTGTGTGCTGAGTCTGCGTAAATGTAAAAGCGACAATCCCTGTCCATTGCATTATCAGATGCTGAAACTGCGGGATGATATGCTGGCAGAGTTCTCTGCCAAAACACTCGGGGACCTGCTGGACGAAAAAAATCCAAACTTTATCCGGAGTATATCCACCCTGGCTTAATCTTCCAGGAAATCATCTAATTCTCTTCTTTCTTTTTTGGTTGGCCGGCCGATCTTGCTTCTCCTTTTGCCAGTATGAAAGGTTGCGGCCTGGTACTGGATACGTTGCAGTTCTTCTTCGAGGGTAATATCGATATAGTATTTGATGGCTTCCGCATAGGCCATCCGGTTATGCAGCAAGCCCGTCACTTTGATCCGCCAGCGTTTGGCTTCGGTCTTTACCTCATATTCATCCCCCACGCTTACACTCCTGGCCGGTTTGGCGGCATTTCCATCATATTTCACCTTACCACTCTCGCAGGCAGTGGAGGCAGCGCTTCTGGTTTTAAAGAGACGGATGGACCACAGGTATTTGTCGAGGCGGAGTTTTTCT
>DAORKK010000294.1:2195-3513 GCA_035439525.1 Chitinophagaceae bacterium
TTGTCATTGTCCAGTCCCATGCCCATGAACACGATCTTCACGCCCAGTTCTTTTTCCAGAATCGTACAGATGGGAATACTGCCACCACCACGTACGGGGATCGGGGCTTTGCCAAACGTGGTTTCCACGGCTTTGGATGCGGCCAGGTAACCCTTGCTGTCAATCGGGGTCAGGTAAGGTTCCCCGCCATGATGCAGTTCGGCTTTTACCGTTACTGATTTCGGAGCAATGGACTTCAGGTAATTGATCAGGACATCCGTAATCTTATGGGTGGACTGATTCGGCACCAGTCGGGCGGAAATTTTTGCATAGGCTTTAGAAGGCAACACGGTCTTGGCGCCTTCACCGGTATATCCACCCCAGATGCCATTTACTTCAAGCGTAGGACGGATACCGGTCCTTTCATAGGTGGAATAGCCTTTTTCGCCCCAGACATCCTGTACCCCCAGTTCCTCCATATATTCTTTTTCATTGTAAGGGGCTTTGTTCAACAGCGCTCTTTCATCAGGCGTGGCCACCAATACATCATCATAAAATCCGGGTATGGTAATGTGGTTGTTTTCATCATGACAGCTGGCGATCATTTTGGCCAGGATCGTGATAGGATTGGCTACCGCACCGCCATAGGTACCACTGTGCAGGTCGCGGTTGGCACCAGTCACTTCCACTTCAATATAACTCAGTCCGCGCATCCCCACATCCAGTGAAGGCGTATCCATACTCAGCAGGGCACTGTCACTTATCAGGATCACATCACATTTGAGTAAGTCTTTATGAGCGGCTACAAAGGGACCAAGATTGGGAGAACCCACTTCTTCTTCTCCTTCGATCAGGAATTTAATATTAGTGGACATAGTACCGGTCTGGTTCATGATCTCCAGCGCCTTCACATGCATATAAAACTGTCCTTTATCATCGGCGGAACCACGGGCAAAAACTTTACCGTCTTTGATTGTAGGTTCAAAAGGGCCGCTGTGCCAGAGTTCGATCGGATCCACCGGCTGCACATCATAGTGCCCATAAACCAGCACCGTGGGTTTGGAAGGATCAATAATTTTTTCGCCATACACCACCGGGTGTCCGGCCGTAGGCATGACTTCCGCTTTTTCGCAGCCGGCAGCCAGTAAGCTTTTCTTTACGGCTTCGGCGCATTTCAGCATATCGTCTTTGTTTTCAATTTTGGCGCTGATCGAAGGGATGCGGAGCAGGTCCAGCATTTCATTCAGGAAACGTTCATTGTTTTTTTCCTGGTATTCTTTCCATTGTTGTGACATGGGGCTCTTTTTAGTTGAAAGGTTGAGGGATTGACAGGTTGAAA
>DAORKK010000295.1:0-3479 GCA_035439525.1 Chitinophagaceae bacterium
CGAAACGGATGATCCTTTCATATAATTTTGGATTGACGCCGGTACGCTCTTTAAAACGACGTTCAAACTGTTTGGTACTCAGACAGGCTTCGCGGGCAAGCTGGTCGAGACTGTATTTTGTATTTCCGGTTAATAATAACGCCCAGGCATGGTCGGTCAGCAAGCGGGCTTTTTCTGATGCTTTATCAATCCATGCACAAATTCATTGGCTATCCGAATCATGTCCGGGTAACCGATCGCGTGATACAACTGTTCATTAACTCTCCTTAGTTCACTGGAAAAAACAGCTTCCGCATCGATATATTGATTGTTCAGTTCGGCAGCTGAAATCCCCGTTAGCCGGTACAAGGCACCAGGATAAAAAATAATCTGGAAAACGAGGAAATGATGCCCGATCATCCGGTGGGTAACTTCGGTGAACTGACCATACAGGACAACGGGAATATGTTTGATTTCTTTACCGGATTCCGCATACTGAACGGTTTCCGTATCGTACGGATAAAATGCCAGGCAATGCTCGGGCCGTGGCGGATAGGCCTTGGGAGGCACTACCTGTCCTTTTTCAAACCGGAGGTGCACGATCCGGTAGAGCTGTACAAATTCCCTGAGTTCATGGGCTGGTATGAAATCTTTTAGCAGCAAACTTTTAGGTTCTATAGTTAAGGTACTGCTTTTTTATAATGTCAGGGGTGGACCTACAACTTTCATCTGGTGCTCCGCATGGATCCGGTCCATTTCTTCGGGACTGGGACGTTCGGTCAGTTTATTCATATAGGAGAAAAATTCTTCCATTTTCCCGGCGGGCTGGAGGAAATAAATCAGTTTCCCCCGTTCGGTCAGTTGAATCCAGGTATGTGGAATACCACGGGGAAGGAAAATGGTCTGGCCTGCCTTTAAAACATGTGTATCTTCTCCAACTACAAATCGGTATTCACCCTCAATAACCATAAAAATCTCATCCTGTTCAAAATGGATATGCAGCATCGGACCCACTTTGCCCAGGCCGGTGTATTCAAAAACAGAAAGTTGTCCGCCGGTATCTTTCGACGAGATTTTGAGATCATTGGGATGAACACCCAGGAACTTCACCACTTCGCCAAACCGGGATTTGCCCGAACCGACAATAAAGGGATCTCCCTGGATTGAGTGCTTCAATTGTTTAAATGGAATCCGGGCCAAAGCCAGTCCGGGTGCAGCCAGTAATCCGGCCATCAGGAATTGTTTACGTTGCATACGATTGGTTTTTGTACTGTAAAAATGAAGCTGGTTAGGGATTGAATAGTGGTAAAAAAAAGACATTTTTCGGGATAGCCTTAGTTGGTGAATTGGTTAGGTGTTGAAAACACCGGGTATTATTTAATTCCCGGCCACTTCGTAACAATTGCAAGAAAACAGGTTACCTTGTTTTCCCTATATTGCAGTTATGCCCCGGATGTCCAAGAAAGTATCTTTTATGCTACTATTGATTTTCACCGTATTGTTTCTGGTGAAATGCATGGATAGTAAAAACATCGCGGCAGATCCGCGGGGAGCGGATTATGCCGGTGCCGGTTCCTGCCGCTCTTGTCATCAGGCCGTATATGATTCTTTCCGGCTTACCTCACATCATGCGGCTACGGCTCCTGGTGATCAGGTTCATGTAAAGGGTAGTTTTCTGGAAGGGAAGAACAGTTTTGCCTTTGATGGAAACCGGCAGGTGAAAATGGAAAAAAGGGGAGGACGCCTCTACCAGGTGCTGTATATGGATGGGAAAGAGAAAGAGTCGCATCCGTTCGATATCAGTTTTGGCAGTAAAAACGCGCAGACCTGGCTTTATTGGAGCGGTAACAATACTTATCAGCTGCCTGTTTCCTATTACACATCCGCCAGTGCCTGGGGCACCAGTCCGGGCTATTCCATTCTCTATCCTTCTTTTGACCGGTTGATCGGACGAAATTGTTTTGAATGTCATAGTTCCCATATCGGATTCCTGCATGCTTCAGACAGTAGTCCGGCGACCATCAACAGCCCGCAGAAAAGGGAAGAGATGGATCGTCGTTCACTGGTTACGGGAATTGACTGTGAACGGTGCCACGGGCCTGCCAGGGAACATGTAATCTACCATGAGCAAAATCCAGGACAGCAAGCCGGACGTTTTATCACCCGGATAATGGGCATGAGCCGTCAACAACAACTGGATGCCTGTGCAGTTTGTCATTCAGGAAACGACCGGGTAAAAAAGAAATCCCGTTTTGCTTTCCGGCCGGGTGATACGCTTTCTCATTTCTTCGGGTCGCTGATAGACAGTATCATCAAAACCGAACCGGATGTACATGGCAATCAGTACGGGCTGCTGACTGAAAGCCGTTGTTTTACTCAAAGTCTGCAGCTGACCTGCAATACCTGTCATGATCCGCACCGGGATACACCGGGCAGCCTGGCAATCTATTCGGCCAAATGTGTGGGATGTCATCAGCAAGGTAGTCCGGCTTTCTGTACGGTGCAATCACCTTCAGCTGATGTTTTAGTGCAAAACTGCATTGACTGTCATATGCCCAATCAGGCCTCTTCTGCCATCAGCTTCCAGTTGTCCGGTTCCACCCAGCGGTATGCTTATTATTTGCGGACCCACAAAATCGGAGTATACCAACGGGAGTCCAACTAAAAATAATATAGGAATCATCTAGAAATATAGTTACTCTCTATTTCTCACCTATGTCCCTATGATTCTATGTGTTAAAATAGTGGCGTAGCCACCATCCGCAACGCGGATATTTTCAACACAAGCCATCCGTAAATCTCAGTGGTGTAGATTTTTCTTACCGAATGTCCGGATATAATTCACCAGATCGCCGGGAATCCTGGTTTTACCAAAACTTCCATCCATCGCATCCTGGTTACCTGGAATTCTTTTCTTAAAACCAGGCATATCACTATGGCCTGAATAAATCTTATAGAGCAAGGCCCCGTCTGATTGTTTCTGGAAAAGGTCCAGCGTAAAATCTGTCGGTGTGTTATTCAGTTTGTAAGCCCTCTTCCCGGAACCTTTACCATCTGTCCCATGGCAGGATAAACAGAAATAATCATACAATTCTTTACCGGAAGCGATGGAGGCTTCATCGGCAGGTACAGGGTTTGTCAGCTTTTCATATTTTTCAGGTACTTTCCAGGGATCTTCCTGATAAGAAATAAATGACAGTGCGGAGGCCAGTACAACAATAACGCCGGTCAGTATTATTAGCTTTTTCATTTTAATGTGTTTGTAAGATCAGCAATAAAAATTCGTCAGTTAAAAGTAGACCGGAGTTATAAGGGGTTGTTATGACGCATGTCAAAGATGCTGATGCGTTTGCTCAGTTTTTGTCACGGGATAAACTACAGATATGTCTTTTGATAAGGCTGAAAATCAATGCCAGCCTGCATTACAGCGGTTGATAGTACAAACTGACCAACCGGTGACAGGAATTTTATTTCAGTATTAACTGTTGTAGTATTGTTTG
>DAORKK010000296.1:0-3477 GCA_035439525.1 Chitinophagaceae bacterium
GGGCTTTGAAAACCGCGGCCCTTGGGCTGACCGGCAAAAACTATGGGAATGGCTGGTGGATCCGAAAGCCTTTATGAAAAAAGACAGGTATACGGCAGCGATGTACGAAGAGTTCCAGGTATTGCAAACACCTTTCCCCGACATCACCCGCCAGCAATCTGATCAGATTGCCGAGTACCTGATCTATGAAAACAAAATCAAACAATAAAAATAAGTACAAAATAAGAAGTACGAATGGCACTCCGTAAAGCGGGCATGACTCCGGTGATTTGAATATTGTATGCTGAGGAGGTGTATTGACTCCCGACTCCCGACTATTTCACTTCCTGCATTTCAACTAATTTCCTGTAGAAGCCATTTTGTTGCATCAACGCATCATGATTCCCTCTCTCCACGATCTTTCCCTTCTGCAGCACCACAATCTCATCCGCATGACGGATCGTACTCAGCCGGTGTGCAATCACGATACTGGTCCGGTTCTGCATCATATTGTTGATGGCATCCTGCACCAGTCGTTCACTTTCGGTATCGAGGGAGGAAGTGGCTTCATCGAGAATGAGGATCGGAGGATTTTTTAATACGGCACGGGCAATCGTAAGACGCTGTCTTTCGCCGCCACTGAGTTTGGCCCCCCGGTCGCCGATATTGCTTTTATAGCCATCTTCTTTCTTGAGGATAAACTCATGCGCGTTGGCAATCCGGGCCGCTTCTTCAATCTGTTCCTGGGTCGCACCTTGTTGTCCAAGGGCAATGTTATTGCCAATGGTATCATTGAACAGAATCGGCTCCTGCGTTACAATACTCATCAGGCTGCGTACAGATGTCAGCGAGTAGTCTTTGATATTCACCCCATCGATCAATACTTCACCACCAGTTACATCATGAAAACGCGGTACCAGGTCGGCGAGGGTGGACTTACCGGCACCGGAAGAACCGACCAGCGCGACCGTCTTCCCTTTCTCAATGGTCAGGTTGATATTGTCCAGGATCACCACATCCTCATAAGAGAACTGTACATTCCTGAATTCAATCTTATCATTGAAAGCGGGTAATAATTTACCATTGGGATTGTCATCCACCGTTACGGGGGTATTCAGTATTTCTTCGATACGTCCGATCGCCGCGGCGCCTTTGCGCATATTGCTGAATGAGGTGGAAAGCGTTTTAGCAGGATTGATGATATTATAAAATACCCCGAGGAACATCAGAAAGGCCGAAGCCTGCAGCAACTGATTTTTTAACACCAGCACCCCGCCAAAATAAAGTACCGCGGTAAACAAAGCCACACCCATCACTTCCGATAGCGGGGATGCCAGATCACGACGGTAACTGATTTTATTTTTGGAACTCAGTAGTTCTTCATTACTCTTAAAGAATTTACCCCTCAAAATCTTCTCCACGTTAAAGGCCTTGATCACGCGTAATCCTCCCAGTGTTTCATCGAGGGTAGACAGCGTTTCGCCATACTTACTGGCCACATCCTGCGAATGCCTTTTCAACGAACGGGTGATTCGCCCGATCACCAGGCCAAGCACCGGAATCAGCATCAGGATGAGTAAGGTCATCTGGTAACTGATCAGCAATAAAGCCGTTAGGGTGATAATGATATTCAGCGGATCACGGATCCATCCTTCCAGCGTTCCTACCACGGAAGTCTCTACTTCATTTACGTCGTTGGTCATCCGGCTCATCAGGTCGCCTTTGCGTTTTTCATTAAAAAAACCAATGGGCAGCCGTAATACTTTATCATACAGTTCTTCCCGCAACTGGTTCACCACTTTATTCTTGAGCGGGTTGAGCACATAGTAGGAGAGGTAAATAAACAGATTCTTCAGCACGACAAAACTGACCAGGAAAATACAGATATAGGCCAGGGTGGCCACTTTCCCATTGTTGACCAGGGACTGGTTCAGGAAATCATTGATGGACTGGATCAGAAAATTGCTGCTGGTTTTGCCCAGCTGGTTACAGTCGATACATTCCGGGCGGGAATCGGTGAAAATCACCTGCAGAAAGGGGCCCAGCATCCCAATAGAGATGATGGAAAAAATGATGCCCAGCACGGTGAACAGGAAATAGAGCACAATCTTGCCCTTGAAGGGGCGCATGTATTTAAAAATCCGGGAATATTGCTTCATTCGTAAAGAGTAATGGAAACGGGGCAA
The DNA here is from genome assembly GCA_035439525.1 of Chitinophagaceae bacterium. GTDB lineage: Bacteria > Bacteroidota > Bacteroidia > Chitinophagales > Chitinophagaceae > JJ008. The sequence continues at coordinate 2,166 of DAORKK010000296.1, forward strand.
AGTAACTACTTTTGCAGCGACTGCCGAAGTTTAGTCCGGCAGACGGTAATAACTCAATTTATATGGAAGAAGGTAAAAGACAGAAACAGATCGGCGGACTGCTGAATGAAGAGATAAACGTCATTTTTCAGCGGCTGGGACTGAATATGATAGACGGAGGAATGGTGTCCATTTCCTCGGTGAAAGTGACGCCCGACCTCCTCGAGGCCCGGATTTATGTGAGCTTTTTCCAGGTAAAGGACCCGGCTGCCGCCCTGCAGAAAATTGAAGACCGCCATCATGAAATTAAAAAGGAACTGACGGCCAGCGTGCGGCACCAGCTCCGCAGCATGCCCGTACTGAAATTCTTCCAGGACGATACACTGGATCATGTGTTTAAAATGGAAGAAATCTTCAAAAAAATCGAAGAAGAACGGAAACAGGAGCCCGGAAAGTAAGCGGATTTCAGCCGCTTCCGCTATTCATAAATAAATCCATAGCTGTTGAATTTTCTTTTTGCCTGGCGTTATTTTAAAGCAAAAAAATCCACCAATGCCATCAATATCATTGCGTGGACCAGCATTGGCGCGATCATTTTCGGCACCGCCGTACTGATCCTGGTGCTGAGTGTGTTCAATGGTTTCGAAGGACTGGTCAAGTCCCTCTATTCCACTTTTTATACCGATCTGAAAGTAGCCCCGGCCACCGGTAAACTCATGACCCTGACTCCTGAGCAGGTAAAGCAATTAAAAGGAGTGGCCACGGTCCGCAATTTCTCCCTCGTACTGGAAGACAAAGCCCTGGTGCAGAACGGCGCTGACTATCAGACCGTCATTTACCTGAAAGGGGTGGATGAAAATTACCGTTTTACCACCGGGGTGGCCGATCACCTGGTCAACGGGGAGTATAACCTGGGTACAGCAGAGGATCCCCGCCTGATCCTTGGCGCCGGGGTGGAAGATGCGCTTGGTATTTATGCCGACCGGAATTTATTCCCCCTGAATATCTACCTCCCACGGAAGACGGATTCAAAACAGCTCAATCTCCTGGAAGATATCAGCAGTGACTCCGTCTGGGCCTCTGCAGCCTTTCAGATCCAGCAGGATTTTGATAATAAATACGGCATCACCAATATTGATTTTCTGCGGTCTGCCTTACGGATAGAACCGGATCAGTACAGTGCCGTGGAAATTGCATTGAAAGATCCCTCTACCCTGGAAGCTTCCCGCTCGGCGATTGAAAAAATAGTCGGGAAGGGGATCACGGTCCAGGACCGGTATCAGCAGAATAAATCCCTGTATTCGATCATGACCGTGGAGCGCTGGATCGTATA
>DAORKK010000297.1:0-3465 GCA_035439525.1 Chitinophagaceae bacterium
GGTCATTGAACCAGCCGGGAGCGGCGAGTGTATTCATTTTCGGCCAGCCGGCATGAATGGCCATACTTAGTCCGATATGCAGACGGAATAAAAGCCAGCCGGTATTGAGCAGGTTGTCGTTGGGCAGGCTGCTTCCCATCATTAGTTGTTGCATTCTTTTTTTCATGTTTGTTTTTGTTTCGGTAAAGATGCACCGCCACCGGAAGCCGGTCGCCCCAGATCATGATTTGAGCCAAACCAGGCTGGTACCAAATAAAATAGCCGTCTCAAGCAAAAATTGAGGCGGCCAGAATAAACGTAAAATATTGAATATTACAGTATTATAGTATTACTGTTCATTGTCATAATAAGTAAAGTCTTTGCTGATAAATCCATTCTCCACCGTTAAGATGGCACAAATCGGGAGTTCAAACAGGGTGCCGTCGGGGGCCGTGCCTTTAGAAATAAACTCCACCGTAACATAATTGTCACCGGAAGGGTAAACGCCAATTACACTATCACGGAAATTGGTGAAGAGCGCATTCAGTTCTTTGTATTTTTTCACGGTCTCCGCCCGGGTTTGTTTCACCATCCCTTTTCCGAAAGAAGGATCCTTGAACTCGGCGGTATCGGTATACAAAGCAGCCATGCCTTCCCAATCGTGCCGGTTAAAGCGTTCAAACAATAGCCGGGCTACGCCTTCCGGATTATTTCCGGTGCTGGCAGGGGCAGGACTTGCCGGTTGTTCTTTAGCTGGTTCATTTTTACAGGCAGTCAGACAATAAATTGCCAATGCAGGAAGAAGGGGGATCAGACGCATAGATTGATTTTTGTGTGGCTAATTTACTTTTTTTTCACCCTTCCAGGGCAAAACAAATCCACGGCCTTCATTCAGGGTAATGCCGTATACTTTGTTACCCTCAACATAACCGGAATGATAATAAGTACCGCTTTGGTCCTGGGTGGTGAAGGCAAAATAAACTTTACCCCAGTCGGTATTCAGGAAACCGCCGGTAAACGGATAGCCATAGAATTCGCCATCAAATTTTTTACCCTCTACACGCGTAAATTTAAAATCTTTCAGGTACGGTTCACTTTCCGGTGTGGGACGAAGATCGATAATAAAGGTGCCAATCACTGAATCGGCCACCGGCTTTGTTTGCCCGCTGGCACTGAAAGAAAACAAACAGCCTGTAATAAAGACTGTAACTAACCATTTTCGCATATTGTTCTATTTTAAGTGTTTCTTACCTGTCTTTCTTCATTATCTGTTGAGGAGCATGAACGCCTCTCTTAATTTTTTCCGCAATCAGCAGGGCTCTTTCTATTTTCTTATCCACTGATTTTACCATGTTTACAAGGGCCATCAGACCACGTTTATTGCCGGGAGTAAGGCGGTTAAATACCTCTTCCGCATCAGGATCGGTGCGCAGGACTTCCGCCAGTTCTTCCGGCATCGGGAATTGCAATTCGCTGGTATCAATAGTAAATGTTGCTTTTACCTGTTTGCCTGCAACCAGCTGAAGTTGCCGGAGGTATTTACTGCCAATCATGACATAATACATGCCTTCTTTGGTTTTCATCACGGCCGCGTGTAACCGTATGGTTCCCGTGAGGGTGCATATTACCCGTTTATTTCCGCCGATGCTCAGTTTTTTTACCAGGGCAGGTGAAAGCTCGAGGTAATGCATATACCCCTTGCCCATTTTAGCTATGGTATACAGGTCTTTCATCCGTTTTTCTCCAGCCATTCCTTCGGACTCAGGCCGGTGGCTTTTTTAAAGGCCCGGTTAAATGTGGCCTTACTGTTGAAGCCACAATCGAAAGCGATGCCGAGCAAGGTTTGCTTTTTATGTTCGCCTTTGTCCAGCATTTCCTTTACGGCATCGATCCGGAACTGATTTACAAAATCGTTGAAATTCTGTTCAAATCCCTGGTTAATGGTCCGGGAAATAACGGCCGGGTTGGTCTTTAACTCCCGGGCTACCGTGGCCAGTGAAAGTTCCGGATCCTCATAGGCTTTATGAGCTTTCATTTGTTCCAGGATCTTCTCTTTCCAGCCAGATAATTGTTGATCGGATTGTTTCTTCAGCACTGGTTCCACCGAAATCACTTCGGCGTCTTCAGTTATAGCTTCCTGTTGTCCGGAGACGGGCGGCAACAGTAACAAGCCATGCCGGTTACCGGCACCGCTGGTACGGAAAGGCACTTTGGTTTCGATGGAATTGGCGTAGCCGGTAATGGCGATATAATAAAACAGGATACCGAAGAACAGAAAGTACCACCAGAAACCTTTGTAAGCAAGGTCAAAAGTTTCCCCCAATACAAAGAACAGTAGCCGGAAAGCCAGCATGACCAGGAAGGCCAGCAGGAAATTCCGGATCCAGCGGAAAAGGACATTGTCGGCATAGCTGATCACCTGCACCATCAGTTTGCGGTAAAGCTGGTAGTAGCGAAAGGATAATAAGAAATAGACCAGCATAGAGACAAAACCGGTCAGCTGGTACCAGGTTTCAAAATCCGGGTCGGTGCCGGAAGCCAGGAAATAATAATCGCCTAAAACCAGTTTATCGGTCGTTACCATTACCACGCTATACAACAAGTATAGTAATCCGGGTACCAGTTGCAGCCATTCATTTTTACCAAAACGGAAGGAAGGGTTGAGCAGGCTTTGCACATAGAAGTAGATCACCGGCCCGATGAAGTATAAATGCTGGAAAGGGGTATAAAACAGGATATCCCGGTAAGGTTGGGTGTCATACCAGCCGGCAAATCCGGTCATCCAGGGACAGATATAAAGGATACAGCCGAACAGGAACAAGCTGAGCCATTTATCGGAGCGGGTCTCATTGAGCACGCCTTTCCGGTACAGGAGCAGTGCATAGACGAGTCCGTGAATAAAAAAAATCAGCAGGAGGGAGCTGAAGAGGTTAAAACTGAATTGCATGCCGATTAGCTGTTACGTTGGTCGGTAAAACAGCTGTAACGCAGAAAGGGGCAAAAGGTTATGAAAAAGGGGATTCAAATCATGATCTGAGACGCGGCAAATAAAAAAAAGGGGCTGTCGCAGTACCTGTTTGCTGCATTATTGCAGGTAAACCGGATGTTGCGACAGCCCCCTGGATTCAGGACTTGGATTTCTTATTTATCCTACTTTTTCAGATTGAGACTTCTGTTGAGGGTGAAACCGAGTGACCAGTTTCTGAGTTTCAGGTTCGTGGTATTCCGGGCCAGCTGATCGATATTGGAAGAGTTGGTGGTATTCCCGATATAAAACTGGAACAGGTGACCACCGGTATTGAACTCCATCCCCAGTGAAATGAGATCTGGTTCGTAGCTCACAATATTCCCGTTTTTGTCGATCAGGTTTTCATACATGTTTAACTGGCGGGCATATTCGAAGGTAAAATTCTTATTAGCCGACAGTTTGTATTTACCACCCAGACCGAGAGATCCCACATAATTACTGTTGTTGACACCGTAAGG
>DAORKK010000298.1:0-3460 GCA_035439525.1 Chitinophagaceae bacterium
CCACACTGATCACGGAAGCATAAGGGGCTTTACCTGTTTCAGGAACAGCAATCAGCACTTTATCCCCTTTCTTCACTTTAGCTACATAATTATCCGGCACAGGCACTTCGGCTTTTAAAGAAGAGCCATTCACGATGACGATCTGACCGCCTTGTTGGGTAGCACCGGAGAAAAATTCTCCGACCCGGACATTTACTTCTTCCACCACACCGCTCATACCAGCCCGTACATTCGTCATATCCAGCGCCTCGCCTGCCTGGCTTACCCCTGCTTCCGCTGATTTCAGCTGGGCACTCATGGCATCCACATCGGCTTTGGCATTGATTACATTGATTTCCGCACCAATATTTTGCTTCCAGAGATTCTGGTAACGCTCATATACGGTCTGCGCCTGGGCCAGACGTGTTTTCAGCTGACTTACGGCTTGTTGGGCAGCAGACAGTTGCTGGCGTTGAATGGCGTCATCCAGTTTCAGAACCAGTTGCCCCACACCTACTTTCTGACCCACTGTAACAAAAATGGAGCGGATCACACCGCCACCCCCTTTGGGAGCCACATAACCGATCCCGCTGCTGGATATATGTCCCTGCAGTTCGATATAATGTGCAAAATCAGTGGCACGTAAGGTATCCACCGCCACCAGTGTTTTTACCTGGCTGGCTGCATTGGTATCAAGTTTTGCAATTTGCTCTTCAATCTTTTTAATCTGCTCATCCAGACCGGATTTATTCTTTTTCAGTTTTTCCAGTTCGGTTTTAAGATCAGTAAGCTGGCCTTTACCTTCCTTAGCGCTGCCACCGCAGGCCGCCAGGGCAACAGTCAGTATAACAGCTGTGGTTATTTTTAAAATCGTATTCATACTTTTTAATTTATAAGTCATGGTTGGTTTTGTGATTAAAGTTTTCCGGTGGCTTTGAGAAAATCGATGCGGGCGATAACCGCGTCATACAAAGCGGTGATAAAACTGGTTTGCGCCGTTTTCAGTTCCACCTGCGCGGCATTGATCTCTGTTTGAGAACCGGTGCCGACTTCATATTTTTTCTTGGTCTGCTGGTATACGGTTTCTGCCAGTTCCATATTTTTCTTCTGATAGTCCATGGTGCTGATGGCGGAACGGTAATTATTCTTCGCTGTTTCCACTTCGCTGTCAATGGATAAACGGAGGGCTTCAATCTGGTTCTCGGTTTTACGCAGGTCAATCCGGGTCTGCTGGATTTTAGCCTTGGTATAAAAACCATTGAAAATCGGGATCGCCATATTCAGGTTCACCGAGGAAATGGTAAACCAGTCACCCTTCCCGAAGAAATTCCATTTATTCCGCTGGGCATTTTTGGCATACTGGCCGCTCAGGGAAATGGTCGGGATCTGGCTCAGTTTATATCGCTTAATATTAAATTCATTCAGTTCTTTACCAATCTGCGCATACTGGAATTCCTTCCGGTCTTCGTATTTATATACACTGGCTTCCAGAATACCGTCCTTGATCTGTTCATCGGTAAGTTGCTCGGTCAGCACCAGTTCGTCCTTAACCGGCATACCGATCAGGACTTTCAGTCCATAGTAGCCATTGGAAATGCTGTTCATTACTTTTCCCTTTTCCGTTCTCAGGTTGGTCAGGGCTACGTTTAACTTATCGATATCCAGTTTCTCGGCAAACCCGTTTTCATAAATGATCTTTGTGTCCTTCAGGAGTTTTTCCAGCCGCTCAATATTGGCGTCCAGCAGTTCCACCTGGGTCTTACTCACTACCAGCTGGTAGTAGATTTTGTAAATATTGGTCTTGATCATTTCTTCTGTTACTTCCACATTCTTACGGGCAAACCGCATGGTGGCATCACGGGCCTGAAGGCCGACGAATACCTGTCCGTCGAATAATAACTGAGAAAGGGCAATACCCGCAGTGGCACTGTATTTCGTACCAAACTGGGCGGCAATAAAGCCAAAGTCGGCGGGCATCTGGATCGGATTCCCGCTGCCATCTTTCACGCCCTGGTCAATCAGCACCTGATAGGTGGAAGGGGAAATAAAATTGGGAATCACCTGGGTAGCGATATTCGGATTGTAGGTGGTACCCAGGCTGGCATTGATACCAGGATAGGCCCGGGAAGTTACCTCCTTATTCACCTGCTCCTGGTATTGCACATCCAGCAGGGCATTCTTTACATTCAGGTTGTTCTTCTTTGCATAGTCAACCGCCTGCTGAATGGTAAATTCATGTTTGGTTGGTTTCGTGGTATCCGGATTTGTTCCTCCGCCCGGCTGAGCCGCTCCCAGCAAGGGGAGCAGGACAGCGAGGAGCAGTCCGCGTTTATTCCCTGTTCGCTTCATAAGTAAGATGGTTTTTGCGTTGTTCATAATATTGTTGTATCAGTTGATGTCCTTTGATGGTGGCCAGTCCATAGATGAAATTCTCAATGATCATTTCAGATATAGTGGCGAGGTTATATTTTCCCGGGGGAAAGACCGCCACATTGAAAGGGATCATCATCGACTCCATGCGGTATTTGGACATGACGTCCACATTCAACTCGCTCCGGTAGAGTCCTTGTGATATGCCCCATTCAATATTGTTACGTACAATTTTGACCAGGTATTTGTCTTTATGTTCCTTGAAATGCTGAAAAGCCTTGTAGTGAAATTTCTCCAGGTCGTACAGCACCATGGGGTTCATATTGCTCAGTTCATCCACAATTCTTTCCATCGTAATGAAAATTTCATGAATCGCGTCATTGGCCTGTTCCCGGCAGCTTTCACAATCCTGCTGCATGCCCCGGATATGACTTTCAATCATCGCATAGACCAGCTCATCTTTATCGGTATAATACTGGTAGAGCGTCTTTTTACTCATTCCCAGGCTGTGGGCAATATCGTCCATGGATACAGAACGGATGCCGAACTGCATAAACAGCTCTTCAGCTTTGGCGGAGATTCGTTCTTTGGGTTCCATTTTGTTGAATTGAGAGGGCAAAACTACGGAAACTATTTTCGTAACAAAAGTTTCCATCCTGCTTTTTCGACCGTTCACCGATTATTTTGACCGGTCAACGCGCTCCTTTTTACCCTACCTTAGCTATATAATTCCGCAAAATGGCAGCGCCAAAACCATCCTCTCCTAAAGTATTAAGAAAAATATTAAGGTATTTTATACAGGGAATTATCATTTTAGCTCCGATTGGGATCACTTTATACGCACTATATTGGCTATTTCAGAAAGTAGACGGCATTTTAAGGCCTTTTGTAAATATCCCGGGGCTTGGTTTTATCCTCATTATCATCTTTGTGATCCTCGTGGGTTGGATCAGCTCCAATTTCCTGATGGGAAGTGCCATCACCTTTTTTGACCAATTGATGGAGCGGACGCCTGGAATCAAATTCATTTACAGTTCCACCAAGGATTTCTTCGAAGCCTTTGCGGGAGATAAACGGAAATTCAACCGGTCTGTGCTGGCCAATGTTTTTT
>DAORKK010000299.1:0-3456 GCA_035439525.1 Chitinophagaceae bacterium
CAGGTTTGTGCCCGAACATTAGCCGATCCGAATGGTGAATTGATGTTCCAGGCCAGTGCCACTGGTGGTAATGCCACGGCTGATACCAAACTCGGATACTATAATGGACCCCGTGTCAACAATCTGGGCAACAGCAGTGTGAATCCGCTGCCCACTTATTTTTACCTGTTTGATTCGACTGATACCCGCCGTGATGTAACGGTTTGTCATTATTTTACCAGCACTACCGGTACCCGCATCGGACAACCCATTTCCAATATGACGGATGGTAAATATCGGCGTAACTGGATCTCCAATCCGGTCATTTCACCCACGAATGCCATTCAATATTTTAGTCTGAAATGGCAGATTCTCCGGTATGCCGATGTGTTATTGATGTTTGCTGAAGCAGAAAACGAACTGAATGGCCCTACTACTGCTGCTTATAATGCAATTAATATGGTACGCAGAAGAGGATTTGACAAACCGATCAATACCCCGGATGCCAGTGTGGATATTCCTGCCGGTTTATCCAAAGCTGATTTCTTTAAGTATATCGTACGGGAAAGAGCCCTTGAACTGGGTGGTGAAGGCATTCGTAAATATGATCTGATCCGCTGGAATCTGTTGGGCACAGCTTTAGCTGAATCAAAAGCAAATATGCTTAAAATGGCTGCGGCTACTCCAATGGTTGATCCATCTTATATGGCAGGCTACCCCTCATATAGTCTGACAAATACACTGCCCGCCTCCATGTACCTGATTACAAACACAACAGCAGATAATCAGAATCTCGGGGGTATATGGTTTAATTCCCTTTACAAAACAGCACCTGCCTCTACCCCTTCCGGCACAACCAGAATTGTCTGGGTTGGCACTACGGTCAATACCGTTTGCGCCGCCCGATTTGCCACTGGTTATGTTGCAGGTAAAGGAGAACTATTACCTCTTCCGCAACCAGCTATTGATGCTAATTTTAACCTGCGGCAGAACCCGGGATATTAACAAGCTCTTTGCATAACCAACCTTTAATGAGGCTGCATCTGTAATTTTTTACCGATGCAGCCTTATTTACTTCAACCCCTTCTTCCCATTATGAAAAAACAATGGTCAATCCTTCACATCCTGCTTTTTTTAAGTGCCAGCTCCTGTGCCCAGCCGGTACAACAAGCAGTATCCACTGACCCTTCCGTCGCCATTGCTTTCCCCGGAGCAGAAGGTTTTGGCAAATTCACCTCAGGTGGACGAGGAGGCCAGGTGATGATCGTTAATACCCTGGCCGATGATGGAGAAGGAAGCCTGCGCAAAGCCGTGAATACAAAAGGAGCTAAGATTATTGTCTTTGCGGTGTCCGGTACCATTCATCTTAATAGTCCGTTAAGCATAAAAACAAATACCACGATCGCCGGGCAAACCGCTCCGGGCGATGGCATCTGCCTGGCCGATTATCCGGTTTCACTAGGAGGAGATAATATTATCATCCGTTATATGCGTTTCCGGATGGGAGACCGCTTTCAATCACAGAAAGGGATGGTGGACGGCAGCGGCGGTGATGATGCATTTGGCGGCATGAAACGTAAAAACATCATCATCGATCATTGCAGTGTCAGCTGGAGTACGGATGAAGTATTCTCCGTCTATGCCGGAGATAGCACCACCCTGCAATGGAATATCATCAGCGAACCCTTAAATTATTCTTATCACTTTGAAACAGGTGATAAAGACTGGGAACATCATGGCTTTGGCGGTATCTGGGGCGGACTGCATTTAAGCGCCCATCACAACCTGATCGCCCATTGTGCGAATCGTTGTCCGCGTTTCAATGGAATCCGTCATACACCCACTGAATTAGTCGATTACCGGAATAACGTAATCTATAACTGGGGCGGCAATAATATTTATGCCGGCGAGGGCGGTTCTTACAATATTGTCAACAATTATTTTAAATACGGACCCAGTACCAATAAGAATGTGCGCTACCGGATCTGCAATCCTGGCAAACGCGATCCGGATATCGGATTTGGCAGCTGGCATGTGTCCGGCAACTATGTGGATGAATCAAACACTGTGACCAATGACAACTGGCTGGGTGTGCATATGGGCAATAACGGAACAGAAGAAGATAAAAAGAAATTTGTCATTAAAGATGCCCATGCGGCCGAAGCGTTACCGGTTGAAGCGGCTACGGTCTCCTATGAAGCGGTCCTGCAATCTGCCGGAGCCAGTTTCCGCAGAGATACCCTCGATCAACGTATCGTGAATGATGTACGCAACCGCACCGGAAGGTTCATTGATGTACAGGGAGGTTTCCCGCATGGCACTGCGTATGAACTGACCGTGAATGCCTGGCCGGCCCTGCGTTCAGCCCCGGCACCGGCGGATACCGATAAAGACGGCATGCCCGATGCCTGGGAAAAGGAAAAAGGACTGAACCCGGCCGATCCGGCTGATGCCGCAAAAAACCGATTACACAGTTATTATACCAATATTGAAGTGTACATTAACAGCCTGGTAAAATGAAAAAAACAGTCATTCTCTTATTCAGCCTATCGCTTTTATCTTTTATGCTGCCTGAAAAAAAGAAACTAAAAATTTTCCTGGCCGGCGACTCGACCATCAGCATCAAGGAACCGCGTTACTATCCCGAAACAGGATGGGGAATGCCCTTTGTGTATTTCTGGGACAGTACAGTCACAGTAGTTAACAAAGCCAAAAACGGCCGCAGTACCAGTTCTTTCCGCAATGAAGGGCTCTGGAAACAGATCATGGATGAATGCAGTGAGGGTGATTATATTTTTGTACAGTTTGGTCATAATGATGAAGTGCCCACCAAAAAAACCTATACCACTGAAACAGAATTCAAGGCCAACCTGATCCGGTACGTAACCGAGACCCGGGAGAAAAAAGCCACCCCGCTCCTGCTCACCCCGGTTGCCCGCCGGAAATTCAACGCAGCCGGTAACATTGAAGGCACGCATGATGTGTATGCACAGATCGTCAGGGATGTGGCCAAAGACAACGGCGTATTATTGATTGATCTTGATAAAAAAAGTCAGGAGCTCTACCAGGAAATGGGCGTAGAGAACTCCAAACTGCTCTTTGTACAACTCAAACCAGGAGAACATCCGCATTATCCGGAAGGAAAGGAAGATAATACCCATTTCAGTGAACTGGGTGCCCGGCTGATTGCGCAAATCGTATTAAAAGAACTGAAATCACTTCATACAGACCTGAATGACCGGATCTTTATGCCTTCGGTGAAAAAATAATGGAACCCTGAATCAGACATACTATGAAAAGAAACAGACTCCTGGTTTTTGTACTACTGATCTGCTGCACCGGAAGTATGGCCCAGACCAGCAATCCGAAACAATATAAATATGTGTTTACGGTTGCAAAAGACGGGACTGGTGATTATTATACTATTCAGGATGCCATTGATGCCATGCGGGTATATCCGCTAGCCCCGATTACCCT
>DAORKK010000300.1:0-3432 GCA_035439525.1 Chitinophagaceae bacterium
GGCATTATGATATCCAGCATATCCGGGCGCAAACCGCCTTTATCCGGAAACAAAGCCGGGGGAAAAACTATGTGGTGGCTTACCTGGAAAATGACCTGAAAAGCTGGCCGGCCTGGAAACGGAAAAATCCGGATTACAGGACCATTATCCCGCATATCGTGGATACCCTTCGTTCCCTCTTTCACCACAGAAAAGTAAATGTGCACCTGAATGGCCACAGTGGTGGCGGCAGTTTTATTTTCGGCTATATGGAAGGGGTTATTAAAATCCCCCGTTTCGTAACCCGTATCAGTTTCCTCGACAGTGATTACGGCTATACTACAACGACATATGGGACATGTTTATTGAAATGGCTGCTAAACGGAAAGAAGGCCTTTCTTACGGTCTTTGCCTATAATGATGCAGCCGCACTGTACCAGGGTAAACGAGTCGTATCTGATACCGGAGGCACCTGGTACCGGAGTCACCTGATGAAGCAACAATTATCCGGACTATGGAACTTCAGCCAAACGATTACCGACAGCCTGATCATTTATAAAGAATCCACCCGCCGCATACAGTTTCTCTTCAAACCCAACCCCGACAGTGGTATCTATCATACCCAGCAGGTGGAACTGAACGGGTTTATACATTCAGTGTTTGCGGGAACGCGGAGAGAGGGGAAGAGGTATGTGTATTACGGCAAGAGAGTGTATGAGAGATTTATAGAATGATAAGTGGAGTTTTTGTAAAAGCATCGAGCGGCGAGCTAAGAGTTTCGAGCCTGTAATGAGAGGCTGTACTATAGGTCTCGCAACTCGTAGCTCGTAGCTCGCAGCTCGTAGCTCGAAGCGAGAAGGGACGAACAGTTTCCTGTAGCCCTGCACGGTGATCGGGTATCTGAGCAGGGGTTAACGGAATGTTCATAGCCCCTCTCCTGAAGCCTGCCTGCCGGTAGGCAGGGAGAGGGGTTGGGGTGAGGTGTACGAAAGGCTAGAAGCGAGAAGCTAGAAGCGAGAAGCGAGAAGGAAACAGCCCCTCCTGAGAACTGAAACTTCAGGCACGTCAGTCGTACTTCTAACTTCGTACTTTAAAATACAAGGTCCCTCGCTTTGCTCGGAATGACGTGGCATAGGGGAGAGAGAAAGGGAAATACAAGATTTCTCGCTGCGCTCGAAATTGGAGTGGGTTTCATTATAGTTACGGTTTATCCCTCGCTGCGCTTCTCACCTTCGCTAAAGCTTCGGTGTACAAGCGGGATGACAAAACAAGTCGGTAGTTGGTAGTTAGTAGCCTGCCTGCCGGCAAAGGCAGGTTGGGAGTTAATACACCTCCTGAGGGAATTTTGTATTAATAAAGAGGCTGCTGCTTTTCCCGTTCCTAAGCGGAATGTTCGTGTCATCCTGCCTGTCCCGCCTAATGCGGGGAGTAGTCCCCAAATATAACTTACAGGGTAGGTGATAACAGTCACACGGGACGTATCGAAGGATGAACTCACCATTCCCCATTCCCCATTCCCCATTCCCCCCCCCCCCCCTCAGAAATCAAAATCAATTCCCGTCGCAAAATTATACGTTGTAGCCGGCGCCGTTCCGGCCGGATCGGAGTCATTAAGGTAATTAAGTTTTATACCCAGTGAAATATGCCGGCCGGCTTTCACTTTTACCGATAACTGGTTCAGGAACCGGTAGTCACGGAAATTCTTCAGCAACGGCTGGTAAAAAAAAGTATTGACCACTTCTAGTTGTCCGTTCGGAATAACAGAGAACGAAACATAACTGCTGTTCCGGAGATCCAGGTGGTTAACCACAGGTTTAGTGAGCTCTTTTTCATCTTCCAGCATCAACAGACTGGCGGCATAAACCCGCGTTTTCTCCCTGCGATAGATCCGGAATCGCGGGCCCGTGCCAATTAAGAAACGGTGATCAATAAAGAGAACCGGGTTATTCTGGTACTGGCCAAACATTTCCCAGCGCAGCCAGTTATTGATCTTATAATTATAGCGGAGATGGATAAAGCCTTGCGATACCAGTTTGTCTGCACCCGCTTTCAGGAAACTGTAATTGCCCAATATAAACCAGATGCTTTTCTGGGAATGCGCCTTGTACTGTAGCTGCGATTCAAGATTAAAACCAAGCACCTGCACCGCATTTTTATTCAGGTTGACCGAAGCACCGGCCCCGCCCATCCATCCGGTGGTATCTGAGTGGAGACGGGAGTTTTCGACGTTGATGATCTGAGCATGGGAGCTGAGGAAACTGATCAGCAGAAGAAGTATGGTTAGGTTTGGTTTCATGACGAATGAATACAAGTTGCGAGTTACGAGTTGCGAGCATCGAGACCTATAGTTCAGTCACCCATTACAGTCTCGAAACTCGTAACTCGCAGCTCGTAGCTTTCTTAGATAATCTCACTTAGCTCCAACCACCTTATCTCTTTCTCATCCAATAGCTGTGCTATCTCCCCAATCCGCACCGATAGCTTTTGCAATTCATCAAAAGGGGTATCACCGCTGTTCAGTTTTTCAGTCACCGTTGTTCTTTCTTTGGTCAGGTCACTGATCTCTTTTTCCAGCAATTCAAATTCTCTTTTTTCCTTAAAACTGGGTTGTCTTTTGGGCGCTGTTGTTACAGTTACCGGGGCAGGAGCGGGGGCGGATTTCACTTCTTTTTTTTCCACCACCGTTACCGCGTCGCGTATCTCATTGCGATAAAGGGTATAGTTGCCGGGGAAATCACGGATCACCCCATCACCTTCAAAGACAAATAAGTGATCCACGAGCCGGTCCATAAAGTAACGGTCATGTGATACAATCAGTAAACAACCCGGGAACTCACTTAAGAAATTTTCCAGCACGCCGAGGGTGGGGAGGTCAAGGTCATTGGTCGGTTCATCCAGTACCAGGAAATTGGGATTGCGGAACAGGATGGATAATAAATGCAGTCTTCTCCGTTCGCCTCCGCTCAGTTTGCTGATATAGGTATATTGTTTATCGGGATCAAATAAAAACAATTGTAAAAACTGGGCGGCACTTAAGGAACCACCACTGGCCAGGGGGAAATGTTCGGCTATATTTTTTACAAACTCTATCACCCGCATATCTTCTTTAACGATCAGTCCTTGTTGGGAGTAGTTTCCGAAAATAACGGTATCCCCTACATTGATCTTTCCGCTATCGGGTTGTTCAAGGCCCTGTAACATATTGATGAAAGTCGATTTTCCGACACCGTTCTTACCGACAATGCCAATACGTTCTCCTTTTTTGAAGGTATAGTCAAACCCTTTCAGGATTAACTTTTCGCCGTAACTTTTATATACTTTTTTCAGTTCGATTATTTTGCCGCCCATCCGGCTCATTTTCATCTCCAGTTGTAACTGCTCATCCGCCACCTGTTGTTTGGCCTTTTTCTCTACTTCATAAAAATTATCCTGCCGGCTCTTGCTCTTGGTGGT
>DAORKK010000301.1:0-3405 GCA_035439525.1 Chitinophagaceae bacterium
CTTTTAACTGCACATCGCCGGATCCTTTTACGTTGATCATATTTCCTTTGATCTCGACATCGCCGTTCTTTCTGAGAATGATCATCGCGCTGCCAACTTTAAAAATAATCTGGTCGCCGGCTTCGAAGGTCAGCTCCTTGCCCACTTTGAGAAAGTAACGGCTGCTGACAGTTCCGGAAAAATCCTTGCCCACAGTCATCACCCGGTTTTGTCCATTTGTTTCTGAGAAATCCTTGCCCATACTCATTGCCATACTTAGCCCAATGGTTTGGGTAAGATCTTTACCGACATTCACCGTCCGGTTATTACCAATCGTTTCAGAGAAATCCCGTCCTACATTAAATGTCCGGTTTGCTCCAATGGTTTCTGATAAATTAACACCAATGGTTATGCTGGCTGTATTGGCAGTGGTAAAGGTGAAATTGCGGCCGGTGTTAAAAACCATATCCGCTCCGGTACTGATTGAATAATTACTTCCCACTACATCCTGCCGGTTGGCCTGGGTAGTAATCTCCAGATTATTACCTTGTACCTCAACCACTGACTTTAGCGCAGCCAGTTCGGCTTTGAGCTGTGCCAGTTGCCGGCTCATTTCTGTCAGTTGTTTCTGTAGTTCCTGCACGGTCTGGGCTGAAAGAGATGTAAGCAACGCACAAAAGACCAACGTGAATATAACTTTGATGAACACTTTCATGATGTAGGTATTTTAATTGAATTTACAGAAAATTTAAACCAGGAGAAAGACTCACCACTCACTACTCACCACTCACCACTCACCCATTTATATCCGAAGTAATCCCACCTTCCACAACCCGTTCACCGGCTTATTATCCCAGAACAATTCAAAATCTTCATGGCCGGCTTTTTCATAATCGGTCATGACTTCTTTCAAGGTGAGAACTTTTGAATTAGCTATCTGTAACTGTGGCAGGAGTTGCAGCAACCAGGCTCCTTTATCGGGATCGACACTGATGGTATGCGTGCCTTTGAGGGTCTGAAAACTGAGCGACATCACTTCCCATTTAGCGCCCTTTTTTGATTTCTGGATAATTTCGGAAGCGGGTTGTTTTCCGGTAAACAGGATACGACTATTAGGATTACTATTGAGTTCAGGTTCTTCAATGGCCTTCTTAATAAAATCAGGGGCGATGCTGGTCCTGGGTACTTTGAAATCAAACCACTTGTCATGTGAGAAATCAAAACAGGTGCCATGCATATAATTCAGCAGGGCCTTCTTCAGCCCGAAACCAAAAGTTTCATGATCAGCCCCCGTCAGGTCAATATGCGGAACATCATTATTGGCAAAAGTGCCCGGCTCACTGCTTTGTTTACGGACTTTGTATTTATCGGGATCCAGTCCGATGGGACTATGAGCCGTCATGGTAAATAAATGCCAGAAAGCGGATTGCAATACACCGGTCTCAAATAACTGGCGGACCATTTCAAGGGAGTCGATGGTTTCCTGTTCAGTCTGTGTAGGAAAGCCATACATCAGGTAAGCATGCACCATGATACCGGATTCAGTCAGGTTGCGGCAGACCTTTGCCACCTGTGAAACCGTGATGCCTTTATCAATCAGTTTTAATAAACGATCCGATGCTACTTCCAGTCCGCCACTGACGGCAATACAACCGGAGGCTTTTAACAGCAGACAAAGATCAAGCGTAAAACTTTTTTCAAATCGTACATTGGTCCACCAGCTGACCACCAGTCTGCGGCGGATGATCTCGATGGCCAGCGATTTCATGAGGGAAGGCGGTGCCGCTTCATCCACAAAATGAAATCCGTTCTGCCCGGTCTGCGCAACCATTTCTTCCATCCGGTCCACCAAGAGGGAGGCCGCAATGGGTTCATAATTTTTTATATAGTCCAGGGAAATATCACAGAAAGTGCATTTACCCCAGTAACAACCATGGGCCATGGTAAGTTTGTTCCAGCGTCCATCACTCCAGAGACTGTGCATGGGATTCACCACTTCGATCGCGGAGATATATTTATCCAGCAGCAAATCACTGTAATCCGGAGTACCCACCTGACCCTGTTTATAATCCGTACAGCTTTTGTTATTGATATAAACCACTTTCCCTTTCTCCAGAGTGAAAGTGCGCTTCAGTTCTTCTTTTGTTTTATGACCTTGTATATGTGCCCATAATTGTTCCAGCGGGGCTTCCCCGTCATCCAGGGTGATGAAGTCGTAAAATTCAAACACCCGCGCATCGCTGAGTGAACGCAGTTCGGTGTTGGCAAAGCCACCGCCCATGGCCACTTTACATTCCGGGTAATGCTGCTTTACCCATTGTCCGCAACGAAGGGAGGTATAGAGATTTCCCGGAAAAGGTACGGAGATCGCCAGCATGGAGGGCCTGATCATTTCCATCTTTTCCTGCAGGATTGCTATGAGTACGGTATCCAGGTAAGTGTAAGGCGCTTTTAAGGCAGCATACAATTCATCAAAGCTGCTGGCCGACCGGCCCAGGCTTTCTGCATAGCGACTGAATCCGAAATGTTCATCCACGGTTTCTTTGATAAGATCACTCAGGTCCTCCAGGTACATGGTCGCGAGGTATTTGGCTTTATCCTGAATGCCCATACTGCCAAAAGCCCATTTGAGGTCTTCAGCCTGGGCAAAGCGACCGGCTTCCGGGAGAAAATTACGGCCACTGATCAGGTGGGCCAGTGTATTTCGTTTGCCTTGCAGAAAGAGTATGACGTCGTCGATCGTGCGGATATAATCCTCCTTCATGGCCAGGATGCGGCTGATATTTTCTGAATAGTCTCCTCCCTTTTTTCCGATTTCCTCAAACAACTTTACCAGTCCGGTTTTTGAAAAAACGGCCAGCGTCACTTCAATACCGAGGTCTGCCTGAACGGCCGGGATATTCTTTGTATTGAAAAAGCCTTTTAGATAAGCGGTCGCCGGATAAGGCGTATTTAACTGGGTGAATGGAGGAGTGATGAGGAAGACAGGCTGCAAATGGCTGATGTTTGGGCAAAGGTAACAAGAATCAGTTAGTAGTTAGTAGTTCGCAGTTCGTAGTCAACAGCCCCACCTAAGGAATTGAATCTGGTAATTCCAGTCAATGTTTGCCGCGGCGGAGCAGGAGTTCGGCTTCTCTTTCCTCTGCCTCGGGATGCGCATAGGCGTGCAGCAGCCAGCACCATTCATCCGGATAATGATTGCGAAGGATACGGTAGTACATGTCACCGCCCCAGCCGAGGCGGATATCGCCTGCGGCATCGGACTGAACCATTTTGGATAAGAGCGTGAGTTGCTCCATATACTTGTAAATGTTCGAACGGTGTTGTTCAAGGGTTTGTTTTAAAAACGGGACTTCACGGAGATGGACACGCAATACTTCCAGCTCAAATTCAGCACTGGCCCCCCAGTACTCGTTCCAGAGTGCC
>DAORKK010000302.1:0-3401 GCA_035439525.1 Chitinophagaceae bacterium
CACCACTAGTTTCCAGTGTTTTGGTTCCTGATCCGGATGTGGTCAGATTTCCATAGGTAGCAGAGTTCCCAATGGTTTGATTATCTGTTGAGCCAAAATTTACAGTACTGGCCGGATCGAAAGAGAAAGCGTTAAGCGAAGGCAGACCGGCGCCTCCGTTATCAGTAATATTCAAAACTCCGGTTGAACCAATAATGAGTGTTTTTGTACCACCTGAAGATTCAATCAGCCGTCCATTGCCGTTAATATTAACTGTTCCGTTAATAGTTAAACTACGGTTACCGTTGACATCAATATCAATATCTGACCCTCCAAGTGTAAGTACGGAACCAGCTTCTACCAGCACATCCCCGGTAACAATGATATCTCCTGGGAGCGTTTTAGTTCCTGAACCAGTAAAGGACAAGTTATTATAGTCCATATTACGTATAGTCTGGGAACCAGTTCCAGTATACCTGATAGTCCCTGTTGAAACTGTTACTGTCCCACCAGTAAATGTTCCACCCAGATTAAGCATTCCAGCATCTGTAAAACTTACTGCATTTTCGGATGCTGAACCAGACATTACAAAATTTCCAGAAACAGATACCGTTCCTGTTCCAATTACCATGTTTATATCCCTGGTACCGCCTGTTGTGTTTGCAAAACTGACAGATGCACAAGTAAGCATACCGGACCCCACACTTATAGTCCGATTTATGTTATTTGATGTTGGAGCGTTAACAGTTATTGCACCTGAAACGGCGAGACTATTAGTACCCGCTATAGTAATTCCGGAATTTGTCCCTCCGCCATTAATGGCAATACTCGCACATTCCGCTGCAGTATTCACAGTAACTGTTACTCCATTGTTAATGGTCACCGCATCCGTTGCATCCGGAATACCGGCACTCCAGGTAGCCGCGTTATTCCAGTTACCGGTTGCAATAGCGGTTGTTTGTGCATTCACCACCGTTACTGTTACCAGCAGTACGAGTGCCAATGCGATTTTTCTTCCAATTTGTAAATTCTTTTTCATGCTTCAGCGTTTTAAACTTGTTTAAAAGGTTCGAATAATTGATGGTTTTTTCACAGAAGCAAGGATAGCTGGTGCTTTTGCCCGAAACCGGGTAAGCTATATTTAAATCGCAACACTGCGGTTTAACCTAAAACTTAAAGAATTTCATTGCTGGATGTTGGTACGGCAATTCGTGAGGATCGGAGATTCACTTAGTAAAGTGACGGTAAAATTAATGCGACATGTCCGCACCTGCAAGAGTTTACTTGTATTTTTTTAAGCTAAAATACCTAGTTCGTACAAATACGAGTCCGGTAAAAGCTGTGAAAAACAAGCGATTCTAAGTAAAAACAACTAGAAATGGAGTTATTTTATAATATACGAGCCGGTATGGCTACCCTTTTTCTTTGCCAGGTCGGCCGGCCGGCCGGCAAAAACAAGTTCCCCGCCCCCGTCACCCGCTTCTGGCCCCAGATCGATCACCCAGTCTGCACAACGGATCACATCCGTATTGTGCTCAATCACGATAATCGAATGTCCCTGTTCAATAAGTGCATTAAACGAGCCCAGTAGTTTATTGATGTCATTAAAATGCAAACCAGTGGTTGGTTCATCAAAAATGAATAAGAGCTTATTTGCCCCCTTTCCTTTGCCCAGGAAGGAAGCCAGCTTTACCCGTTGGGCTTCACCGCCAGAAAGGGTATCGGAGGACTGACCCAGTTTCACATACCCAAGCCCTACATCACTCAATGGCTGCAATGCCCGGGCAATAGCTCCCCCATCTGCAGAAAAGAAGGAGATAGCCTCTTCCACACTCATTTCCAATACGTCATGTATACTCTTATCCCGGTATTTTACTTCCAGTACTTCCTCTTTGAATTTTTTCCCTCCGCAGGATTCGCAAACCAGGTGTACATCGGCCAGGAACTGCATTTCCACCACCTGTTCACCTTCTCCTTTACAGGTATCGCAACGTCCGCCATCCACATTAAAGGAAAAGTGCTTTGGCATAAACCCGCGCATTTTGCTGAGGGGTTGTTTGGCATAGAGGTCACGCACTTCATCCCAGGCCTTGATATAGGTGACCGGGTTGGAACGGGATGATTTCCCGATCGGGTTCTGATCCACCATTTCCACCTGGGCAATACTTTCTATATCGCCGGCAATGGTTTTATGGAAACCTACTTTATCACCAAACTCCCCCTTTAACTTGCGTAAGGCCGGTAACAGGATTTGTTTTACTAATGTGGTCTTTCCACTTCCACTGACCCCGCTAACCACACAAAGCACATTGAGTGGAAATTCGACCGTAATATTCTTCAGGTTATTATGCCGGGCCCCTTCCACCGTAATGGACCGGTTCCATTTACGCACCATTTTCGGCGGCTCGATCTTCAACGTACCGTTGAGGTACTTACCGGTCAGGCTCATGGGATTGCTGACGATGTCATCATAATCTCCTTCAGCGATCACTTCCCCGCCAAGGTGAGAAGCCATCGGTCCCATATCAATAATATGATCCGCTTCCCGCATCATCATTTCATCATGTTCCACCACCACCACGGTATTTCCGAGGTCACGGAGTTCTTTCAGTACACTGATCAGGTTGGCAGTATCCCTTGAATGAAGGCCGATCGATGGTTCATCCAGTATATAAAGCGAATTGGTCAGATTGCTGCCAAGGCTACGCGTCAGTTGGATCCGCTGGCTTTCTCCGCCACTGAGCGAATTGGCCAGGCGGCTGAGCGAGAGATAACCCAGACCTACTTTGATCAGGGTATCCAGGCGGCCGTGCAGTTCAATCAGGATCCGTTTGGCCACTTCTTTTTCATGCGCAGTAAGATGCGGATCCAGTTCATTGAACCAATGCTTCAGGTCTTTTACGGGCATTGCACTTAGTTCACCAATATGTTTCCCGTTTACTTTTACAAACAGGGCTTCCTTTCGCAGCCGGTGTCCGTTGCAATCCGGACATTCGGTACGTCCGCGGTAACGGCTCAGCAGTACCCTGTACTGCACTTTGTATAACTGCGATTCCACATCTTTGAAAAAATCACGGATACCAAAGACGCCATTACTCCCGGCCCAGAGTTGTTCATACTGAGCAGGGGTCAGATCGGCCACTGGTTTATGCACCGGGAAATCGAATTTTTTGGCTCCTTTGATAAAGTTCTGTCTCCACCAATCGAGCTTCTCCCCTTTCCAGGGGGCCACAGCTCCTTCATAAACACTCAGCCTCCGGTCCGGAATCACCAGGTCAGGATCAATACCCAATACCTGTGAAAAACCTTCGCAGGTCGGGCAGGCTCCAAATGGATTATTAAAGGAAAATAAATTCGGCACCGGTTCTTCGAAAGTCATATCGTCTAGTTCGAAGCGGTTGTTGAAATGAAGTAGTGAGTGG
>DAORKK010000303.1:0-3395 GCA_035439525.1 Chitinophagaceae bacterium
CTTTCTCCGGTTTTTTTAATTCAATATTGATTTGCCCGGCAATACTTTCATAGCCATTCACTACTGAACCCACTCCCTTATTCAATTGAATCGACTCCACCCAGGGACCGGGAATGCTGTTGAGTCCAAGGGCTGTGGCCAGTCCCCGCGGACCGGGCAGATTCTCCACAGTAAGTTGAGTATAATTGCCGCTTAAGCCAAGCAGCTGAATCTGTTTACTGCCCGTTACCGCATCATTATACGACACGTCAACGGAAGGGTTGGTTTCAAAACTTTCACTGAGATTACAGCAGGCTGCCTTGAACAGTTCTTTTTCCGTCATGACCTGTGTACGGATCGTACTCAGCGAAGAGATATAGGTAGCTCTTAATTTTGAATTCAGGGTTACTTCCCCCAACTGCTGGTTACTGGCCAGAATGATCTTCAGATCAGTAGCCGGCTGCACAGCAATGGTGTCCGGACGGTAACCGGTGTAACTGATCACCAACCGGTCGGTTTCCGGGGTAACACTTATTTTAAACACACCGGTACTGTCTGTCAGTGTACCTGCACCGGTTCCCAACCAGGAAATACTGGCCCGTGGCAATGGCCGGAAGTTTCCCCGATCATCTTCCTCCAAAACAACCCCTCGTACCATGGAGGTAATGGTATTTCCCGGATCATTGGTCATTGCTTCACTATGATCACGGTAAAGACAACATTCAGGCAATGCTTTGTAAGTATCGTTTCTTGCTTTTTTAAGTTCTGTATCATGGCCGGCTTCAGCAATCCGGGTATGTATTTTTTCAATACGGGTAAGCAGCGTATCATAGGTCAGGGTCAGCAGTTTGGTATCCGTATCCCAACTGGCTTCTTTTACACCTTTACCGTTGGCGGCCGCTTCTATCCGTTCTTTACACATTTCACAGTTCCCGGATACTTTCAGGGTAATGGTTATTATGGAAGGGGTTTGCGCCTGTATGTTAGCAGTGCTGAAAAGCAGCAGGAACAACACAAGCGGTATGACTATTTTCATGATGATGTA
The DNA here is from genome assembly GCA_035439525.1 of Chitinophagaceae bacterium. Classification (GTDB taxonomy): domain Bacteria; phylum Bacteroidota; class Bacteroidia; order Chitinophagales; family Chitinophagaceae; genus JJ008. The sequence goes on from DAORKK010000303.1 coordinate 1,025, forward strand.
TTTAATGAATGAACAAATCAGGTCCATGGTGGTCTTTACCGTCCATGGAAACAGGAGGATGCTTCATTAAATACGAAAAATGCCAAAACGGATAAATAAGGGAACCGCGGGTATTCCCGGTGGACCATGACTGGAAGCCGGAAGGAGGTCTGAAACAACGGATTTATTTACTGAACAGGAAAAACGCTGTTCCGGAAGTAAAACGGGAAATTCATTGAGCGTAAACAATGTCGGAAAACCCGGTTGCTGATCATCAGTGATTTTATAGACCACCTGCTCATCATGACAACAGGAATTATCCCGTTCGGTTTTCTCCATGCCGCAAAATCCACAACGTTCTTCGGGCTGAGTCGTAAAGCGAAGTGCGGCCATCCGGTTCATGCAAAAATGACGTTGCACGCTGATCCCTGCAGTAAACGCGAGGTATAAAAAAGTCAATATGATCAGTCCGGTTTTGCGCACGGCATTTATTTAGTTTGTTTTTTCTTAAATGCACTCAGAAAAGTCCGTTCCAGGCTGATGAGCCAGCTATTGGAAGCCATCCGCTGCATGGAACCGTTGAGCTGAAACCGATATCCCACATTCAACTTGGTGGTACTCCCGAAAATCAGCTGGACGGCCGGAGCCAGATCGAGGAACCCGGCCTTTTTATCCAGTAATTGCTGCCCGATTATTTCGAAATAAAGGTTCAGGTTGGTTTGTTTATAATCCGAATATTCTCTGGGCAATATCAGCAATCCACCAGACAGGGAATAATTCAACGACTGGTAACCCCGTTCGGGAATATAAATCACATTATCCTTTCGTGATTTATGTAAAACCTGTGTATGGCCAATTGTACCGGATAATGCAAACTTATGCCAGAGTTGTGTGGCAACCAGCCCGGCTTCCACCCCGCCTTTATCGCCCATAAGCGTGATCTCATCATAATGAAAAGGAATCCTTGTTTCAGAAAACTCCGAATAGACCGCTAAACGGAAATGCCGGTGAATATCATCATTGGACACTAAACGATACTTCGCATAGACATTAAACGATTCGTAGCGGGTATCCGGTGTATGCATATTCGCGACCGAAATACCGGCCCGCAGCATCAGGTTTTTATGAACCCCGAAAAAAACCTGTGGCATCAGGCGGTTGGAAAAACGACCGTAAATATTATCCCGGGTCACAAAATGATTTTTCATTTTTAGGCTGATCGAACGGGCAGGTAAATTTGATGCCGGTTCACTGAAAACATATAACTCCTGTGCATTGCCTTGCACGCTCATTAAAATCAATAATCCGGAAATAATCAGGTATCTCATTTGGAATAATTAATCATTCACCCAACAATTCATTCAATGCCTTTTCGAGGTTCTTCCCTTCCAGGTCCATGGCTACCAGGACTCCGTCCTTATTGATCAGATAAGAAGTTGGTATGGCAACGATCCGCCACTGGTTCACCGTACCTGATTCCCATCCCCCTTTATCAATCACCTGGAGCCAGCTGACCTTATCTTTTTTTACGGCTTTTTGCCAGTCGTCAACATCTTCATCCAATGATACAGCAAGAATTTCAAAGCCTTTATCCTTATACTTCGGATATAGTTTTACCAATCCCTTATTGGAAATCCGGCAGGGACCACACCAGGAAGCCCAGAAGTCGAGCAACACCACTTTCCCTTTCAAGGATGAAAGCCGGATCGTATCTCCGTTGGCGGTCGGCAAAGCCACTTCAGGGGCTTTATACCCTTGTTTGATTTGCGCCTGCGCCAGTGTACTCATACACAACAGGAAGATTACAACGATAATCTGTTTCAATGAAAACATATAAACACTTTAAAAAAATTCTCTCCCCGGAATACCGGGGAGAGAAACAAAATATACCGATCAAATGGTCACGTGATAGATCCGCTCTCCTTTTTTCACCCCTGCTTTCACCTGGTCCGCTTCTGCTTTACCGGTTGATAAACTGGGGATCTTTACCGTACTGCTGATCTTTTTAAATGCTTTGGCCGTCAGGAATGATTTATCCTGCAGGGTAATCGTTACTTCACCATTCAATACCTTGTTTGGCTCCTTCAGAAAACGGAACCAGCTCGTTCCGATTCTGGTAATCCCATCCGGACCGGTATTGAGGTTCTTAAAGGAACCGGTGACCTGTAACCCTCCTACAAAAAAACCCGCTCCTTCCACCGCATCCTTGATCGCATCGGGATTTACATCCACCCCCGGGCGGAACTCAATACTGAAAGAGGAATTTTTAATATCCGCTTTCACTGATTCCACAAAAGGAAGTTGCTTCAGTGCTTTATTAATTGCATTGCTGCACAAGGCGCAGGTCAGACCGGTAGCCTGCAGGTTCGCCTTGCTGAACTGAGCCTGCATC
>DAORKK010000304.1:0-3391 GCA_035439525.1 Chitinophagaceae bacterium
CAGGGCCTCGTATACACAACGGCCTTTGACGATGACCATCGAAGTTATGGCGGAGAAGATGATGTTCGGGCCAGTATGAAAGGAGCGGTACTGGACAGTTATGAAGAAAAACTCCGGGAACGGAAAAAAGAAGACAAGACCCGTAAACTGGAAACCATGAAGAAGGAACTGGATGGTGACTACGACAACCTTGTCGCCTATACCGAGTTTACCCTGAACTCCGATGGACGTAATTGGCGCAAGCAAGAGCTCAATTATACCAATAAATTTGAGCTGGGTGATATGGTGAAAATAGCCGGTGATAACCTGCTGGTAGCTGTACCCGGGCTGATTGGTGCACAGCTATGGATTTCGCAGGACGACCGCAAGCGGGAAGTGGATGCTTACATGGAGTATCCGAAATCGATCCGGAATATCATCAATTTCACCATCCCTGCCGGCTACAAACTGGTCGGTATCCAGAACCTCAACATAAACATTGACAACTCAGTCGGCACATTTGCGGTACAGGCAACTGTAGAAGGGGCTACCCTGAATATACTGGTCAAAAAACATTACAAACAGACCACGGTAAAAAAAGAGGATTGGCCCAAACTGCTGGAGATGCTGGATGCAGCTTATAATTTTTCGCAGAAGAAAGTATTATTGAAAAAGATGTAAAAAGGACCGAAATTCATTCAGAAAGTCCGCAAGCCGGACTTTAATTATTCTTTAACCAAAACCCATTTGCAAACCCGCATTCAACAACTTACTTTCATAGTGGAAATTAAAACGCCACACCCCTTTTATGAACCCCTGTCCTGTCGCTGATGATGGCGACCCTGCCAAACGGCTGACCAAAACCATATTATTCCTTTCATTCCTGGCCCTGTTATTCGTTTTTGCTGCATGCTCCGATAAGACAGCGCAGACACCTGTGCCCTCTACGGGGCTGGACTCCGGATACCTGAAGGAAAAGGAGAAAAAACGCGCCGACTCCCTCTCAGCCCTTTCCCGGAAGAAGAAAAAAATCTACCTCACTTTTGATGATGGTCCCAATAAGGGTACCCGGAATGTGCTTGAGGTAATCAAAGCAGAACAGGTAGCCGCCAGTTTTTTTGTGGTGGGTCAGCATTCATCAGATACCCGTCAGCAAAAAGAGACACTGGAATTGCTGAAAGCGGAAACTTCGATCGAACTATGCAATCATAGTTATAGTCATGCCCGCAACCGATATACTTCTTTCTATGAAAACCCTGCGGGGGTCATCAATGATTTTAACCAGGCAAAAGCGCTCATCGGCTTCAACAATAATATAGCCAGGATGCCCGGCCGGAATGCCTGGCGGATCGACAGTATTGACCACACCGATATTATGGAAAGCAAAGCGGCCATCGACTCCCTGCATGCTTCGGGTTATGCCATCATGGGCTGGGATATCGAATGGACCTTTAACCATAAAACCCTGGCACCGGATGCGGATACCGCGTTGTTATTACGCCGGATCTATAATATGCTGGAGGCGAATAAAACAAAAACACCCGGTCACCTCGTGCTGCTGGCACATGATCAGGCTTATCAGCAGGTGGAATATGTGGAAAATCTGCGGTATGTAATTAAGCAGCTAAAAAATAACCCGGAGTATGAACTGGTACTGGCCAGTAAATACCCCGGGGTCAGATAAGCCAAAAGTAAAAAGTCAAAATTAAAAAATCGGAGCGTCTGATTATTGTAATGACTTTCCGGTTTAATGATTTTGACTTTTTAATTTTTACTCTTGACTTTTATAAGGTCACTCTCTGCCATCAAAAATATTCCCGATCCCTCCAAGCAAACTTCCTTCCTCTTTCCGGTTATACGTACCATACTGCATGATCCGGCCGGCGAGGCGGCTGATGGGCAGAGACTGAATCCAAACTTTACCGGGCCCCTGCATGCGGGCAAAGAAGAGACCTTCGCCGCCAAACATAAAGTTCTTGATGCCCCTTACAAACTCGATATCGAAATCGACATCCGGCGTATAGGCCACCACGCAACCTGTATCAATTTTCAAAACTTCGCCCGGCTTCAGTACACGCTCCACGATAAAACCTCCCGCATGGAGAAAGGCAAATCCATCTCCCTCTAGTTTTTGCATAATAAAGCCTTCTCCACCAAATAAACCCGTACCGAGTTTACGTTGAAAATGAATGCCCACACTCACACCTTTGGCCGCACAGAGAAAAGCATCTTTCTGTGCAATGATGGTTCCGCCCAGTTCCTGCAGATCCAGGGTTATGATCTTGCCGGTATAAGGGGCGGCAAAACTCACTTTCTTTTTTCCTTGTACGCCATTGGTAAAGGCGGTCATGAACAGACTTTCCCCGGTGAGTATCCGCTTACCGGCACTCATCAGTTTGCCTAAGAACCCGCCCGACTGCTGGGCCGATCCGTCCCCGAAAATGGTTTGCATCTGGATGCCATCCTCCATCATCATCATCGCCCCGCTTTCTGCGATGGCGGTCTCCTGCGGGTCCAGTTCGATCTCTACAAATTGCAACTCTTCACCATATATTTTGTAATCGATATCATGATTTACACGCGGTGTTTCAGCCATAGTTGTAATTTTTTTTACAAAGTTAAACAGGCAGGGGATATCCGGGCCGGCTTTTCCGCCAATGGAGGAAAATTGCCGGTGAAAATGATAAATGGCATCGGGAAAGGGCATTTATAGTGTAATTTGCCTGACCTAATTGCTTCACTGCACTTTCAAAAAAAATCAATATGAAAAGAGTCCTGCTATTGACCCCCGTTTTCTTTTTGCTGGCCCTGCTGGCAAACGGTCAAACCAAACTGGTTGAAAAAATTACCAGACAGGGAAACCAGATCGTAATTCCCTATGAGAAATATGAACTACCCAATGGACTGACCCTGGTCATTCACGAAGACCACAGCGATCCGGTGGTACATGTGGATGTGACTTACCATGTGGGTTCTGCCCGGGAGGAAATCGGGAAATCCGGTTTTGCCCACTTCTTTGAACACATGATGTTCCAGGGGAGTGATCACGTGGCCGACGAACAACATTTCAAAATCGTATCGGATGCCGGGGGTACACTGAATGGCAGTACCAACCGCGACCGTACAAATTATTATGAAACCGTACCCAGCAATCAACTGGAGAAAATGCTCTGGCTTGAAGCCGACCGGATGGGCTTCCTGCTGGACGCCGTCACCCAAAAGAAATTTGAAGTACAGCGCTCCACGGTAAAGAATGAAAGAGGCCAGAATTATGATAACCGTCCATACGGACTGGCCGGGGAAACATCTTCCCGTAGTCTTTACCCTTATGGCCACCCCTACTCCTGGCTGACCATCGGTTATGTGGAAGACCTGAACCGGGTGGATGTAAATGATCTGAAAAACTTTTTCC
>DAORKK010000305.1:0-3390 GCA_035439525.1 Chitinophagaceae bacterium
ATTTGTTAAATCTTCCTGATTTCCACTCCTCCCGCCCTTCCTCTTTATGCATTTATCCCTTAACTTGTATCCTATACCACGACAGGCCAACGGCCTGTTTATTTTAAACAACCATCTATGTCCACCTCTTCCCACGCGGAAATCCTGGAATACCTGAATCATGGGGATGCCGACCTGGCCGTGCGCCGGCTGCTGGATTATTGTCTCGATACCGGTCAGGATGAACTGATCCGTGATGCGATCCGGCTGAGTCAGGCCTATCACCAGGCGATTGAAATCGGTCCGCTCCCCACCAGTTTTACAGAACAGGCCCGTAGCCTGATCGATAAAGCAGCAGCTACCGGTCAGACCAATCCCGTTCCGCAGCCCTTGATCACCGCCGACCAGGTGGCCAAAACCTATTCGGGTGGCGGCTTTAGTCTGAAGCCCATCAGTTTTACCCTGCAGACCGGACAGGTGCTTGGTGTGGTAGGGGAGAACGGTAATGGTAAAACGACTTTATTGCGCTGTCTCGCCGGACAACTCGCCCTGGATGGAGGCAAAGTGGATTACCACCTGTTGCGCAAACCAGACTATTATGCCATCAAGAACCATATTGCTTTTATCCCGCAACGGATTCCCAAGTGGTATGGTTTATTAAAAGATAATCTCCATTTCAGTGCGGCTATTTCGGGTATTCATGGCCCTGAAAATGACCGGATGGTGGATTTTATGCTGGAACGGCTGAACCTGTCCCGCTATGCGCACCTCACCTGGAGCCAGATCAGCAGCGGCTACCGTACCCGGTTTGAGATTGCCCGGATCTTATTGCAACGACCCCGCTTACTGATTCTGGATGAACCATTGGCCAACCTCGATATCAATGCGCAGCAAACCATCCTGACGGACCTGGTCTTTATGGCCCGGGCGGCGCATAATCCGATGGGGATCGTGCTGAGTTCGCAGCAATTGCATGAAGTGGAGAAAGTAGCGGATACGGTGATCTTTATCAAAGACGGGAATTGCCTGTACAGCAGTGCCGACAAAGCCGAAAAGATTACCAGTACAGCGATTGAGTTTGAAACCATGCTGGACCGCGAAAGTATTCACCGGCTTTTTGCAGCGGGTTCAGTAAGCCTGCAGTACAACGGCGGTTTCTACACCATTGAATCCACTGGACTCAGTGCCGCTGAGCTACTGGCCACGCTGGTCAATGCAAAAGTACCGCTGACCTATTACCGGGATATTACGTACAGTACTAAACGTTTCTTTTAAACTTATTTTCCTTTTATGGATAACGTGAACAGACCTTTGCTTCCTTTATTTTTAAAGAAACTGGATGCTACGCTCCTGCGGAAGGCTCCGGCAATCTGGCAGTCAAGGTTCCACCTGGTTGTCTATTATACAATCCTGGTTGCCGTAGCGGTTTTCGGACTTTCCTTTATCAGCTTTGGAAACCCGAAGGATGATACTGGTACTTCGGGGCTGACTACGTTTACCGTAATGATTAGTTTGCTGGGTCTGGTGATCTGGATCATTTACCTCCTGCGGTTTAATGTGTTCAAACGTTTCGGAAGCTGGCGGGTGACCGACAGCCTGATTAGTTTTCTTTTTTATTTCCTTTCTGTCGCAAGTATTGTTTCCATTTGTTTTATTCCTGCTGCGGTGCAGTCCCTGCGGGCGAATCAACTGTATGGTAACGAAGAATTGGTCGCCGATATTAACGAAATCAATACAACGGCCTGTCAGCTGGAGTATGAAATTCTGGACCGGGTATGGAAACCAGATACTACCCGGTTAATCAGTAGTTGGGAAGAGAATGCCATACGTATATCAGTGGATACTTCTGCCGAAATCGCAAACGTGAAAACCGATCACTTTAATAAGATTGATACCAGCGATCTCCGCCGCCGGTTGGCCAATGCAGATAGTGTGGTTCAACTGACCGACTCTCTTTTTATTTTCTATTCGGTACCGGACTATCTTTTTGTAAACAATTATTCCTCGGATCAATACAGTGTCACTAAAGTGCTTTCTTCCGCAGAAATTTACCGGAAGTACCTGCAAACCCGTCCCAACCCGGATCGTCCGTTGTTGGTAGCCCGGCTCAAAGCACTCGCCGAAAAATGGGCAGCACCCGGTCAGTATGAATACACTGATTCGCCGGTAAATGAAAATGAGGAATATTATCTATCCAGAATCAAGAGAAAATATGGGTTGTTTAGTGCAGATGCAGGAGTTGGAAACGTGACGGAGAAAAAATATAACTGGAAGGAAAACCGCCTCATCTATCTGCGGATATTGTATTACATCTCTCTTTCGCTGGCATTACTCCTCTTTTTGTTCAGGCACAGCAGCACCCGTACGTTTTTCTTCTCACTATTAACGGCAGTACTGCTCAGTATTCTCACCGGCTTGCTGATGATCATGGGCGGTGCAGGAACAGATGGAGAAAACTTTTTGAGTATCCTGACTTTTTATTACCTGGTCTTTGCCGCTATTTCCATTTCCATTTTTTCTACAGGCAGCCGGACAATATTCCAGGGGATCGGACTGAACCTGTTTGTGTATATGACTCCGTTTATGCCGCTCGTAGTGGCCACACTCTATGTTATTTCTCAGACAAAACGGCGCCTGCTCCACTATTTGGGTGAACCCGGCAATCCAGCTGTTACAGCCGATTATTTTGATTCCGGTCCGGTGTACCGGGCTGCAGAATGGTTGGGACCCATCATTTTTTTGTTGCTGCTTCAGTTTTTATTCAGCAGGCTTTACCGGAGATGGTATGCTGCTCCGGAAAATTAGTGTCCCGGCTACTCTTTATACGGAAATAAAATCAGCAGCCCTTCATACAAACTCCGGTGAAGGATCGTGGCATGGTTATCCTCCGTCATGAGTTTAAAAGCAGTCTGCAGTCCGGGTTTGTTGGCTTTTTTCAGCAACCCGTACAGCTCACTGGCTTCCCGTTGCATGATCTTGTCTTCTCCTTTGCCAACGGATACATATACGAATGTGCCGGATAAATCTTGTTTTGCCACTAATTCAGGAGCTGCTTTCAGCATACTTTCATCATCCCACCAGAGACTCGGACTCACGATCAGGTAATGCGTGAATAAGGTTGAATGCTTCAGCAGAATTTCACTGGCCAGTAATCCGCCCAGTGACTGTCCAATCAGGTAGCGGGTATCCGTTGTTTTATACTGTTTGCTGATATACGGCTGTAATTCGGTTTCAATAAAACGAATAAAGGATGCAGAATGCCCGGTGGTCGGGTATTTCTTTTTGAGGTCTTTCAGTTCTGTGTGAAAAGTGAAATCCCGTTTCCGGTCCACATTGGCGATGCCAACGATGATACAATCGGGCATGCTGTACATCAAATTAAAAAACTGGACCAGTCCGGTAATATGCAGG
>DAORKK010000306.1:0-3386 GCA_035439525.1 Chitinophagaceae bacterium
ATGATACGCCTAAACAGGCTTCATATACAGTTGGTTGTCCAACTACCGCCCGCGTTACCTGTGGAAACGGGCCTCTCGGGGATATGTATAACAATTACATGGATTTCACCAATGATGGCTGTATGAACCTGTTTACCAAAGGACAGAAAGCCCGGATGCAGGCCGTTTTTGCGCCGGGTGCAGCCAGGAACAGTTTACTTTCTTCAGCAGGGTTGGATAAGCCCTTAATCTATGAGTCCGCTTTACCGGAAGAAGATCCCCGCTGGTTGCAGGTGAGAATGTATCCGAATCCCGTCACCACGACCTTATACATCGATTTTTCATACGATGTGCGTTGGCTCGGGAAAACTATTTTTATCTCCAATTTGGTTGGACAAAGTGTTAATAATGTGACAATTAGCGCTAAAATACAAGCTATTGATGTGACAAATTTTAAACCTGGTATTTATTTCCTTGCAGCAAAAAATGATCAGGGCGTGTCTATGAAATTGAAGTTTATCAAACTGTAAAGTCGCAACCAGAATACATACTAACGCAAAGGCCGCCCTCAGGCGGTCTTTTTTTGTGCCCTGAAGTCAGACCACGAGATACAATACAAAAAAAGAGGCTGCCCATTTTCATGAAACAGCCCCTTAGTATGTGTTGAAATTTGAACCTTGATTTTTGTACCTTATTTGTCTCTTGGCATCTTCGGTTCTTGGATTGTCTAAATATGAATGGCTTCTCCATAAGCCACCTCAATTGCATCTTTGATGCTCTCACTGATGGTCGGGTGGGGGTGAATCGCATTCAGCACTTCGTGATAGGTGGTTTCCAGTTTCCGGGCTGTCACGGTTTCCGCGATCAGTTCGGTCACATTATACCCGATCATGTGGGTGCCCAGCCATTCGCCGTATTTGGCATCGAAAATCACTTTTATAAAACCTTCTGTATGACCGGCTGCAGAGGCTTTACCACTTGCACTCAGCGGGAATTTGCCCACTTTGATTTCGTAACCGGCGTCCTTCGCCTGTTTTTCAGTATAGCCAACTGAGGCGATTTCCGGTACACAATAAGTACAGCCGGGAATATTATTATAGTCGATTGCTTCCGGAAGATGGTTGTACTTTTTCTCATTGTAGGCAATCGCTTCCACGCATACAATTCCTTCCTTGCTGGCCACGTGTGCCAGGGCCTGACCGGGGGAGCAATCTCCGATTGCATAGATGCCGGGGATATTGGTCTGACTGTACTTGTCCACCAGGATCCGTCCTTTTTCGGTTTTAATACCGAGGGCCTCCAGCCCGATGCCTTCGATATTGGCAGCCACACCCACCGCGCTCAGTAATACGTCCGCTTCCAACACTACTTCACCTGTGGCTGTTTTAACCTTAGCCTTTACTCCGGCACCGGAAGTATCCACGGAAGTGACCTCACTATTGGTCATAATGTCAATACCGTTCTTTTTGTATTGTTTTTCGAGTTCTTTAGAAATATCTTCATCTTCCACCGGTACGATCCGGGGCAGGAACTCAACGATGGTTACTTTGGTGCCCATACTGTTGTAGAAATAAGCGAATTCCACTCCGATCGCGCCACTACCCACTACGATCATGGATTTGGGCATTTCCGGGAGTACCATCGCCTCGCGGTATCCAATGATCTTTTTACCATCGATGGGCATAGTGGGGAGCTGACGGCTTCTGCCACCGGTTGCCAGGATAATATGTTTGGCTTCCACGACCTGTGTTTTACCATCTTTGTCGGTTACTTCCAGTTTTCCTTTGGCAATCAGTTTTCCGAAGCCCATGATCACATCGATCTTGTTCTTTTTCATCAGAAACTGTACGCCTTTGCTCATTTTATCGGCTACGCCACGACTTCTTTTCACCACGGCGGTGAAATCAGGTGCACCGGAGGCTTCAATGCCGAAATCTTTGGCATGTTTGATATATTCATTTACCTGGGCGCTTTTCAGCAGGGCCTTGGTGGGGATACAGCCCCAGTTCAGGCAAATACCGCCCAGGCTTTCTTTTTCAATCACTGCTGTTTTAAAACCTAATTGGGAAGCCCGGATTGCTGCCACATATCCGCCGGGTCCGCTACCGAGAACGACTACATCGTATGCCATGTTTGAGGTAATTAGTTGATAAGTAAATGGGTTACTCAATAATGAGAGGCGAAGTTATCCGAAATGCCCCAATTCGCAAAGGGTCGTTAAACGGGAAGGCTGGTAAGGGCAGGATGGGTTGAGTTTCAGCAAAACGGGAAAAGGGGGTAAATTTGGGTCTGAAAACCTGCCAGAAGGGTTTTTTCCCCCTGTGTTAAGAAATTTGCCAAAAAAAGAAGGAAATACGGATAGTAATTACCTGATTTTCCCTACCTTTGCCGTCCCAAAAATTGTATCAATCATGGCAAGAGTATGTCAGGTTACAGGTAAAACACCCATCGGAGGCAACAAGGTTTCGCACTCCAATATCAAGACGAAACGTCGTTTTCTGCCCAACCTGCAGAAAAAGAAGTTCTACCTGGCTGAAGAGGATAAATGGATCGTGCTGAAACTGTCTACGGAAGCTATCCGTACCATTAACAAGAATGGTCTGTACAGTGTGGTAAAGCAACTGAGAGCGAAAGGAGAAAAAATCTAACTTTTTAAAGTTTAATAATCATGGCAAAGAAAGGCAACCGTGTACAGGTAATTCTGGAATGCACTGAGCACAAAACCAGTGGTAAGCCCGGAACCAGCCGTTATATCACGGTAAAAAACAAAAAGAACAATCCTGAGCGTCTGGAGTTGAAAAAATTCAACCCCATTCTGAAAAAGGTAACTGTTCACAAGGAAATCAAGTAATCAGTTGAAAAGTTGACAGGTTGACAAGGCCTTGTAAACTTATTAACTTATAAACATATCAACTTAACAACATGGCAAAAGCAGCAAAAACGGCGATCAAGAAAGACCCTAAACAAGCCGCAGAAGCAAAGAACTATACTAAAGTGATCAAGGCTGTCCGCAGTCCTAAGACTGGTGCCTATACCTTCAAAGAGCAGATGGTGCACAAGGATAAGGTAAAGGATTTCCTGGCTCAAAAGTAATTACGGGTTCCGCCTGACTCTATTAAAAGCTATTCGTTACCACGAATGGCTTTTGTTGTTTAAATTAGTTGAGTTTAAACCCGAAGGGTTGGAATTATTATAGAAAGTGAAAACCGGGGAATTCCGGGAACCCCGAAGGGGTGAAATTTTTATGAAATTTTCAAAATAATGTGTTTAGTCCTTTAATACTCAAATCATGGGATTTTTTAATAAACTATTTGGTAAGAAAGAAAAGGAAAGCCTCGACGAAGGGTTGAAGAAAACCAAAGAAGGTTTCCTGGCCCGGATTACTAAAGCCATTGCCGGTAAGAGCA
>DAORKK010000307.1:0-3383 GCA_035439525.1 Chitinophagaceae bacterium
ACAGATGAAGGTTTGCATTTTCCACGTCCAGCTGATCACGCGACTGCATGATCAATACAGAATACCCCTGTTCACGGGCCATCCCTTCAACGGCCGCAATGAATGAATCGTAAAAGTAATTATCAATCGAAGGAACCAATATGCCCAGTACATGACTCTGCCGGGTTCTAAGTTGTACCGCATTATGATTGGGTTCATATTCCAGGGCGGTGGCCAGTTCCCGTACACGGGTCTTGGTGTTTTCTGAAATATCAGGATGGTTTTTCAGGGCCCTGGATACCGTTGAGATACTGATACCCAGCACTTCTGATAGTTTTTTCAGCGTGCTTTGCTGCATGAATAATGGTTAAGCAATCGATCGTTAGCAATAGTTGTCTTTCTAAAGATAGTTTTATTTGGACAAAAGAAAAAGTGGGCGGCTCAGAAGGCGGCTTCGCCGCGGGTTAAACACATAGGAGGCACAAAGGGACATAGGTTACACATAGATATACTGTATTCTATGTGCAACCTATGTTAGCCTTATTGGATAGACCCGCTATAGGAAAGTCGTATACCTAAGTCTTTGCGGGTTTTCGGGAACATCCTTAACCTATGTGTTAAAATCTGATTGTCATCCCCACACTCACCAGGTAATCGGCAAAGGCCGCATCACCTTGTACATGCGTACCGGTATCCCGGGTCCGGCGTTTGTCGGAATCACTTTGAGTGCGGTTCCTTTTCAGGGCAAAGGGAACTGACAGGTTATAACTGACTTTTTTATTCATATAAGTCACAGAAGGTTCTGCTGAAATAATATAACCCGGTCTCCTGAATCCGCGACTTCCACCGATCAAGTCAGTGGAAGGAAGCCCTTCCGCACGGATACCACCCGAGAAAGTAACATGCCCCAGCATATAACTCAGTCCACCACGGGCCATAAACAGGTCGGGCACACTCATGACATCGGTATTGTACTTTATGGCTGTGGCCGATGGGGCACTGCCACGTGAAGTGGACGTACCATTCACTTCCCGGGGATTGATCAGGTAAAAGAAACTGCCATAAGCGCCTAAGCGGTGATTAAAATTGTAAAAACTATTCAGCTCCACACTGATACCGGTACCGCCGTCGCCGGGTTGGATGGACTGATCCACCGGTCCCAGTATACTGGAGTCTGTTTTTTTATAAAAATAATCCTGATAATTATAAACACCAGTAGGCAGTTTGATCCCCAGGCCCAGTTGCACATTCCCTTTGTGTGATTTGGCGGGATCAAAGATCCAGCGATAAGCTGCCACCCGGATATCACCGATACCAAATGAGTGGGTACTGTAACGGTTCTGCCGGTCATGCTCGTATAAAGAAGAACGACCAAATGCCATGATGGGCAGGGTCATCCCGACTGACCAGCGGGCATTGAACGTCCGCGTGGCGGTGATATCCAGTTCATAGGAATGATTGATGACCTCACTGCCGTTTTCCACTCTGTGTTTCTGTTCTTCGGTGCCTACAAAATGTTTATAGGATTTAAAATACCGGTTATTGATATTCATATCCCATCCTTTGGCGTCGGAAGGACGGCCGCAGACACCGGCTACGCCCCGGATGGCTACACAACCCTGTGCATATAGTTGATTGCCGGCATTGATCCATAGGATCATTGCCAGGCAGATTGCTACCTGTTTCATGTTAAATCGTTGGTTTTTGTTTCGTAATTATTTTTTCATCCGGAGACGCTGGTTGACCAATGTCCCCACTTTAATACCATACTCCGTACTTACAATACAGGAGTTATGATAGTGTATTCCGCCATAAAACCGGGCCCAGTTATTTTCAATGGCCGCCTGGCGGAACGAGGTGAATGAACGGTTTTTAATGCCAAACTCCAGTTCGGATGTATCGGTATAGGCGAAATGGTCACCAAAAACACTGGTCAGTGCTTCAGCAGCAGAGGCCGAAACCGTACTATGTCCGCAGGTATATTCCGGGAAGGGCGGGGTTTGCAGGTAAGGGGCCCATTCCGGATCGATATACTTGTTGATCGCCGTTTCAGGACGGATCAGGTTACTTCTGAATTTTTCATCCCAGCATTGTATGAAAGCGTCAAACATGGCAATCACTGTTTTCGTGTACGCATATACGGTAGCGTTAAAGTCTACCTTAGCTTTCTGCGCGGCAATACCGACAATATTCATCCAGTGACCGGGGGGAGAGAATTTTTTGGTCATAAACATCACGTGACCGGATACATTCAGCCGGGTGCCGAGGTCATCCCAAAATTCTGCAATATGCTTTTGTTCTTCTGTGAGACTATCCCCGGCATTCTTGACCGCCATGAGTTCTGTATAAAATTTGCTGTTCTTGTTTTTGATATCAAATGGCGGGGGCGGAGGCGGGGTAAACATATCGGCACTGTCCATGACCACGGGCCTGATATCATTCCAGTGCGGTTCCAGGGCCTGTGCATACATCGGGGGCGTGGGGATCCAGCGGCCGGGGGTATCAATCACCGTATATTTCGGAGCGGTCCTTGTTTGCGCATAGTTGTCTTTCTTACTCCAGGCCAGGATCACTTTTCCTACAGTATCTGCATAAGCAACCGTGTTTTTAAATACGGAACCCGGCATACCATGATCCTTCACGAGTTTTTTCAGGCTGTCCACATAAAACTGCATACTGCCTTCCGGGAAAGTAACGGCTTCACCAAGTTTGCAGAATGCCAGGATGCTGGCAAAATGAAAATCTATTTCCTGACCGGCCGGCACTGCCGGAATGCCACTCAGTCCATTCACCTGACCGGCGAGTGACTGGTACTGTTCCGGGAAGCCGGCTGCAATGATCTCATAAGCGGCAATATTGGCATAGAGATAATTGCGGGAGGCTACGATGGGAGCAAAATTATTCTCCATCACCACATTGTTCAGCTCTTTCACAGTTCTGGAGTAGAGGAATGGATTACTGGTGATTTCTTTATAGTCATTTTTAGTATTACAGGCAGTTACAGCTACTAATGCTGCAATAGCCAGAAGAGCTATACGCATACGAATTCGATTGTTGTTTGAATGAAAGTTATTTTATTGAACCGGAGTTTGTTTGTTTCAGCACTCCGGAGGCGCATGCGGAACTTTACCAAAGCTATCAGCCGGGTAAAGCAGGTAATTGTCGTAAAATGTACGGGTCAGCATAACCGGTATTTGCTGAAAAGCGGTATTCAGCTGATCATCAAAATCCCCGAGACTATTTTTGATCAGGGATGGTTGTTTTTGTTGGGACGGACCTTGTTCCGTAGTCGCTATATTGCTGTTGGCGCGGGTAAGATCATACCGCATATCTTTCAGTTGCTGGCGGTAAACGTTGGGAATACACTGGAAGATCACTACATCGCCGTCAATCTTTTTCTTTAC
>DAORKK010000308.1:0-3340 GCA_035439525.1 Chitinophagaceae bacterium
TCCTGGACCGGATCATGCGGTATGTGGTAAAACGCAAGGGAAAACAGCTCCGGCCGATGTTTGTGCTCTTGTCCGCCAAACTCTGCGGCCCTATTTCCGACCCGGCCTACCGGGCCGCTTCTTTGGTGGAAATCCTTCATACTGCGACACTTGTACACGATGACGTAGTTGATGATTCCATGGAAAGACGGGGATTTTTCTCTCCTTATGCCCTCTGGAAAGCCAAGGCCAATGTGCTGATTGGGGATTACCTGCTGGCCAAGGGCCTGTTGCTTTCGCTCGACAATAACGACTACCAGATCCTTCATATCCTGTCCGATGCCGTGCGCAAAATGAGTGAGGGTGAGCTCCTTCAACTGGAAAAAGCACGGAGCCTGAACCTGAAAGAAGAGATTTATTACGAGATTATACGGAATAAAACGGCTTCTTTACTGGCTTCGGCCTGTGCCGCAGGCGCCTGGTCATCGAGTCAGGACGCAGGTATAACCGAAAAAATGCGCCTTTTCGGGGAAAAAACCGGTATGGCTTTCCAGATAAAAGACGACCTTTTCGACTACGCGAGTGAGGATGTGGGCAAACCCACCGGCAATGATATCAAGGAAAAAAAGCTGACACTACCGCTGATCTATACCCTGAATAATACAGATAAGGAAACCCGGAGAAAGATCATCTATATTGTTAAGAACAATAACCAGGACAAAGCAAAAGTGAAATGGGTGATCGACCAGGTAACCGCAGCAGGCGGTATCCGTTATGCCACTGAAAAAATGAATGCCTTTAAAAAAGAGGCCCTTGATATCCTGCACAGTTTTCCCGATAGTCCCTACCGCAAAGGACTGGAAGATATGGTCCTGTTCGTGACTGACCGGAAATACTAATTACTGCGCTAAATATTTTTTTGCCCCATGGCCTTAGAAAAAAGATGGAAATTACCAGCCGAAAATGCGGCAAAAACGGCCCTGCTGCAAAAGGCCTTAACGATACACCCTGTTTTGTGCAGCATCCTGGTACAACGCGGTATTGAACGCTTTGAGGAAGCAAAAGCTTTTTTCCGGCCGCAACTTTCAGACCTGCATTCCCCCTGGCTGATGAAGGATATGGAAAAAGCCGTGGATCGCATTCAGACTGCTGTGGCCACTGCAGAAAAAATACTGGTCTTCGGGGATTATGATGTGGATGGCACCACCGCTGTGGCGAGTATGTACCGTTTTCTCCGTCAGTTCCATCAACCACTTGATTTTTATATTCCACACCGGTACCGGGAAGGGTACGGGGTCAGCAAAGCTGGTATCGACTTTGCCCATGAAAACGGATTTACCCTGATCATTTCACTGGATTGCGGCATAAAATCGGCTGAGCTTATCCGTTATGCCGCCGGACTTGGAATCGATTTTATTGTATGCGACCATCACCTTCCGGATGAAAGCATTCCACCGGCCGTCGCCATTCTGAATCCCAAACAAACAGATTGCAATTATCCGTTTAAAGAACTCTGTGGTTGCGGGGTTGGTTTTAAACTCATGTGTGCGTTGGCCGAACGGATGCAACTCCCTCCGGAAACGGCTTATGCTCATCTTGACCTGCTGGCTACGGCGATTGCCGCAGATATCGTGCCCATGAATGGCGAAAACCGGATCCTCGCTTTTCACGGGCTTATCAAAGCCAACCAGGAACCCAACTTTGGTATAAAAGCACTGGCCAGGCTAAGCGGAGCGGTCAAAGCACTGCATATCACCAACCTTGTTTTTATGATCGCCCCCCGGGTGAATGCCGCAGGGCGTATGGATGATGCCCGCAAAGCCGTGCAGATGTTTGTCGCCGAAACAGAAGCCGAAGCCCTCCATTTTGCAGAACAATTGCACAGTGATAATACCGATCGTAAAGAAGCGGATAAATCCATCACCATTGAAGCACTGGAAACGATCCGCGCGAATGAAGAATGGGTGCACCGTAAATCCACCCTTGTTTACCAGCCACACTGGCATAAAGGAGTGGTGGGTATTGTGGCTTCCCGGCTGATTGAACATTTTTACAGGCCAACCATTGTATTGACCCGCTCCGGTGATTATGTAGCCGGCAGTGCCCGTAGTGTGCCTGGTTTTAATTTATATGAAGCCATCCATGCCTGCCGCGAACACCTGCTGGGCTATGGCGGTCATTTTGCCGCCGCTGGTATGACGCTGGAAACCGGGCAGGTAGATGCCTTTCGTGAAAAATTTGAATCCGTAGTGGCAGCCAGCATAGAACCCCGTCTGCTTATTCCGGAAATAATTATCGATGCCGTCATCACACTCAGCGATATCAGCCCCACTTTTTATTCCATCCTTTGCCAGATGGAACCCTTCGGTCCCGAAAACCTGCGCCCGGTATTCCTGGCCCGGCGACTCTCCGATACCGGCTACTCGAAGATCGTAAAAGAAGAACATATCCGGTTCTCCTTAAAACAAGGTCAAACGACCCTTACCGGCATTGGGTTCGGGATGTCCGCTAAATTCCACTTACTCGAAAACAACAACCCGGTAGATGTGGTCTTTACGATCGATGAAAATGAATGGAATGACACTAAAACCCTGCAGCTGCGTGTCATCGATTTCCGGGCTTCGGAATAATACCTGTACCCGGTTACCCCATCAGGGTTCTGCGTTTTTGGACTTACCTTTGTGGCAGAAATGTTGCGCATGAAAAAATTGTTACCCGTTGTTCTTTTGTATCTGTCCCTGTATTGCAGTAACACCTTAACGGCCCAGAGTAGTTCCGCCACACTCGATGTGGTAAGCTGGAATATGGAATGGTTTGGGTATCCTTCTTCCGGTCCCTCCAATGACGATCTGCAGGAGGCCAATGCAAAAAAAATTCTGCGTTACCTGAATGCGGATCTGTATGGCATGGTGGAAGTGGTGGACAGTATGCGGTTCCGGCGAATGGTGGATTCATTGGGCAATAATGAATATGGTTTTTTTATCTCTCCCTTTTGCAGCAACAATACCACCGGCACCGGTAATGGCTGGCTCAGCGGACAAAAACTCGCCTTCATCTACCGCAAATCCATTTTTTCCAATATCAGAACAAGAGGGTTGCTGCGCAGCAGTTCCAGCGCTTATACGAATTGGGCTTCCGGTCGTTTTCCGTATATGTTTTCCGCTACGGCAACAATCAATAGTGTGAGTAAGGATATTAATTTTATTGTGATACACGGAAAAGCCGGCAGTACCGCCAGCGACTATGACCGCCGCAAAGCGGGGGCTCAGGAACTGAAAGACACACTTGATGCACAGTTTGCCAATACGATCAATATTATAATCGGGGATTATAATGATGCACTGAATACCACTATTTCCAC
>DAORKK010000309.1:0-3334 GCA_035439525.1 Chitinophagaceae bacterium
TACCGCTGGCTTCCAATGGAGGAGAAATGATACGGGTGGGCGTATCCCAGCATTGTGAATTCAATTCAAATACAAAGATCACGGAGAATTTTTTTGAACAATGCGATGGGGAAACAGAAATCGTCTCTATCAAATCCGGTAGTAACGAAGTAACCAATAATATATTCCGCGAATGCCAGGGCTCGGTCGTGTTACGTCATGGCAATTACAATATTGTATCCGGCAATTATTTCCTGGGCAATAATAAACCCGGCAGCGGGGGCGTCCGTGTGATCAACAAAGGTCAACAGGTGCTAAACAACGTATTTTACCAGTGCCGGGGCACCGATTTCCGTTCGCCGCTGGCCGTCATGAACGGTATCCCCAACTCCCCAGCACACCGGTATGTACAGGTAACGGATGCTGTAATCAGCGGAAATACTTTTTTCGAATGTACTCCGGCCACTTTCTGTGAAGGCAGTGATGCAGAACGGACATTGCCACCCGATCAGGTAACCGTAAGCAATAATAACTTCTACAATACCCGGGACAGTATCATTTTTAAAAGTTATGACCGGATGGATGGCATCTTATTCAGCAACAACCTGGTCAATCTTAAATCCCGGCAGCAACTGCCGGGCGGATTTACAAAGGGAAATGATGCTCCCGCCAAAAAAGCAATCAGCATGATCAGCCAGGTGGAAAAGAAAACCCGGCTGGCCGCGGGTGCAGGCTGGTATATCAAAAATAAAAGTAAACCTGCCATCAGCTGGAAAAGGGTTAACTGCCCGGACCTGCTGAGCTTAATAAAGGCACTCGCTACCAATGAGCCGGCAGACATCAGGTTGACTGGTAAAGCATACAAAACGGATCAACCCCTACTGATTACCAAACAGGTCCGGATCAGCAGTACGGGCAACGAATATACCGTTTTCAATTCTTCGCCGATTGAAAGCCTGTTTATAGTTGAGGGAAAAGGACAACTGCAGTTAGATAAATTCAGGCTGGACGCATCGGGCCTGCAGGTTTCATCTTTCATCTCCAGCAGTAAACAGGCACCTTCCTCCCATTTTACGCTGCAAGTCACGAATAGTCAGATCAAAAACCTGGGAAAGCAATTCCAGACAGCCAGCTTCATTTTTGCCAATAAGAGCATGGTGGCCGACAGTATCATAATCCGCCATTGCACTTTTACGGATTTTAATGCCGGATTGTTGCACATGACCGAAGAAAAAGACAATAAGGGATATTATAATGCGGAGAAAATCGTGATCAGTAACAACAGCATCACTAACCTGCAGGGCCTGTTGCTGGCGATCTACCGTGGCGGTAATGATGAAAGCACGATGGGGCCGGATCTCACGTTCAGCAATAACCGGATAAAAAACAGCAACAGCGGAACATCAACTCCACTGATCAGCCTGTATGGCGTACAAAAAACCCTGCTGGAAAAAAATCAGTTCAGTAACTGTAACCCCGGTATGATCCTGGTTACTTATGAAGATGTTGTCAGGGCCTTGCACCGGTTGAAAAATAACCAGTTCAGCAATACAGGCAGTATAAAGAAGAATAAATATGTCCTGGAGGATAGTAAATAACATCGGGTGAAATAAGTTCTTTACTATACATCAAAAAACCTGGTACACCCGGGGCAGGCCGGATATTTGACGCATCTGCACTTTTAACGAGCTGGTTTTACGGTCATAAGAAAATTTCTTTACCGGAACCAGTTCCTTATCCGTCCATCGTTCACCGGATTTCTTCCAGAGCATTACAGTGATATACAATTTTAGATTGCTGATATTGGCTTGTGTTATTGCCTGTACATTGATTACGCTGCTTTCAACGGCTTCCGGATGAATCCCTCTGGCATCTGCAGTATAGATATCCTCCCAGGCATTTATCATGACCATGGCCAGCTGATACACTCCATTGTCAATGATTTGCACCTTATGTCCTTTTACCATCCGCTGCTCTTTCCGCATCGTACCAGACAGGTTAGGTAACCCATAATGACCCAGCCGCATTTCAGTTACTGTATCCGCACTGATCCTGTCCACCCGGAGAATCCCGTCCGGCAAAGGAATATCTGCAAGCTGCAGCCGAATACCCGGCTGAGTTTCCACAGTGGCATCCCGGTAATAAATACCCTGCTCAAAATTTTTAAACGCATATAACCGTAAAGGTTCCCATTCATTTTTCTTATTCCGGAAAATATAATTCATCGCCACCACCCCTTCTGTACTGTCGGACTGCCAGGGGAAAGCGCTGTTGTAAGCTAGCCGGTTATAATTCTCACTGGCCCTGAAGGGTTCATTGGCCCCAATGGCTTTCACATTGCACCAGGCCCGGATCTCAGCTGCGCCAATATTGGGATAGTCCGTGATCAGGATATGCGAACTATCCTGGAATTTGTTGTACACCTGTCCTTTTTTCATGTCCTTTTCCCACGGACCTTCATTTTCAACAGCGGACCAAAAGGGATTGGTTTCTGGCAACAACAGGGAGACAAAGGCTTTACCCATCCAGTACACACTGCCCCGGCAACTATAGGATTGAACGGCGGGTTCAAAAGCTCCATAGAAACCAAGTGTGGGAACACGGTCCTTCATAAAATACGGATGTTGCAAAAACTGAAGTAAGACTCCTGAAGAAATCCGGCGCATCCATCCATAATTGGCAGACGGATCATTCTCCAGTCCCATCAATGATAATGGTGCAACCGAACCAATCCGATACGTCATACTCCGTCCCCACATTACCATCTTGCCATCACGACCGAAGAGGTAGGGGTAGTTATCTTTTACCTCACTGAAGTTCTTCATAAACTTTGCCGCATACTCCGGGTAATACTTTTTTCCAACATATTCCGCCCAGACCGGTCCATACATCTGAAAAGCCCACATGCTGTAATAATCATAGGCCGGGTTGTCATTGTACCAGCCATTACCCCGGTAATGTTCGAGTGATTTATCCAGGTACTCCTTTAATAATAACTCATTGACAGCATAGCCATGCGCTTTGAAAAAACTCAGTACGAAAATGTTGAAGAACTTCCAGTTGGAAGGCACCGTCTTTCCATCACCATAGCTGATCATGGTAGCGGCGAGCATGTCCTGCTGTTCTTTTGTCAATGGGTCAAAAAGTATTTCAGGAATATAAAACATGGAAACCGCCAATGCACCAAATTCCACGAGGATCTGATTCGGACCACCTCCTTTTGCCTGTGGTTTTATATAAGTGGGGCTGGTCGGATCCAGTAGTTTTAAAATATGATAGCGGTAATAATCAGCGACTTTGATATTGTTTATCACCAGGCCCGGATGTTCTTTCAATAAAGGTGCCGCCATAAATA